>JBMNTI010000014.1:0-32439 GCA_050945655.1 Acetivibrionales bacterium | reverse complement strand
GAATTGCATAATAAGCCCGTCTTTATTTGAATCAGGAGGGGTACCAAAGTCAAAAGGCGTTCTTGCAGTATTGGTAAGTGTGATACTTGTTCCTACCGGCTGGTCTGTAAAGTCAATAATACAGTCTACCCGCTCGGAGGGAGCCATTGTTATTTCTTCCAACCAAACAGGTTTTTGCAGCAGACCTCCGTCTGAACCAATTTGAATAAACATCTGCCCGGAAGACAGCTTCATTCTGTAGAATCTCTCATTTGAGCCATTCAGGATTCGAAAACGATATTTTCTTCGTTCCACATCCAGGCATGGCCAAGCTTTACCGTTTACTATAATTGTATCTCCGGCAAAGCCCGGGGTAATGGATACCTCCGGATATGTCGGAGGAGGGTTGTCAATATTTTTTGGATAGAAAAGAGAACCATCCTCATTAAAAGATTTATCCTGAATTATCAAAGGTATTTCATAGACACCTGAAGGCAAATTCAGATCTCGTTCCTTTTCGCTCCTTATTATGTACAAGCCTGCCAGCCCTGCATATACGTTTAACCGAGTAATGCCAATAGCGTGATCATGGTACCAGAGTGTGGCAGCACGCTAATTATTTGGGTAGTTATATATTTTTTTTGCAAAGCGCGGGCCGCATATTTCAAAATCTTTCGTAAACCAGGCATCGGGGTATCCATCGCTTTCCGGTTCTACTTCTGCTCCGTGCAGATGGACTACCGTTCTTACTTCAGTCATACCCTCATGGGAGCTGTGGAGTGTATGGTCTACAGGTAAAATATGTTTTTCATCATTAATTTTATTCATCCATTGTATATAAGTGCACCGGCCTTCATTATTTTCAATAACGGGACCCGGAATCTGTCCCTCATATCCCCAGACCTTTGTTGGTTTCAGCTCGCTATGGAACTGGTGGAAAAAGTCTTGCATCTTAACTTCATAGTAGATACTATCTTTGCATGTTTTAACAGGCTTTAAAACCTTTGGAATCGGAAGAGCATCTACAAAAGGTGTTAGAGTCATAACTTGTCTCCTGAATATATTCCTGTTACATATTATGCGTACAAGCTTTGGCACCAAAATATTTTCAAATACTGATCGGGGATAAAGCTCCCTGCTTTGCCATGAAAAGGCTTAGTGATAATATTATTTTCAGGACATTATTAATATATCTTGATTCTTATTGATTTTTTATGATATAATTATGACCTAGTAATAAAATAAAATATTAATACCAGATGATAATTAGGGGGATGTTGCAGATGAATACTGGGTATGAAGTAATGACGGAAAATGGCAGGAGAATTGTAAAGGGAACCGGATATTTTGAATCGGTAAATATCTCAGATTGCCGTGAGCTTGTAAAAAGAAGTGTTAAAAAGTACGGTATAAAAATTGCTTTTAGATTTAAACGAAATGGCAAAATCATTGAAAAAACCTATATAGATCTGGATCATGATGTGGACGCTCTTGGAACTGCATTACACGATCTTGGACTTAAGGACGGTTATATATCGGTATTTGCAGAAAACCGCTACGAATGGGGCGTTGCATATTATTCAATAATAAACGGTACGGGAGTTGGGGTTCCTCTTGATAAGTACTTACCTGCCAATGAAGTTGAGAATTTGGTTTCAAGAGGCAGAGTGGAGGCAATATTCTACAGCGAAAATTATCATGATATGATGTTGGAATTTTCAAAGAAAGAGTCGACACTCAAATATTATATTTGCATGGATGACATTGATCTGCCTAAGGATGATTCAAGGTTTATCTTAATGAGTTCATTGATTAAGAAAGGCGCAGGCTTGGTGGAACAAGGAGATAAAAGGTTTACGGACGCAGTTATTGACAGGGAAAAAATGTCTGTTCTTCTTTTTACATCGGGCACTACAATGGCTTCTAAGGGCGTCATGTTGTCGCATAAAAATATTGCCAGCAATGTCGCATCCGTAAGCGCACTCCTTGAAGTATTTCCGACTGATGTGCATCTTTCCCTGCTGCCGCTGCATCACACCTTTGAAAATACTATTGGACTAATGTTCATGCTTCTTTCTGGAATCACTATATCTTATTCGGAAGGAATTAAGCACCTTGTACAGAATATCCGTGAATTTAAAGTTACCATACTTGTAGGCGTTCCGGCTATATTTGAAGCAATTTATGGCAGGATCATGGATGGGATAAAAAAGCAAGGCAAGGACGGTCTTATTAAAAAGGTAACAAAGATTTCAAACTTTTTGTTGAAGATGGGCATCGATGTGAGAAGAAAGCTGTTTAAAGCTGTATTGGATAAGCTGGGACCAGATTTAAGATTGCTTGTTTCGGGTGCAGCTCCTATTAATGCTGAGATTCTTAAAGGGTTCCAAAGTTTTGGGATTACCTTTTTACAGGGGTATGGATTGACTGAAACTTCTCCTGTCATCAGTGCAACTACTTTCTTCCAAAATGTTCCGGGCACGGTTGGTGTTCCTGTTAAAGATGTTGAGGTCACAATAGATAACCCGGACGAAAACGGAATGGGCGAGATTCTTGTAAGAGGTACTAATGTCATGCTTGGGTATTTTGAGAACCCTGAAGAAACAGACCGGGTTATGGAAGATGAAGGATGGTTCCGTACAGGGGATCTTGGAGTAATTGACGAGAAGGGTAACCTGAAAATAACCGGCAGAGTAAAATCAATGATAGTATTTACAAACGGTAAAAAAGCGTTTCCTGAGGAATACGAAGTATTGTTAAATATAATACCGGGTGTTAAGGAATCCTATGTTTGGGGTTATAAAGCGCCTGACGGAGATATTCAGGTATGTGCCAAACTGGTAATTGATAAAGACTATTTTGATGAAAAAGGTTATACGAAAGAAATGATAGGAGATGAGTTGGAAGCAGCAATTAAAAACATTAATAAAGGTATTCCACAGTATAAAATTTTGCGTTATTTTGTATTAAGCTATGAGGAACTTGTAAAGACTACAAAATTGAGCATAAAAAGACCTATTGAAACTGAGAAGATTAAGAGTTATCTTGATAAGGTAGGGGTCGATATTAGGAAGATAAACAAGAGTTTTATTGATAATTGAGGAAAAAATGATAAAGAGAGCTGAAAAAGAAAACTACGAAGCTGTTATCAATTACCTTGACAATGGAGGGAGCATTAATACCACTCTGTTATCCTATATTGAAAAATACGGCTTTGAGAAAGATTTTCAAGATGTTTGGCTCTATACCGATAATGGTGAGAACATCCATGCAATTCTCATGAAACATTTTAACAGCCTGTATATTTACAGCGGAGGTTCCTTTGTTGATGAAAAAGAGCTTGGTTCCTTTATTGCATTTATCGGACCCGATATCATATCAGGCGATATTATTATATTAAGTGGGGTTTCCTTATTTCTTGGCTCAATGATACTTGAGCCTTCCACACATATGGTTTTGAAAAATGCCGATATGCTCAGACCATGCAAAAGAGTTGAAAAGGCCGGCCTTGAGGATTGCAAGGAACTCGCCGGCCTTATTTTCAGCATACCCGAGTTTTCGAGATTTTACCAATCTCCTGAGGAAATTGAAAGAGGTATAAGAAGGCGGATGGAGATGGGGATTTGCCGTTATTTTGTATTGAAAATAAATGGAGTTATTGCATCACAGGCATATACTACTATTGAATCCTCTAAGTACGCAACTATCGGCGGAGTGGTTACCAGAGAGGAATATCGCAAGCATGGGCTGGCATCTCTGGTTGTAAGTTGCATATGTAAAGACATATTAAAAGACAATAAAACACCAAATCTTTTTTACAGTAATGAAAAAGCAGGCCGAATCTACGAAAAACTAGGCTTTGTACATGCAGGTGATTACGCCATGCTTTTAGATTATAAGTATAAAGTGTAAAAACAATAATAGTCCATTTGCGGGATCGTGCCTGCCGTGCAATCCAGTGTCCCTTAAAATCACTGAAGGCTGCGGCAGGCTTTTTTATTTGCAATTGCAGACAGGAATTAAGCGAAAGTAAAATTATTTTAACTTGTTAATTAAAGTAATACATGCTAAAATGTACTCCAAACAGATGTTCTTGTATGGAGGTTTTTTTATGTTCGGCAAAGTATCAACCTGCGGGCTCAACGGATTAGATGGTTTTCATATTCTGGTTGAGACAGATATTTCAAATGGGATACCTGTTTTCGACATAGTGGGTTTGGCAGACACATCGGTAAAGGAAGCCAGAGAAAGGGTAAAAGCCGCGATAAAGAACTCAGGCTTCGAGTTTCCTATTAAGCGTATCACAGTTAACCTTGCCCCTGCAGATACCCGAAAAGAGGGTTCGGGATTTGATCTTCCTTTAGCTTTAAGCATTCTTGTTTCAGCCGGAACAATTTGCCAGGAAGCATTAGAAGGTTATCTGATAGCGGGGGAATTAGCGCTGGACGGCAGCATCAGGCATGCATCAGGTATGCTTTGTAAAGCAATTGCCGCTATGGAGCTTGGTTTTAAGAAGCTAATGGTGCCTAAAGAAAATGCTAATGAAGTATCGGTGGTAAAGGGGCTTGAGGTATACCCGGTTAAAACGCTTAGGGAAGCAACCGAGCATTTTACAGGAGTCAATCCGATAAGTTACAAACCTCAAGAGGGAGTATTTTTGCCTTTTCAAAAAATATATGCCGATGACTTTTCCGACGTGAAAGGTCAAAAAAATGCAAAACGTGCTTTGGAAGTAGCTGCCAGCGGCGGGCATAATTTAATAATGATCGGAGGCCCGGGTTCCGGGAAAACAATGCTTGCCAAAAGACTCCCCACTATTTTGCCGGATTTAAGTTTTGAAGAGGCGCTTGAAATTACAAAAATTTATAGTGTAACCGGTTTGCTAAGTCAAAGAACTACCATTATCAATGAAAGACCATTCAGGTCACCTCACCATACGGTAAGCAGCGCAAGCCTTGTAGGAGGAGGAAAACATCCGAAACCGGGTGAAGTAAGCCTGGCGCATAACGGTGTTCTCTTTTTGGACGAAATACCCGAATTCCCACGCAGGATATTGGATGTATTAAGGCAGCCTTTAGAGGAAGGTATTGTTAACATTTCCAGATTAAATTTTTCTGTCAGTTACCCATGCAATTTTATGCTTATAGCTGCTGCAAATCCCTGTAAATGCGGTTATTATGGTGATTTTACAAAGAAATGCACCTGTTCGTTCAGAGATGCTGAGAATTATCTTTCACGATTATCAGGACCATTGATGGACAGAATTGACATACATATACAAGTCCCGACATTAAAATATTCGGAAATAGAAAATGAAAAAGTTGAGGAAAGCTCCTTAGAAATTAAACAACGTGTGAACAGAGCCAGAAGAATACAGCATAAGCGTTATAAAAAATATGGAATCTACTGTAATGCTCACTTAAAAAGTGCACTTATTAAGGAATTTTGCAAGGTTGACTCAGAAGGTAAAAGAGTGTTAAGAACTGCTTTCGACCATTTGAATTTAAGCGCGAGAGCACATGACCGAATTTTAAAGGTTGCAAGAACAATTGCAGATATGGAGCAAAGTGAGAATATCCGTTCGAAACATGTGGCAGAAGCCATACAATACAGGGCTTTGGATCGGGCATTAAGAGTTTAGAGGAGGAAATATGGATAAAGAACTTGAATATTGGTTGAAACTAAGCAGGATTGAGAATTTAAAGACTACCGTTAAGATCGACCTGTTAACTGCTCTGGGCGGAGTGGAAAAGGTATTTGAAGCCGACAATGAAATTTTGATCAAGGCCGGTTTCTCTCAAAAAAATTATAAGGATTATCACAGCGAAAAATTGAAACAGAAAGTAATTAAGATCATGGAATTATGCGACAGGAAAAGCATAAAAATATTACCGATTTCCCATGAAGAATACCCTGAAATGCTGAAATACATCCCGGATCCTCCTTTGGTGCTTTATGTCCGGGGAGTTATTCCAAAATCAAATGCAATAGCTATTGTGGGTTCTCGAAAAGCCTCGGGTTACGGGATAGAAACAGCATTTAAGATAGCATCCGAACTAGCCTTGTCAGATTTTACAATAGTAAGCGGTATGGCCAGAGGAATCGATACGGCTGCTCACAGCGGGGCTTTGGATGCGGGAGGGGAGACAGTAGCGGTTCTTGGTTGCGGAGTGGACATTGTTTATCCTCCGGAAAACAGAAATTTAATGGAACGCATAAAAAACTCCGGGGCTGTTGTTTCGGAATACCCTCCCGGCTGCCCGCCGTCTACCATTAATTTTCCATGTCGTAATCGTATTATTAGCGGTATGTCTTTAGGAACTCTTGTGGTTGAAGCAGGATTAAAAAGCGGCTCGCTCATTACCTCAAATTGTGCTCTGGAACAAGGCAGAGAAGTATTTGCAATACCGGGGAACATTAATAGTTATAATAGTATAGGCACTAACAGAATGATTAAAGATGGAGCAAAAATAGTATTGAACACTGAAGATATTCTTGATGAACTGAGCTTCGGAACAGTACCGCTGGTTAAGAATAAACGAGGGAATAGGGTTAAAAGAAAAATAGTTTTTGGAGAGAAAGAGAAAAAAATTATTTCGGCTTTAAAAATCGAAGATCTTTGCGATGAAGAATTATCGGAGAAAACTAATATTCATATAATTGATTTATTCGAAATACTATTGGATTTAGAGATTAGAGGAGTCATAAAAAAGAGTATTACAGGAAAATATATGTATATTGCATAGCCGGCATTTTCAATATTATAAACAGTTCTGCATATTGGGTTATTCCTATGTCCAATGCATAACTATATGAAAAAAGCATAAAATTCTTAACAGAAGCATGCTTTTAAGGCGGAGTCTTTATGCAGTTCTGTTTTTTCCATAAAAAAAATCTGATACCTATACTATTTCTGATAATATTTATTATACTTCTCATGATCAACATATTTACAGCAAAGGAATACCTGGCTCAGGTTTCAGGGCAATACAATAAGGACATACCTATATATTCGGTTGAATGCGAAGGGAAAAAATGCGCAATAACATTTGATTGTGCCTGGGGAGCAGATGATATACCAAATATCCTTGATATTCTTGATAAATATAAAGCTAAAGGAACATTTTTTATTGTAGGAATTTGGGCAAAAAAATACCCTGATGCGGTAAAGCTGATTTCCGACCGAGGCCATGAGATTGCCAATCATGGTTATTCTCATGCCCATATGGCTCAGATACCAGAAAGCAAGATCCAAGAGGAAATATTACTTTGCAGCGATATTCTGGAAGAAATTACCGGAAAAAAAATAACCTTGTTCAGACCACCATACGGCGAATATAATTCAACGACCATAAAAGTTGCCAATCGTCTTAATCACCAAACTATTCAATGGGATGTTGACTCTCTAGACTGGAAAAAAAGTATGACTAAAGAAGATATATTCAAAAGGGTAACAGAAAGAACAGCAAACGGTTCAATAATACTTTTTCATAATGATACGCTGCATACCGAAGAGGTGCTGCCTTCAATTCTTGAAAACCTAACCGCTAATGGCTTTGAATGTGCTACTGTTTCGGATATGTTGATAAAAGAGAATTATAAGATACGTTATGACGGAAGGCAGATTAAAGATGACTGACATTATTAAAATCCTTATATACATAAATAATGAGAAAAAACATGTTTAAGCCCCTGTTAATTTGGTGAAATATATTATATGATTCAATTGAATAAAAAAAATATTTCTGGCGATATTTTTTATATACCTATTACTTTTTACTAATGTTTAGTGATATTGATTAAATAGCTTCTAAACGAACTAGGTACTGAATAATAATAATTAGGTAGCATGTTCGAAAATACGAAAGACTTTGAGAGGGGTTGGAGTATCAGATGTCAGTGAACTCGGCTTTAGAAAACAACAGTGTAAATCTTGTTGGAAAGGTAATAACAAGTCCTGAGTTTAGCCACGAGGTATATGGAGAAGGGTTTTACATAGTTTATATTCAGGTACCCCGTTTGAGTGATAATTATGATAACATACCGGTAATGTTCTCTGAGCGTCTTGTTAGTCCGGATAGTATTGAGCTTTTCCAATACCTTATTATTGAAGGGCAATTCCGCTCCTACAATAATTATAACAGCGCTAGCGGGCATAAACTTATGCTTACTGTTTTTGCCAGAGAAATAGAGATTTTGGAAGAGGAGGTGACAAATAAGAATCCTAACCAAATATGCTTAAATGGGTTTGTCTGCAGAAAGCCCATGTATAGAACAACTCCATTTGGAAGAGAGATTGCGGATATTTTATTAGCCGTAAACAGAGCATATAATAAATCGGACTATATTCCTTGCATTGCATGGGGGAGAAATGCAAGATTTGCCGGAACCTTTGAAATAGGCGACAATATCCGTATTTGGGGGCGTATTCAAAGCCGTACCTATCAGAAAAAAATATCTGAAACCGAAACGGAAGAAAGAGTAGCTTATGAAATCTCAGTATCTAAAATGGAGGTTGTAAAAGAAAACAATAACAAGAAGGAATAAGAAAGGGGATGGTACCCATGATAAAGGTTGTTTATGGAAACAAGGGCGTAGGAAAGACAAAATACTTGATAGCAAGTGCCAATGCTTTGCTGGATAGCTGTAAAGGAGACATAGTATTTATTAACCGTGGCATTTCTCATATTACAAACCTTAAACATCCAATAAGATATGTAGATATTTCTGATTTTCCAATTCTATCATTGAAACAATTACTTTCCTTCATATGCGGCATGATTGCCCAAAACTATGACATAAAGGCCATCTATATTGATGCTTTATCTAATTATGAAATAGAAGAAGGGCAATACGAGTACTTTTTTGAACAAATCAAATTATTGGCGGAGAAATTTGAGACCCAGTTTATATTTTCTATTAGCGGAGATATCAGTAGTATTCCTGAATATGTATATAAGGAGTATTCCTGTTAAGATTACGAAGGGATTTGTGATTTAACAAATCCCTTTATTATTAAAAAAACCTCGGGCACCCGTTCGAAATCTTTGATTTTAAGTAACGGGTGATGGGATTAATACGAAGTATCAATAACTCGGGCACCCGTTCGAAATCTTTGATTTCGGTAACGGGTGATGGGATTAATACGAAGTATCAATAACTCGGGCACCCGTTCGAAATCTTTGATTTTAAATAACGGGTGATGGGATTAATACGAAGTATCAATAACTCGGGCACCCGTTCGAAATCTTTGATTTCGGTAACGGGTGATGTTATTATAATAAGGCAGTATCATCTGCCTTTTATCGTTTATTTGGAGGTACTGGCTATGCTGATTGCGGCTGTGGCACTTTCCGATGCAACAAGAAGCTATGACAAGACATATGAATATGAAGTTTTCCCTGATGATATAGATAAAGCAGCACCGGGAGTGAGGGTTTTAGTTCCTTTCGGACGCAGAAACCAATTGAGATCCGGATGGATTATTGAGGTTTTAGATCAAGAACAGGAGCAGAATAAAAAGCTGAAGCAAATATCTCAAATTGTTGATCCTACTCCGCTTCTATCAGAAGAGATGATAAAATTGGCAAAATGGATGAAAACCCGGTATTTTTGCACCTTAGGTGATGCCATAAGATTAATGATACCAGCAGGTCTAAGCTTAAAAAAGCAAAGCTGGGTTCGGGTATCAGATATTTTACATGACAATAAATCCAGTATAAGCTTTGAACTTAATCCATCACAAAAAAAAATTTTGAATAGACTTGAAAAAAGTAAGGATGGCATGCCTGAACAAGATATTGTAAAAATCGGGGAGAACTCTGATGATTTAAAATTTTTGATTGATAAAGGTCTGATAATAAGAAATGAATTTTTCCAACAGCCTGTTAACGAGAAAACTGCAAAAGCAATAATGCCTTCTATCAGTAAAGAAGAGTTTTATTCCCTTGTCGAAGAGAAAAAGGTAAAGAATATCCGTCCCATCAGAGTCATGGAGGTTCTGTTTGCCGAAGGAATCTGCACCCTGCAGGACATTTTGCTGATAGCAGGCGTATCACATGGAACGATCCGCAACATGGCAAAAAAATGCTGGGTATCCTATTGTGAAATTGAGGTTGAAAGAAATCCTTTTGAAAATGTGGAATGTGATATACCAAAAGAGCTTGTATTGACAGACGAGCAAGAGGAAGTATTGCAAAAAACAATTCCATTATTAGGCCAAAACAAGCTCAATGAGGTGCTTCTACATGGTGTAACAGGAAGCGGAAAGACTGAAATATACATCAGGCTCATTAAAGAAGTAATAAAAAACAAAAAAACTGCAATAGTACTTGTTCCGGAAATATCTCTGACACCTCAAGTGACAAGCTGTTTTACCGCTCACTTTGGAAATAGGATTGCAATTCAGCACAGCCGGTTATCTCAGGGTGAACGCTATGATCAGTGGAGAAAAATCAAAGCGGGGGAAGTAGATGTGGTTATTGGAGTTCGTTCAGCCATATTTGCTCCATTGTTGAATATTGGGATAATTATTATTGATGAAGAGCATGAGCTGACATATAAATCAGAGAATACACCCAAATATGATGCACGTTCGGTAGCCAGAGCACGATGCAATATTAACGGAGCATTGCTGCTTTTAGGCTCGGCAACACCGTCTATTGAGACATACTACCGCGCACTGAATGGAAGAACAATGCTGTTGACCATGACAAAAAGACCTAATTCAATGCCTTTGCCCCAAACTGTATTAGTGGATTTAAGAGAAGAATTGAAAGAAGGAAACAGAGGAGTACTAAGCAGAAAACTTGAGGAGGAGCTTGTTAATAATAAGAATAATCACGAGCAAAGCATTCTCTTTCTAAACAAACGGGGATATGCTTCCTTCCTTCTTTGCAGAGAATGCGGCTTTACAATAAAATGCCCTAATTGCAGCGTTACCTTAACGGTACATATCCATGACAACCAAAATATTTGTCATTATTGCGGCTATTCGGAGCCTATAATAAAAACCTGCCCGAAGTGTGAAAGTAAACGAATAAAAGCTTTTGGAACGGGAACACAGAAGGTGGAGGAAGAGCTGAAAGAGCACCCGGCCGCTTTTAGAATTTTGCGCATGGATATGGACACCACTAGCGGAAAATATGGCCATAAGAAGCTATTAAATGCATTTCGTAATAAGGAAGCCGATATTCTATTGGGGACACAAATGGTGGCAAAGGGGCATGATTTTCCTGATGTTACTCTAGTGGGAATTCTATCTGCCGATTCTTCCCTTTTTAATGGAGATTTTAGAGCAAGTGAGAGAACATTTCAGCTGATAACACAGGCTTCAGGGCGAGCCGGCCGGGGGGAAAAGCCTGGGCGTGTTATCCTTCAGGCATACAATATTGATGATTATGCCATTCAAACCGCTATGGTGCAGGATTATGAAGCCTTCTATAAAAAAGAAATTGTTATGCGAAAACTTATGAATACTCCTCCTTTCTGCCATATTGGAATAGTAATCGTATCCGGGGAGAACCAGGATGATGCTAAAGAGTCATTGCAGAATTTACGATCACAAATTCTTGACAAATACGCAAAAAAATATGCGTTTGAATACTCGGATGTGCTGCCTTCACCAGTTTTTATTATACGTAAAAGATACAGATGGCGATTAATAATAAAAATCGGATCGATAAACGTATTGGTTCGGCTTATCAACGAAATCCTTGACCTTTTTCCAAAAACGAAAACCGGCAGCGCCGACATTAGTGTGGATATCGATCCTGCCAGCATGGTATAATAAGAACCCCACCCATTAACGCAATCAAAGATTGCTAATGGGTACCCGGGAACCTTGTTACTTCGTAATAAGAACCCCACCCATTAACGCAATCAAAGATTGCTAATCCAATGCGGTCTTTAGTGGGTATAGCAATGAATTGCTATGGCTGGGCTTATGATATAATATAATGGTATAAGCGATATAATTTAAGTGAAATAATCAAGGGGTAATAGATATGGCAATACGCAATATTGTAAAAAAAGGAGACGAAATATTAAATAAACGATGCAAGGAAGTAAAAGAAATCAACCGCAGAGTCCTTGAACTCTTGGATGATATGAAAGAGACTATGTATGAAGGTAATGGGGTTGGATTAGCAGCGCCGCAGGTTGGTATCCTAAAGAGAATAGTAGTTATGGATGTGGGAGATGGGCTCATAGAGCTTATTAACCCGGTTATTATAGAGTCTGAAGGAGAACAGACAGATGTGGAGGGATGTTTAAGCGTGCCCGGGGTATATGGAAAAGTAAAACGTCCCAAAAGAGTAGTTGTAGAGTATCTGAACAGATACGGGGAAAAGGTGCGGACTGAGGGAACAGAGCTTAAGGCTATTTGTATAAGTCATGAGCTGGATCATTTAGAAGGTATTCTTTTTGATGAAAAAGTAATAGAATTTGTTGAATATGAGAAGGAATAACATATCATGAGAGTCTTATTTATGGGTACGCCTTATTTTGCCGTACCTTCATTGAAAGCATTAATTAAAAATAATTATGAAATAGTTGGTGTTGTTACGCAGGAGGATCGTCCAAAGGGAAGAGGGCATATGCTTCAGGCTCCTCCGGTAAAAGAATGTGCAAAAATGTACGATATACCGGTATTACAACCACGCAAAATTTCTAAGGAGCCGGAGATTATTCACAGAATCGCCCAGCTGAATCCGGATCTTATAGTCACCTGCGCGTTTGGTCAAATACTGCCTCAGAGTCTGCTGGATATTCCAAAGTATGGAACAATCAATGTCCATGGATCGTTGCTTCCTAAATACAGGGGTGCGGCACCCATACAATGGGCAATAATAAATGGAGATGAGAAAACCGGCATCACAACAATGTTTACCGAATTAGGTCTGGATACGGGTGATATGCTATTAAAGGAAGAAATAACTATTACTATTGACATGACGACAGGTGAACTGCACGATATAATGTCAGAACTAGGCGCAAAAACTCTGATTAAAACAATCAAAGCCCTGGAAGACGGTACATTAGTTAGAACAAAGCAAGATGAAAGCCTGGCTACCTATGCACCAAAAATCGATAAACACATAGGAATAATCGACTGGTCCCAGACCACCTTAGCTATTCATAACAAAATCCGCGGCACTAATCCATGGCCGGGTGCCCAATCCACAATGTGCGGAAAAAGGTTCAAAATCTGTTGCTCCCGACTTGCTGATATTCCAGAGGATTTATACGATAAGATTAACGATGATAGTATTCTGCCGGGAACGATCCTTAAATTGGTTTTCTGTGATATGTGGGTAAAAACCGGAGACGGAGCGTTGCTCATTCATGAAATCCAGGCAGAATCATGTAAACGAATGACTCCCCAGCAATATGCCTGCGGTCACGACCTGAAAGAAGGAATGATTTTCTGTTAGAGGGAATAAATATGAGACTATTGCTGCATATATGCTGTGCGCCTTGCGCCACAGCTATTGTAGAAAAATTCTTAACCGAATCAGATATGATGATCGAAGGATTTTTCTACAATCCTAATATTCATCCGATTGAAGAGTATGAGAAGCGGAAGTTGTCGGTAATAAAAATGTCGAACGAGTATAATTTTAATGTTAAATATGAGGATGAAAATAAATTAGAATACTGGAAAAACAGCCTTGGTAACGATAAAATACTCCGATGCAATGTCTGTTATTCATTAAGACTAAATGCAGCTGCAAAATTTGCAAAAGAAAACTCTTTCTCAGCTTTTACCACAAGCTTGTTAATAAGCCCATACCAAAATCATGAGTTTATAAAAAGCATGGGACAAGCCATAGCAGACAAGTATGGGATCAAGTTTTATTACGAAGATTTTAGAGAGCTTTACAGAAAGGGCAGAGAAACTTCAAGGGGCAGGCAATATTATATGCAAAAATACTGCGGCTGTTTTTATTCGTATAGTGAATCCGATCACCCTAAAAAGCCTGTATATGGCTTTTAACGCTGTGTGAGACCCAATAATAGTATCTGTAGTATCTTCTGTACATTTTTATCACAGCAAGGGTGCCTGTAAATCATTATTTTACTTAATTCATAGTAAAACAGTTTTTGCTCAGTCTGCCGAAAAGGTAGATGAAAAGAACTTGTAATCTTTTTGACTAATTCAACATGCTAAAAATGTGGTAAAATAAATATCAGATACAAAAGAAAAACTTCATGAGGTGTAAAAATGAAGAAGATCATGTCAATCGGGCTGGTTTTTTGCCTGATATTTTCCCTGCTGATATGTATGCCCGTACAGGTTAAAGCGACAGGAGCAATGGAGATTTTAACGGGTGGATCCGTATCAAAAGTTACATACATACAAAAAAATAGTCTGGAAGAAATTCATATATTTTCTTCGTCAACAAAAATAGTCAGACAGTCTGTTATTCCACCTGAAGGGAATTTTAAAAATTATCGTCTGTGTTTTGAAATAGACAATGCCGACGTATCGAAAACTATTAGGTTTGATATAAATAAGGGAACTGTTTTTCAAATTCGCCTGGCTAATATGTCCGACCCAAAACGAACAAACGTTGTGGTTGAAACTATAAATAAACCTGTGTATTCTTTTTCAACATCCTCCGACGGTAAATCTATTATTTTAACCTTGGGCTCTTCAGCAGCCGACACACCAGGTTCGGGTAAAATTCCGGTACCAGGAAATACACCCGCACCCTCACCGTCACCGTCGACAACACCAAAGCCGTCGACAACACCAAAACCATCGACAACACCAATTCCCGCAACATCTACACCTGATGCAGGAAACAATGGCACATTATCTCCTGGCCCCGCAGTAAGAACAAATAATGGCCCTCTATCATGGACAATGTCCGGAGATTCATGTGTTGTTAAACTTGACGGAATCAGTTTAACTCAAGCTGATAAAGGGAAAATATCTAGGTTTGAGCATAGAGAAAAAGAGAAAATGATTCAGATTACTATTCCCGGGAAAGATAATAGATTTAAAGAAGGCTTTTTATCCGGGAACTCAGTGATATATGGAGCGCTTGTAAACTATAATAAAGAACATAACTGTACGATAATTCGTATTTGTTATAGTAAAGAAATATCATATTCTCATACCGTAACAGGGGGCAACTCGGTGTTCGTTATCAAAACCGGAAAAAACTCTGTGCCGGTAAACTCCCCGGTTCCATCAAGCACTCCTGTGACCTCACCAAAGCCAAGTACCCAGCCATCACCGTCACCATCAGCTTCACCCTCATCCGGAGCTTCTCCGAATAATAATGTCAAAGTCGGAAACAATGGCGGGAAAACAGCTCTGCATTTAACAGGTAAAGGTATAGTTGATAAATATTATAACTACAGGGACAAAATCATTGTTGATGATACCGGAAATAAGGGCACGGTTACATTTATGATGCCTAACGATATAATAAATCTTGGAACAGGTACCATGAAAATTAATAATAGTCTTATTAAGTCCGTAGACTTTATGACAACTGCAAAAAGCTCATTTCTGACTATTAATAAAACTGATTCAAATAAGAAATTTGAGATTATTGCAGGCTCTGGCAAAGATGAGCTCCTTGTTGTAGTAAGTACGGGAACCGGAGGTTCGGCGGCATCAAAGCTGGTCGTAATTGATCCCGGTCACGGCGGCAGTGATCCCGGAGCATTATTTGGTAAAAAAGAAAAGGATTTTAATCTGGACATTGCTTTAAGATGCGAAAAAATTCTTAAATCCAAAGGGTATAATGTTGAACTCACACGTACTACTGATAAATACTTGGACTTGCCTGAAAGAGTTAAGTTTGCTAATGACAGAAATGCATATTTATTCGTAAGTATTCATAATAACAGTATGCCTGCCGGATATAAAGGCTCAATGGTTCTATATCATCATACCAGCTACAAGGGTAAAGCATATGCCAGGATTATGCAGGATAATCTTGTTAAGGACTTGGGAACTGAAAGTATTGGTATTCAGGGAAGAGAAAATACAGTAGTTCTAAGAGACACGAAAATGCCGGCCATCTTGGCTGAAGTAGCATGTATGTCGGATGAGGGAGACTTAGCACTATTGAATAAGGACTCGTTTATACAAAAAGCGGCCGAGTCAATAGCAAACAGCATAATACAGATATTAAGTTTATAGAGAATAAGAAAAAAGGATATCGCTGTAGTGGAGAGATTTAATCATGCGTTCAAAAAAAATAATAAATCGATCATGGTCTTCCTGTCCTAAAAAAGAAAAAGTAATATTGTAATTAAAAAAGGGAAACGGGTGTTTAACCCGTTTCTAAGTTATCTCGAATAAAGAACCCTTACTTCTCGCAGCAAAGCTCATAATTAGTTTAACTTTAAGTAAATGAGCAAAGGCTTTAAATGGGCTGTTTTATATACGGCATTTTTATGAGGCTGTGCTTCGAGGTACGCTGCCTCGCTTCAAAGGAGTCTATATTCAAGTTCTTCTAAAGTATATTTTTCTTATCTGGATAACATGCCATTCATGTGATAACATATTATAGATAAAACGTGGATGGTGTTTTTTGTTATGGAAAAGATAAAAAGAGTTGACGGAAGAAAGAATAATGAATTAAGAACGATTAAGCTGACAAGGGATATCAACAAATACGCAGAAGGATCTGTTCTGGTAGAGTTTGGAGAGACAAAGATCATATGTACCGCAAGTATTGATGAAAAGGTACCTGCTTTTAAGAAGGGATCGGGAGAAGGCTGGGTAACCGCTGAATACGATATGCTGCCAAGGGCGACATTATTAAGGAATAACAGGGACAGAAATGTTTTGAGAATAAGCGGAAGGTCAAATGAAATTCAAAGGCTTATAGGAAGATCTCTTCGTTCTGTTATGGATCTAAAAATTTTGGGTGAAAGAACGGTTATCGTAGATTGTGATGTAATACAAGCCGACGGAGGTACAAGAACTGCAGCCATAACCGGTGGTTTTATCGCTTTAATGGATGCATGCAGTGTCTTAGTTAATAACAGGCAAATTAGTGAGATACCGGTTAAGGATTTTGTAGCGGCAATAAGTGTAGGATATGTTAACGGGAATGAGCTTCTTGATTTGTGTTATGCCGAAGACTCAATTGCTGATGTGGACATGAATGTGGTAATGACCGGGTCAGGCCGGCTTATCGAAGTCCAGGCAACCGGAGAGGAAGGCCCGTTTGAACGGAGGATTTTTGATAAAATGCTTGACTTAGCTCAAAAAGGTATTGAGAATATAATTGACATACAAAAAAATGTGCTTTTATCCAGGGAGAAATAATGAAAAAGCTTGTTATAGCCACAAAGAATAACGGAAAAGTGAAAGAAATTAAGAGTCTTTTAGAAGGGTGCGATTATAAGGTGCTGTCCCTGACAGAAACCGGTATAAACATAAAAGTTGAAGAGAACGGAAATAGTTTTGAAGAGAATTCTCTTATTAAAGCTATGGCCGTACACAGAATAACAGGCGGCATGGTGGTAGCCGATGACAGCGGCCTGGAAATTGATTTTTTAAATGGTGCACCGGGTATATACTCAGCGAGATTTTTAAATAGTGAAAGTGATAAAAAGAGGTATGAAGGGATTCTCATGCTTATGGAAGGCATACCTGACGAATACCGGTCCGCACGTTTCAAATGCGCGGTTTCCCTTGTTACCGATACGAATACAAAAACTTTTTCAGATACCATAGAAGGTAAAATTGCATTTAAGGCTAAAGGTGAAAACGGTTTCGGATATGATCCGGTCTTCTATGTGCCGGAGTATAATCAGACTATGGCCCAGATAGATTCTGAAATAAAGAATCGTATCAGCCACAGGGGCAAAGCATTTAGAAAGTTGGCAGAAATCCTTAAGAACTGGAGAATTCCATGAAGCTTTATCTTGTAATAAGTGATACTCACGGCGAATTACGCCATGCAAAAAAAATGATAGAACAATACCCGCAGATCAACGGATTGATTCATCTTGGTGACTTTTATAAGGATGCTTATATTATTAAGGCAAAATACCCTGAATTAAAGATCTTCACGGTACCGGGAAACTGTGATTTTTATAATGATCTTCCAACCGACATAATTTTGGAGATTGAGGGGAAGCGAATACTGATTACCCATGGGCACCGATATGGGGTAAAAAACGGTATTGAGCGGCTGGAAAGAAAAGCGCTGCAAGAGGGTATTGATGTTGTTCTTTTTGGACATACCCACTGCCCGCTACAGGAATACAGATCGGATATCCTTTTTGTTAATCCGGGCAGCATCGGCTTTCCCAGGAGTTTTTCTGCTCCTACATATGCACTTTTAGAAATATCCAGGGGTGGTTTGGAAGCAAGAGTTTTAGATGCATAAAAGGGATATGATAATTTTAGTAAATACTACGAGAGACATTAAAGAGAGGCACTAAATATGATATATTTTGATAATGGCGCGACGACAAAACCGTATAAAGAAGTAATAGAACTTATATCAAAACTTATGGCGGAAGAATTCGGGAACTCAACCTCTTTGCATACTTTGGGATTGAGAGCTGAAAAAATTCTTGAGGATACCAGAGACAAGCTTGCTGCTACAATTAAAGCTGATCCGGAAGAACTTATTTTTACTTCGGGTGGTACCGAATCTGTTAACATGTCATTAAAAGGCGCAGCCGAAACATTCAAACGTTCGGGAAATCATATCCTTTCCTCTCCCGTGGAGCACTCTGCCTCACTGGAATCGTTAAAAGATCTGGAAAGGCATGGATATGAAGTCGAATACCTTAATGTCGACCAATACGGATGTATAATAATAGACGATCTTAAAGCAAAGCTTCGCAAGGACACCATTTTGGTTAATATAATGCATGTAAATAATGAATTGGGAACGATAGAACCGGTTATCGAATCGGCTGATATTATTAAATCAAATAATAAAGCAACTATCTTTCATGTTGATGCTATTCAGTCTTATGGCAAAATACCCGTTAACGTAAGGGATTTAAAAGCTGATCTTATTTCTTTCAGTGCGCATAAAATACACGGTCCTAAAGGTGTGGGCATGCTATTTATAAGAAAAGGAACCCGGCTGCAGCCTTTGATTTTGGGAGGAGGCCACGAACGAAAACTCCGTTCAGGAACTGTAAATATGCCATGTATTGCCGGATTCGGGCTTGCGGCCTGTATAAAAACCGATCGAATGAAAGAGGACAAAAGAAACTGCCACCGGATCAGGGAGATTCTTATAAAAGAGCTTATCAATTTGTTTGGCTCCAATATAAGGGTTAATTCGCCTAGGGATGGAGTTGAAAATATTCTCAGTATTTCTTTTAAATGTATTAAATCAGAAACACTGCTTCATTTCCTCGAAATGCGGGAAATATATGTATCCAGCGGATCGGCATGCAATTCAAAAAAGAATACCGTAAGCCATGTACTCAAAGCAGCAGGGATTCCGCGTGAATGGGCAGAGGGTGCCATTCGGTTCAGTTTTGGTTCTTTTAATACCGAGGACGAGGCTTTTACTGTTGCGAAAGTAATAGGCGAAATCATGAAGGAAATGCTATAGAAAGGTCGGGACAATGGATAAGATTATTTTGGTAAGATACGAGGAAATATTTTTAAAAGGGCTTAATAAACATGTTTTTGAAAATAAACTGATAAGCAATATTAAACATAAGCTTTCCAGCCTTGGAGCCGTAAAGATTACAAAATCCCAAAGCAGAATATATATTGAATTCCGTGATCCGGACTTCGATACAGGTGAAGCTATAATAAGACTAGCAAAAATCTTTGGAATAGCCTCGGTAAGTCCGGTCATACGAATCCCTTCAAAGTACGATACTATCAAAGAGACCGCAGTTGGAATTATTGAGGAGCTTCTTGACAGAAAGCCATATAAAACTTTTAAAGTAGAAGCAAAGAGAGGCGATAAAAAGTTTCCGCTGAACTCACCTCAAATATGTACGGATTTAGGCGGCTATATCCTTGATAAGTATCCCCGGCTTAAGGTAGATGTTCATAATCCGGATTTCATATTTTATGTAGAGGTTCGTGAAAGCACATATCTTTACTCGGAGATCATTCCTTCAGTGAAGGGTCTCCCAACGGGAACGGGTGGATTAGCCACACTGCTGCTTTCAGGAGGTATAGATAGCCCTGTGGCCGGATGGATGATAGCCAAACGCGGCGTAAAAATCGAGGCCGTATATTTTCACAGTTATCCATATACAAGTGACAGAGCCAAGAATAAAGTTATTAAGCTGGCAGAATACCTTGCAGAATACTGTTTGAGCATTAAGCTTCATATTGTGCCTTTTACAGAAATCCAAACGTCAATTAACGAAAAATGCCCTCATGAATATCTTACAATAATAATGCGCCGGTTTATGATGATGATTGCCGAAAGAATAGCGAAAAAAAGCGAGTCGCTGGCTATTGTTACAGGTGAGTCGATAGGCCAGGTAGCCAGCCAGACAATGGAAAGCATGTTGGTTACCGATAACGCCGTTACATTGCCGGTGTACCGGCCTTTAATAGGTATGGATAAGAATGAGGTAATTGAAATAGCAAAAAAAATAGGGACTTTTGATACGTCCATACTACCATATGAAGACTGCTGTACTATTTTTGTAGCAAAACATCCTGTTACTAAACCATCATTACAAAAAACGCTGGAACTTGAGAACCTTTTGGATGTAGAATCCCTTATTAATGATGCCTTATCCCGGACTGAAGTTGTTAAGCTATAATAAAGCGATAGATGAAGGTTATAAAATATCAAGGCGTGGTAAAATAACTATTGACGGTTATTTTGAAAGGGAGTTGTTTTTTCATGGCTACAGCCAAAGCGGTGTATAATTCTAAAGCAGTGTGCCCGATCTGTAATTCCAATATTGAATATACAAAAGTCAGATCAAAGGCTATAAAGCTTATTGAGCAGGACAGTGATTTTTGTCCGTACTACGAAGGTGAGAATCCGTTGTTCTATGAAGCAGTAATATGCCCAGAATGCGGATATGGCTCTCATGTTACAAGTTTTAGCAATATTAACAAATACGAAAAAGAAAAGGTTCGAAATAATATTACTACCAAATGGCATAAACGCAGTTTTACAGGTGAAAGGACAATTGATCAGGCTCTTGAGGCATTTAAGATTGTACTTCTAAACCTGAATGATATGGATGCGCCAAAATCGGAAATAGCAAAAATATGTATGCGTATTGCCTGGTTATATCGTTATAAACAAGAACCCGAGGCGGAATCAAAGTTTTTAGAATATGCATTGAATAGTTACAAGGAAGCTTACAGCCAGGAGGATCTTACAAATGAAGGCAAACTTGACGAATATACTTGCCTGTATATAATGGGTGATTTATGCAGGAGGCTGGCTCTTTATGATGAAAGCGTAAAATGGATGAGCCGGCTTATCATGAGTTATTCTGATCCTCAGCAGAAGCCGAAGATTCCGCAAAGGTTAATTGAATCAGCCCGTGATCTATATCTGGAAATAAAGGATTTAGTAGCCGCTGCTAAGGAGGAAGGTTAATTGAAGCTTGAAATCGGCAAGATACCAAACAATATATTAGAAAAACTTTTGTCCCAATTCTCAGAACCCCAGCACAAAGAAGTACTTACAAAGCCCGGAATAGGGGAGGATTGTGCAGCTATTGATTTTGCGGAGGATATATGCGTTGTAACAACCGATCCTATTACAGGCGCCAATGATGAGGTTGGGGTTCTTGGAATACACATTGTATGCAATGACCTGGCTTCATCCGGCGCAGAGCCTATAGGAATTCTTATTACCATACTGGCACCTGCGGGAACCGAATTAGAGGAGATGGAAAAGCTTTTGAAGCAGATAAAAGAAGTCTCTTCTTCTATGAAAGTTGATATAATCGGCGGTCATACCGAAATCACCGATGCCGTTAACCGCTTGGTATTAAGCATAACCGCTATTGGTAAGACAAAAAAAAATAAGTTGATAACTACAAGCGGAGCAAAGCCCGGTGATTCGATTATATTTACCAAATATGCCGCAACCGAAGGCACAGCTATTTTGGCGTGGCTTTTTGAAAAAGAACTAACAAGGGAATTTAGCGAGGAATTTGTTAATACTGCCAAGAACCTGATAGGCTCGATCAGTGTTGTAAAAGAAGGACTGTTGTCTGCACGGTATAATGCCACCAGCATGCACGACGTTACCGAAGGCGGGGTTCTCGGTGCTTTGTGGGAAATTGGAACCGCTAGCGGATACGGGTTTAAAGTTCAAAAAAATAAAATACCTATTTTGGAAGAAACGCGGCGTATATGTGAATATTTATCTATTGATCCCTTAAAATTAATCTCAAGCGGGTCAATGATTATTACAACTCCAAACGGCAGTGAATTGCTAAAAATATTACATGAGAATAATATCAAGGCAACTGAAATTGGTAATATAACTTTTGAGAAGGAATTTTTACTGGTAGAAGACGAGAATACTGTTAAGATTAGTATACCTGAATCCGATGAATTATACAGAGCACGAAAGATGAAGATTTGAAGGGTGATTTGATGATTATTGCCTTATCATCGGAAGTACAGTTTATTATTAAAGTATTAATATTTGCAATAGGTTTATGTGTTGGTTCATTTCTTAATGTATGCATTTATCGTATTCCTCTGGAACAATCGATAATTCATCCTTCATCAGGCTGCCCTAACTGCAAAGAAAAATTGCAGCCGGCGGATATGGTTCCTGTTTTGGGGTATTTGTTATTAAAAGGCAGGTGCAGGCACTGCAAAGAACCTATATCAATACAATATCCGTTTGTAGAAACAATGACAGGAATAGTGTGGCTTTTAGTATATCTTCGATACGGATTAACGGTAGAGACAGCCGCATTATTGTTTTTGTATTCTGTTCTGATTCCTGTTGCATTCATAGACTATAAATATATGATTATTCCCAACGGATTGGTTCTTACCGGCCTGGCAGGGGGAACTGCGGTGTTTCTATATCATGTTTTCTATAAACCTTTTTTGCTGTATGAGTCCACATCATGGTTCACACCTATTATAGGCATGTTTTCGGCTTCAGGGATATTGTTTATTATTGCTTTTATCGGTCTTCTGGTTTATGGCAATGACGGCGCAATGGGAATGGGAGATGTAAAACTGTTCATGCCGATAGGTTTGTTTTTCGGATGGAAATTAGCCATGACAGCATTATTCTTTTCGGTTGTGCTTGCCGCTGTAATAAGCCTTATTCTTTTGATATTGCGTATTAAAAACCGAAAAAGTGCAATCCCGTTCGGACCTTTTATTATTATCGCAACCTTTATTGCCGGCCTGTATGGAAATCAGATTTTTACCTGGTACATTAGATTCTATAAATAGGAGTAAAAAATTACATGTATTTTAAAATCACTCTTGTATGTATTTGCTAAATAATGTAGAATCTAAAATAATGGCGTTTTACTTGTACATGTTTAGACATATAATTTACGAAATACAATAATTTAGTATTATTTTCTTATTATATTAAGAAAGGAAATATCGGATATGGCTAAAAAATCAACTGATGGAAAAGCTGCAATTAAAAAGTTTTTTAATGAGAATAAATCTCTTGCATTCATGACACCCATACTAGTCATATTAATTATTGCAGCTATAGTAATCAATTTGTCATTAAGCAATGATAAAGAAACAGCAAAAGTAGATCCCGGCGTTTCATCATCGGATGAAAACATTCCTATCGATACTACACAGCCCCAGGTAGATGTATTGCCGCAGATAATCCGATCTGATGATAGTGAAGTCATAGAACAACAAAAGGATCCGTTCGAATCTCCCATGCACCTTGCCGGAGTTGTCTATTCGTCTGCGAAATCCGCGGCTGTAATAGAATGGGGCGGATATTCCTATATAGTTGGACTGAATGATAAAGTAGGGAATAGTGATTGGAGAGTTACCAGAATTGAAAAGGACTGTATCGCATTGGACAACGGAAGTGACAGCAGAATTCTTGCTCTTGTAGAGAAAGCGAATAATCATAAACAATAAGTTTTTATTGGAGGTTTGTACATATGTTTAAAAACAATATATTTAAATCGTCCTTTTTATTACTTTTGATTGCCGCAGTTTTTATTTCATGTTTTAGTGTTTTACCCTCCATAGCTATAGTAGAAAAGGAAGCAGCAGAAAAAGATGATATCATATCCATCAATATGAAGGAGGCTGATATTCGTGATGCTTTATCGGCAATTGCCGTACATATGAATAAAAGTATTATCTATACCGGCGAACCTATGCAGGTAACTTATCACATTGAAGATGTCGATGCAAGAACTGCCCTGAGTTATTTGCTGAACTCAATGAGTATGGATTATATAGAAGATAATAATGTTCTTATTGTAGGAAAAAGAGAAACACTTACCAAGGAGTTCTATAACAAATTGTCTCTGACAAAATTTGTGTTGAAACATATAAACTCCGATGAAATAAAAGAATCACTGGAAGAATTAGGAATACCTGTTCAAGCAATTATTATTAACACCAATAAAAAGGTTATCTGGATAAAAGGTTTGCCGGAAGATTTAGGTACCGTTAATGAACTAATTTCTATGATAGACAGGGAAGAAAACGTGTTCGGCGAGACAGGTATTTATTCAGAAAACCTTACCCCGATAAATATGACATATATAACCCCGGAGGAAATGAACAAGGTTATGGGACGTTTAGGTTTGCGTGAGGGAATAATTCTTAATTCCAACCCCATGACCCTGTGGATTTACGGAAGTAAAGCCGAAATAGCTGAGATACTTAAAGTGCAAAAAACTATTGATATACCTGAAAATGCTCTTAGTGACAATATTATTATCAGTGATGTCAAGATGACTTATTTGACTGTTGATGAGATCATTCCTATACTTATTGAACTGGTGTCGGATGTAAATATCATTACATTTGGCAGAAGCCAGAAAACCCTCTGGCTTAACGGCTCAAAAGAGTCGGTCAAGCTTGCGGCAGAGATCATTAAGAAATTTGACATAGAAAAACATAAAAATGATGATCCTTTCTTTATATATGAAACAGTATATATTACCGCGAACGAACTTAAAAGACGCTTTGATAATCTGAATCTGAAAAATATCACTATGGAAACCATTAACTATCCTGAATTTTCTAAAAGTGTAATGATTTTTTGTCCGGAAGACTTTAGATTATTTGCTATGAATCATATTAACAAATTAGATGTTATGACAGAAAAAATTAAAGTTCCTGTTGATTTTTCGGATGAAGCCGGCGGAAACAACAAGCTTAAGAAAAGGCGGGATCTGCTTGTTGATCTGACAGGGATTTCTTCCGACAGCTTTACAATCAGTGAAAACGTTGCAAGGGATAATAGTTTTCATTACATAATGTATATTGAAGAAACCCAGGAAAACATCAAAATAGTAAAAGACTATATAACATACATAGATAATCCTTTGTCAGATGGCTTAGGCATTTAAAATTAAGAAACTAGAGGTTTTGGCAATGCGTTTTAGTGAATTGGAATCTGATTATGAACTAACAATTGATCAGTTACTCATTGATTGTGTTGAGAAAAAAGGCTCCGATCTTCATTTAGTTGTTGGTATGCCGCCTTGTATAAGGATAAACGGGGAGCTGGTGCCGGTTGATTCCCCTCCGTTAAAACAGCCTGATCTTGAACAAATGATCCTGTCCATTATAAGAGATTACCAAAGAGAAAGGCTGGAACAAGACTGGGAATTGGATTTTTCCTATGCAATACATGGTGTTGCACGGTTCAGGGGAAATGTTATGTTTCAAAGAGGAACATTAGCTGCGGTTTTCCGAGCAGTTCCCTTTATTATTCCAAAATTCGAAAATTTAGGCTTGCCCCATGATGTAAAAAGACTATGTAATCTTCCGCGCGGGCTTGTACTTGTGACCGGACCGACGGGCAGCGGCAAATCTACTACTCTGGCTGCAATGATTGATATGATTAATAATACAAGAGCCAGTAATATTGTTACGATTGAAGACCCGATTGAATTTCTCCACAGGCATAACAAATCAACAGTCAGACAACGAGAATTAGGCACTGATACCCACAGCTTTGCATCCGCCCTTCGCCATGTTTTGAGGCATGACCCCGATATTATCATGATTGGCGAAATGCGAGACCAGGAGAGTATATCCATAGCCTTAACTGCAGCTGAAACAGGCCACCTGGTATTATCCACGCTGCATACGCAGACTGCGCCATTAACGATATCAAGAATAATAGATTCCTTCAGTGATGATAAACGGCTGCAGATAAGGCAGCAATTGGCAAATGCTCTTAGAGCCGTAATTTCACAGCAGCTTTTACCCACAATAGATGAAAGGGGAAGAGTGGTGGCCGTGGAGTACATGGTCGATACTCCGGCTATCAGAAGTATGATAAGAGACGGTAAAGAGCATCAAATTTATTCGGCCATACAAACCGGTCATTCTCAAGGTATGCAGACAATGGATCAAGCGCTTCTGAAGCTATATAGTCAAAGAAAAATCAGCCGGGAGACAGTTCTTGAATACTGTATTGACAGAGTAGAAGTAGAAAGGCTGATGCACAATAGTTTCTTTTAGGCAGGAGGATTGGTAATGTTAACTTACAACTATGAATGCATAAATAGGCAAGGCCAAACCATAAATGGCCAATTGACGGCCGATAATATCCCTCAAGCCGTTGAAAAATTACGCGGGATGGGGCTCTCGGTAGTTGAATTAAAAGAAGCAAAAGCAAAAATTACAAGCGACTTCTTATCAATGGAAAAGAAGGTGACAATTTCAGACCTTACATTATTTAGCCGGCAACTGGCTTCTATGATTGGTGCAGGTATTCCGGTGACCCGTGCAATCAACACCTTAAGCAAACAATCAGAAAATCCTACACTACGCTCGGCTCTTGATAACATTGCACGAAATGTAGAAGGCGGGATGAATCTTACCGACGCGTTTTCATCTTACCCAAAAATTTTTTCCAAACTATACATATCTATGATTCAAGCCGGTGAAATCGGAGGTATGCTGGAAAATTCATTATTAAGGCTTTCAGAACAGTTGCAAAAAGAAAAAACAATTAATGATGAAATAAAATCGGCAACTTCGTACCCTAAAATAATAGGTATTTTTGCGTTGGTTATATATGTTGTCATGCTTGTTTTTTTAGTGCCTATTTTTAAAAGTGCTATACCGGGCGATATTGAATTAAACGCTATAACCCGGTTTATTTTTAATATGTCGGAATCAATCAGAACAAAGCCTCTTATCTGGATAGGCGCCATTGCATTAATAGTTGCTGCATTTGTCGGTTTTTTTAAAAGTAAGACAGGACACACTCTTTGGGAAAAACATAAACTACATATGCCGATTTTCGGGTCTGTTATTCTAAAAGCCGTTATTGCACGTTTCACCAGGACATTATCAACATTGCTAGAAGGCGGTATACCTGTTGTTCAGGCTCTTGAAAGTGCTGGTCCTACATCAGGCAGTGATGTTTTGAATGAAACAATTCAACTTGCTACTAAAAGGATCGAAGAAGGTAAAAGCATAGCATCGACATTAGAAAAAAGTACTGTTTTTCCTCCAATGGTAACTCATATGATAGCAGTCGGAGAAGAAGCGGGTTCATTGCCTGAACTTCTTAATAAAGTGGCTGAATTTTACGAGCAGGAAGTTGAAACTACTACCAGAGGCCTTAACGCACTTATTCAGCCTATTGCATTGGTTATTATAGGATTATTGATCGGCGGTATGCTTGTAGCCTTATACACCCCGATATTCACGGCTGTTACATCTGCAGGCGGTTAATTGATTTCATACAAAGTTGGTTAAAAAATATTGAAGTCCGAGGTTGTAAATATGGGAATTTTTAAAAACAGTATAATCGGTCTTGTGTTAGACTCTCAGGAAATTCGCGCCATAGAACTTAAGGGTACCCGGAAGAAACCCAGTGTACTAGCCTGGGGCAAAGTTAAGCTTCCCGAGGGTGTCGTTAAAGAGGGAAAGATCATTAATTCCCAGCTCTTTGGCGTAAGCCTGGAAAGATTGTTTATTGAGAATGGTTTTAATGGACGTGACATTTTTTTAGGAGTAAACAATCAGGATATTATAGTACGCTTTGCAACCTTTCAAAAAGTACCTGAGGATAAAATAAGAAACATGATTTATTTTCAGGCACAGGAGTATATGCCTGTATCCATTGAAGAGCTTGTATTGGATTATGTGGTTGTGAGCGAAAAGAAAACAGATGAGGGAGAATACATAAATGTAGTTCTTGTAGGGGCAAGAAAAAAAATGCTAAATGATTATATTGAAGCCTTTTCAATGTCTAATGCGAATATTAAAGAAATTGATGCTACTATGCTCGCGTTAGGAAGAGCGGCTCTGATAGAAAGTAATGACGGTACTTTTGTGCTTGCCGGATTTAATAATGATATAGGTAATATTTTAATTTTTAAAAACGGTATACTTGCTATGGCAAGGTCTGTTAATATTAATCAGTCGCCGGATTGGATCGAGTCCGACGATGCTAAAGCCCAACCAATAGAAAAAGACAGCAATATTTATGCCGACATATTATTTGGTGAAATTAAATCCTCATTAGCCTATTATAAAATGCAAAGCGGTGATGTAATTGAAAAAATGTATGTGCTGGGCTGCGTTTCAAAACAAGATCAGGTTGCCTTACGGTTAAAGGAAACTACCGGTTTATCGGTCAGCGTTCCTGCTCCATATACATTTCTTGAAAACCGCGTAATAAAGGGAAAGATGAATAACTTTAAAGCATCTGATTATGTGGCTTGCATAAGTCTTGCCATGAGGGGATTGGGGGAATAAGTATATGTATAGTGTAAGCTTACTGCCATATGAATATAAGTTAATAAATATAAAAGCACGTAAAAAAAATGTGAATCTAATAATTGCAATGGGAGTTATGGGAGTACTCTTTACCGTCTATGCGATTTTGTCTATTGTTCTTACAACAAACAACGCCAAACTAAATGAAATCAGGAAGGAAGCTAGTGAAGTAGAAGCGCAAATTTCCGAAATCGATGATATATTAGCCATGCGCGACCAAGTAAACAAGCTGTTAAAAGACGCTTCATTAGCTGCAGGCGTTAACCCCGAATGGAGAAGCCTAACAGCTGAAATAGGTAATTCGGTGCCTGAATCATTATTCTTAACAGAAGTAGGAATGAAATTTGAAGATCCTACAGGTGTGTGTATTATTAAAGGAACAGGATCAACTCACGAATCTGTTTCGGAATGGATGAACAGACTGGAAGAGGTTCCGGATATTAGTGAAATCATATGTACAAGTTCAGCTTTGTCAGACCAGCTGGATGAAAATAGCCCGGTTAACTTTGAAATAAGATTTAAAATTCAAAAAGGGCGAGGTTATCAATTGCCAACGGAGGTGACCGGTAATGAATAATAAAAAAAGCAATTCAAATATTTCTTTATTGCTTGCAGTCTCCGGATTAGTGGTAATTTTACTGATGGTATTGAATATTCTTTCTGTCAACAAAATAAATAATATATCCGGCCAGATTAAGACAGAAAAGGCACAGCTTGATCAAAACAAGGCCACTCTCAGCGAGCTTAAAAAGTTGGAGCAGTATAGACCTGAATTGGAGAACGCAAATGAATTTTTGGAAAAACAAATCCCTGATGAACCATTGGAGCACGAATTAATAGAATATATTCAAAATCTTACCGTAAAAAATAAAAATGTTTTTGTTGAAATTAAATTTGAGGAGAGAAAAGAAAACGGGAATCTATTTGAAATGCCCTTCCAACTAACCGTCAATGGTAAATACTCATCTTTGCTTGGATTGCTTGATAACATTGACAAGGGCGAAAGGCTAATAAGAATAGATGATATAATTTTTATTAGCATGGGGAATGCTGATGGCCTTGTGAACACAACTATTATGGCTAAAGCGTTTTATAAGTAGAATAAATACTAGAGGGATGGGGAAAAAATGGCATTCATCACAGAGGCGGGCTTCCTTGGCGAACAACTTATTAAAATGGGTATTGTATCCGAAGACCAGATTAAACAGGCTTTAGAGATTCAGTCACAAAAGAGAAAGAACGGGCAAAAGCTAAAGCTCGGCCAGGTGCTGATTGGTCTTGGCCATTGCACCGAAGAAGATATTGCCCGTGCTATGGCTGAAAGATCAGGTTTATGCTTTATGTCTATTAATAATACGGGTATTGATATGGCATGCGCAAATTTAATAACACCTGAAATAGCCGGTAAATATAAATTACTGCCCATAGGAATAAGAAATAATAAGTTATTGCTGGCAATGAACAATCCAAATGACATAATTGCAATAGACGATATACAGATTATGACCGGTTACGAAGTTGAACCTGTGGTTGTTCCTGATAAAGAGTTGAAAGCAGTCTTGGAACAATTCTCAAATATGAGCAAAAATGTTGAGTCAGAACCTGAAGAATCCGAGGAAGAACTTGAAGATACAGTAATAGAAGATGACGCTGCTAATGAAAAGCCTGCAGTAATTTTAGTAAATCAAATCATAAACAATGCGGTAAAGGCCGGAACCAGCGATATTCATATAGAACCTCAGGAAAAATATCTCAGGGTACGGTTCAGAATCGACGGTGTTTTGCATGAAATAATGCAACAGCCGCTAAAGCTTCACCCCCTGGTGGCATCGAGAATTAAGGTTATGGGCGGAATGGACATTGCTGAAAGACGAATACCCCAGGATGGGCGCATTACTATAAAAGCAGAGGACAAAACCGTTGATATACGTGTTGCATCACTTCCGTCGGCTTATGGTGAGAAATTGACACTAAGGCTTTTAAATCGTAGTGCCAGAATGATTACCTTAGGGGAGTTGGGTTTTCCTGATGATCAACTAAAACGGTATAATGAAGTAATGCATATGCCATACGGTTTCATTCTTATAACGGGACCTACAGGAAGCGGAAAGAGTACGACATTGTATGCAACTTTAGCCGAAATCAATACGCCCGATAAAAATATTATTACTCTTGAGGATCCTATAGAACGTAGAATGGCCGGAATAAACCAGATCCAAATGAATGCAAAAGCAGGAATGACTTTTGCTTCAGGTTTAAGATCAATTCTGCGAAGTGATCCGGATATTATTATGGTAGGAGAAATACGTGACCATGAAACTGCCAAGATTTCCGTTGAATCTGCATTAACAGGGCATCTTGTATTCTCGACATTACATACTAATGATGCACCCGGGGCTGTAACAAGATTAGGAGAGATGGGTGTTGAGGCTTTTCTGACCGCATCATCCCTTGCCGGTGTAATTGCTCAGCGCTTAATGCGGCTGCTTTGCCCTTACTGCAAAAAGCAATATATAGTAAGCCGTAGTGAAATTTTGAGTAATATACCCGACTTCCCCCTGGAACCCCATGAGGATTCCGTAAAGCTGTATAAGCCTGTGGGATGTTTATCCTGTAATAGCACCGGATACAAAGGCAGAATAGGAATATATGAATTTCTGAGGGTTTCTGAAAAAATGCAGAAACTGATTTTGAATAATGCTTCAACCAATGAAATAAGGGATCTGGCAATACAGGAGGGGATGTGTACCCTCAGAATGGATGGATTTGCAAAGGTAAAAAAAGGATTATCATCAATAGAGGAATTGTTAAGGGTAGTAGTTTAGTGGTAAATAATAAGTAATATTATATTTAGGTTGGATTATAATGGATAAAAAGCTTAAATTTCATTCAAATAAAGGCTTTTCGCTAATAGAGCTGTTAATTGCCATAACTATTTTGGTAATTGCAGCTACTGCTGTTATTCCTGTTCTCACATTCGTAACCCAGGCTAATAGTCAGAATAAAATAAGAGCTACTGGCAATTCTATTGCTGCCAGCATATTTGAAGAAATAAGCAGTATGAAATATGAGGATATAGGAACTCATTCAGGGTCTCCTTCCGGAACTGTAGTTACCCCTCGTACCGTTACTGTCGATGGGGTTGATTATCAAGTTGATATACATATATCATGGGGCAGCGCAACCGATATGGGGTCTTCAAAAAAAGTGAATCCGGTTGCTTTTAAGAATATCAGGGTAATTGTCAAGGCTAAAGGTGCTTTTACAGGAACAGAGGATACCATTGATAAAATGTATTCTATCGTAGCAAAAGAAGGACAGCAGTCTTTACCCGACAAGGGAAATATCAGGGTGTCGATAAAAAAAGCTGATAATGAATTTTTTACTACACCTTCGCTTATGGTTCAGGCTGCCGGCCCAAAAACATATAATATGCCAACCGAGGGAGGCCAGGTAGTTTTTGGCGAGATAGACAAAGGCACCTATTCCGTTTCGGCTCCAATACCTGGCGGATACTATGTGCCGCAAGGTGAAACCATTGAATCAGGAAATGTTGTCAGAAAAAATAT
>JBMNTI010000013.1:0-32625 GCA_050945655.1 Acetivibrionales bacterium | reverse complement strand
TATGAAGACATAAAGGATTATGATGTCAAGAATGATGATTTCGAAGGTCTGGTAAATATCGGGCGTAATTTGGAGGGCGTGGAGGTTTCGGTGTTTTTGAGAGAGGACTCGGAAGGAACATTCAGAGGCAATTTAAGGTCAAATAACTATGTTAACGTATCCGAAATCGCAGAAGAGTTTGGTGGTGGCGGACATAAACGTGCAGCCGGGTTCAACAGCGGGGATACTCTTGAGGAACTTATTAAAAAACTTATAGTCATAATAGTACCAAAGATTCGAAGGAAAGACTGATGAATGGAATAATAAACGTAAACAAACCTTCCGGAATGACCTCATTTGATGTGGTTTCAAAGATTCGTAGATTATTTGGGGTAAAAAGGGTAGGACATGCGGGAACACTAGATCCCGATGCCTGCGGAGTATTGCCTTTGTGCATCGGAAAGGCAACTAAGGTTATAGAATACTTGATGGAAAAGGACAAAGCATATAGAGTGGGGCTTATGCTGGGTACGGCTACCGATACCCAGGATGCGGCCGGCAATATAGTATACGAAAAGCCGGTCTTGGTTCCTGATGAAGATATTGAAGCTGCCATTGACAGTTTTTTGGGTGAAAGAGAGCAAATCCCGCCCATGTATTCCGCCGTAAAGGTTGGTGGGAAAAGATTATATGATCTTGCCAGAAAAGGAATGGAAGTCGAGAGAAAACCCAGATCCGTGACATTCTTTAAACTCAAAATATTAAGCATCGACCGAAAATCCGATAAGGTTATTGTAATATTTGATGCAGAGTGTTCAAAAGGCACATACATGAGAACCCTCTGCCATGATATCGGAGAGCTTCTTGGTTGCGGTGGGCATATGATTTCTTTAATCAGAACCCGTTCAGGACCGTTTTTATTGGAAAACTCTCATACGCTTGAAAAAATAGAGGAATTTAAAGCTCATCATAAACTGGAGAAAGCATTAATTCCGATGGATCAGGCACTTTTGAAAATGCCGCCGGTTTATGTGCCTCAAAATGGCGCAATTAGGTTGAAAAATGGTCTCAGTGTGCCTGTGGAAGGGTTGACATCTGATTTTGCAAGAGTGTACCATGATAACGGAGAATTCCTTGCTATTGGGAGAATAATCAAAAAAGGAAATTTTTCAGAATTACGGACTCATAAATGGATTGGCAATGAAAGCATCGGACTGTGAAAGGATGGAAAGGTTTGCGGGTTATCACAAAGATCGATAATAATACTTTTCAAAAGCATACAGGTGTGGGATTGGGCAATTTTGACGGTCTTCATATTGGACATATGGCTTTAATCAATACATTAATCAGTGAGTGCAGATTAAATGATCTGCACTCGGTAGTTTATACTTTTACAAAGCATCCGGAAGCATTGCTGCGGAAAACACTGATAAACAAGATTATTACTACAAATGAACAGAAGACAAAAATATTGTCCTCAACCATGCTGGATACTTTATGCTATAAAGAGTTTGATGAAGCATTTTCACGATTGTCGCCCTCAGACTTTATTAAAGATATTCTTGTCGACACACTAAAAATTCGTCTTGCGGTGGTCGGGTTTAATTACAGATTCGGTTATATGGGAAAAGGAGACCTTGATTTCCTTAGAAAGAGTGGAGAAAAGTATGGATTCAGGGTTATAGTAATTCCTCCGGTTAAGGTAAAAGCAGAAATTGTAAGCAGTTCTCTTATCCGCGAATACATAAAGAAGGGCAAAATGGAGAGAGTTTTTCAGTTGCTGGGAAGACACTTCTCTTTATGCGGAACAGTAATTGCCGGTCGACGTGTAGGCCGGACTCTGGGCTTTCCGACAGCAAATATTATGGCACACCCCGAGATGGTCGTACCCGCAAACGGTGTCTATATAACAAAAACAAAGTATGGGGATAAATGGCTCAACAGTATTACCAATGTAGGAATGGCCCCTACTCTTAGAGATGGCGGCGCCTTTTCCATAGAAACCCATATGCTCGATTACAATGAAGACATTTATGGCAAGGACATTGAGGTTTGTTTTATTCATAAACTCAGGGATGAGAAGAAATATGAGAACAAAGAGGCACTTAAAAAACAAGTAGATGAGGACATAAAAAAAACCAAGAGTTATTGGGGAATATTAAATTAAAAAAGCTAGCCGTAATAAAAACCCCCGGCTTTATATGCCGGAGGTTCAGGAAAATGTTTATTTAGGATTTATTTTATCTTTAGGTGTATAAACCGGTGTATTATTTTTGTCAGTGCTATTATTAGCGTCCTTAGGACTTTTTACTGAAATTGATTCAGGAGAATATTCATAAAAACCGGATTCATATGTATGAAGCACATGTCTGTCACTTCTGTGCAAACAGGTAAATCTGCCCTGGAATTCCATAAAAAATCCCCTTTCCAATATTTTATTATATTCAATGCTGAAAATCATATGACACACAAATGATGAAGCGAAAAAGTATAATACTGATTCTAATATTATTTACCCTTATTTCACTGTTATAAACAAGTGATTTGGAATAAAATGCGAATTATCGGGAACACTCTTAAATATATTGGGGGGTGTATTTTTTGCATTTAAGACGCCTAAAAACAGTTCGCTTTGTATTTCTTTTTTTATTAATTATGATAGCCATAAAATTATTCAATATCCAGGCTATAACGGGAAAGCAGTATTCAGCAAAAGCGGCCGTTCAGCAAAGCAGAAACAGGCTTATTTACAGAGAGCGCGGAGATATTCTGGACAGGAACGGAATTCGGTTTACAGGCAGAGATACTTATTGGAAAGCTATTTTACAACCTGCTACTTTAATAAATAACCCAGGCGCATTAAGGATAATCGCAGATGTATTGGGATTGGATTCGGAACGCCTTAAAAATCAGCTCTCTAAGGACAATTTACCTTATGTTACCGATATTACTCCTGCTCAGGCAAAGGCTATTTCGGATTCATCACTGGTCGGAATCAGCGTCATTGACCTACGAACACGTTACGATGATTACGCATTGGCTCCGCATATACTGGGATATGTAGACGAAAGCGGGGCAGAAGGGCTGGCCGGCATTGAAAAGGCGTACCAGGATACATTAAAACGTGGCGGCGGCGTTTATGCCGGTATATTAGCTGATGCAGGAAACGGTTTTATGAGTGATATGGGGTATCGAATATGGAACAGCATGGGTAGGGAAAAGCTTAATGTTCAACTAACATTGGATTATCATTTTCAGAGCATAGTTGAAAAGACTATGGATCGTATGGTGGATAAAGGAGCGGTCGTACTTCTGGATATACTCTCCGGAGATATTTTGGCTATATCCTCAAGACCCAATTTTGACCCTTCAAATATTCAACCTTCCTTGACGGATGAAGAACAACCATTATTTAACAGGGCTCTGGCTGCCTATACCCCCGGATCAATATTTAAAATGATTACAGCGGCTGCAGCTCTGGAGAATGATTTATCACCTGATATTACATTTAACTGTCCCGGGTATGTGGAATTGGGCGGTTTAAAGATGAAATGCTCAAGCTATGAAGAAGGAGGACACGGGGATATCAACATGGTTCAGGCCTTTGCCAGATCATGCAACTCATACTTTATTGATATTGGGCTGGAAATAGGTCGGGATAAAATCATAGAAATGGCAGAAAAATTTGGTCTCGGCAGCAAATCAGGTTTAGATACTGAAGGTATAGAAGAATCGGAGGGTCTTCTTCCAAGCTATATTGGAAAGGCTTCTCCTGTTGAAATCGGTAATATATCGATAGGTCAGGGCGAAATTCTAATTTCACCCATACAGGCTGCAAATATGGCTTCGGTAATCGCCAACGGCGGGATATTAAATGATGTATCGCTGGTAAAGGCAATCGTGAACGATCAGGGTGAAAAGATAAGAAATATCTGTACACCTTCTTGGGAAAGAGTTATTTCAAAAGAAACCGCAGCCGCCCTTCAGGGCATGATGCTTTTAACAGTGGAATCAGGAACCGGAAGATGGGCCGATATAGGCGGCCACGGCGGAAGCGCCGGAAAGACCGGGAGTGCCGAAACAGGATGGATAAAGGATAACAGAAACATTTTGCATGCATGGTTTTCGGGGTACTTTCCAATAGATTGCCCGCGCTATGCTCTTTGTGTCTTCATTGAGGACGGGAAAAGCGGATCAAGCAGCGCAGCACCGATTTTTGCTGAAATATCTGCGCAAATAATGGATGCAGGCTATTGAATTATATATTAATGTTCAGTTTTTTATAAGATTTTTGGTTGTTTCTTTATTCTCCGCAATCGATAAACTTCGCTATATTTCCCTTGTTTTATAATCTTAATAATAGAAAAAGCTACTTGCAAAGGCCATTTTAGCCCATTAAATGCAGGTAATAGAAAAAGTTTTCTTGTAAAATATGAAATTCAACAATATAATAAATGCATAGAAAACAAGGGAGGTTTTAACGTGAATGAGAAAATTAGGGTTCTAGTTGCTGATGATAACGTTGCATTCGGTATGATTATCACAGAATTTTTAGAAAGCCAGAATGACATTGAGGTTACAGCAAGGGTTGAGAACGGTGAGGACGCGATTGAAATGATTGAAAAAACAAAGCCGGACATTGTTGTCCTTGATATTATTATGCCGAGACTTGACGGGTTAGGCGTTTTAATGAAATATAAGAATGTTGGTTCAGCAGAAAAGCCTTTGTTTATTATTCTATCTGCGGTCGGACAGGACACAATAACGCAGCAAGCTCTCTCTTTAGGCGCGATTTATTACATTGTAAAACCTTTCGACTTAAGTGTACTTGTTGAAAGAATCAGAGAACTGGTAAGAACCCACAGCCCTACGGTGCTTAGAATGGATTCGGCGCCTCAACCCACCAGTCTGTCAAAATCAAACTTCGGCGGAGATAATGTCCAGACAAGAATAACCCAGATAATGAGAGATGTGGGGGTACCTGCTCACATTAAAGGGTACCAATACATGCGGGACGCAATTGTAATGGCTGTTAATAACCGCGAAATAATCAGTGCTGTAACAAAAAGGCTTTATCCTGAACTTGCGAAGATCCATAAGACAACTCCCAGTAGAGTCGAGCGTGCCATACGTCATGCAATAGAAGTTGCATGGAATCGCGGCAAGGTTGACACCATCAATGACTTATTCGGCTATACTATTAATACCCGTAAGGGCAAACCCACTAACTCTGAATTTATCGCCATGGTCGCAGATACTTTGAGGCTAAGTGAGAAAATTGCTACGTAGTATTTGCGATTATAAGAAATAACATCAGACTGTGTAATAACTATTTGCATAGTTGAGGAGTTATCACACAGTCTGCAATGTTAAATGTGTACTGGAAAAAATATTTTTGCATATTTGCTTGTATATTTAGTTTCATAGTGGTATACTGATTCGGTAAGTCAGTCTTATACATGTGGATTTATCTTTTTGACCAAAATCTCCTTAAATGTTTGGAGTGAGTAGTAAAGAAGACCTGATCCAAATATATTTAGGAGGTATATGGCTAATGGCAGATAAAACTTTAGTATGCAAGGATTGCAACGCAGAATTCGTTTTTACAGAGGGCGAGCAGGCTTTCTATCAGGAAAAAGGTTTTGAGAATGAACCTCAGAGATGCCCGGATTGCAGAAGAGCCAGAAAAATGGCAAGAAACAATCGTGTAGGAAACAGAAGCTTTGGCGAAGGAAATCGCTGGTAATCAAAAAGAAGAGCAATTGCTCTTCTTTTTTTTAGTATGAATTGCTTTTTTAAAGACAGACTATGCGGAACCCTTGCACCCGCTATATTACGTTACAAGATGGCAGGTGCAAGGGTTCTCACTGCGAACGCCTCTAAACACCTGGATTCAATTGATCAATTATCACGGTAAGCGGCACGCATGGCATCGCTAAAGGTTCCATAGTAATTCGATGGGACAGTTCTGATGTCAAATGAGAAACCATGCACTTGATGCTTTCAGATTGTGCAAAAACTACCAATAGTATTATATCTATGCAAGTTTAGCGGCTATATCTGACATTTGTCATCCTGAGCGCAGCGAAGGATCTTCTGTGATTTAGCGCTCTATCTCCAACATCCAGTTTCCATTCGTGCCCGTTACGCAATCAATTCTTCGCTTTAAATCGCAGCAACCACTCCGTTTATTTACGATTGCATAATCAAATATTATAACCTGCATGTTAAAATAGTTTTTGCACAGTCTGTTTATAACACTTGACATCAATATAAACTGTTCTGACTGGGGATGCATCCCTTATTAAAAAGATGGCCCGAATAAACATCGAGCCTCGTGAAGGCAGATCATATCATATCAAAGAACCTGTTTAGGCATGGGCGAGCCTAAAGACGAAGCTATGCTAGCAAGGAAAGACTCTGATGCTGACACAGAATCTTTTTTTGCAGCAGCATCTGCAGCAGCATCTGCAACAACATCTGCAACAACACCTGCCTCGTCCCCGGTTCCAGTTACTAAAAAACATAGCATTCTCCTTTTGTACAAGCTCCTAGTATATAGTATTCATGTACTCTTGATAATGCCACCTCTCATCAATACTATTAAGATTAAGATATTTTTCAACAAAAAGGTTTTATTTTTTTGCAATAAGGTGCATAATAATAATACGGTAATGCAAATGCGAATTATTTGCATTTAGAACGGAGGATTAGTTTGTTATATGAAGAAAACTGTAACCATACTTTTATCCGCCATATTGTTCCTGTCATTTGCAGGATGTGGCAAAATCAGTATAAATACCGATCCTGGGCAGGATAAAGAGCTTCTGGTTGTAACATCTTTCTATCCCATGTATATATTTACAAAGAATATAACAAATAATGTACAAGGTGTCAAAGTTGTCAATATGACCGAGCCTCAGACAGGATGTCTGCATGATTATCAGTTGGTTCCGGCCGATATTAAGGTTTTGGAGAAAGCCGACATTTTTGTTATTAACGGAGCAGGACTTGAGTCTTTTTTGGATAAAATCACAAGTCGGCTTCCCGGTCTTATGATAATTGAGGCCGCAAAGGATATTGAATTATTGGAAGACGGGAACGGGGAGAAGAATCCCCATGTGTGGGTGAGTATCAGCGGAGCCATTCAGGAAGTAAAAAATATTACGAATCAACTTACAAAGGCCGATCCGGAAAATGAGCAAGCCTATAGAAAAAACAGCGAAGAGTATGTTAAAAGGCTTGAAAATCTTAAAGATAGTATGCATGAAGCTTTAAAAGACATCAGTATAAAGGATATTGTCACCTTCCATGAGGCTTTTCCATATTTCGCCCGTGAATTCGGACTTAACATTGTATCGGTGGTTGAGCGGGAACCCGGCTCAGAGTCCAGTGCCGGTGAACTGGCCGATACTATTAAAGCGATAAACAATGCGCAGGTTAAAGTGCTTTTTGCTGAACCTCAGTATTCTCAAAAGGCAGCCGAGTCGATCTCCGCCCAAACAGGGGCAGAGATTTATATCCTTGATCCGGTGGTGACAGGACCTAAAGAGGCTGCAATTGATAGCTATGAAAAAACTATGGAAGAAAATCTAAAGGTATTGATAGAGGCATTAAAATGAAAAATCCGCATGTATTTGAAAAAGGCAGCCGGCAGAGAAGCTGTGGGTTATGTTGTACTAAAATAGAGAACTTTGGAGTGACTTTGGGAAACACGGTCATACTCAAAGATGTCAATCTCCATATCCATTGCGGGGAGTTGACCGCAATAATTGGACCGAACGGTGCGGGTAAAAGCACCCTTATCAAGGCGCTTCTCGGTGAAGTTGCACATACCGGCTCCTTAAAATTCGCACAGGCGCAAAAGGGAGCATATCAGAATCCAATTATCGGATATGTACCCCAGAGCCTGAATCTGGACTCAACATCTCCTACAAGTGTTCTCGATTTATTTCTATCCTGCAGATCCAACTTTCCTACATGGATTATACACAAAAAAAAGGAAGTGTCGAAAGTAAAGGAAAGACTTGCCGGAGTGAAGGCCGAACACCTTATTAACAGGCGCCTGGGTGCTCTTTCAGGAGGAGAGCTGCAAAGAGTACTGCTAGCTCTGGCACTGGATCCAATACCGGACATGCTTCTATTGGACGAACCGGTTTCGGGAATTGACCGAAGTGGGATGGAACTGTTTTATGAAACGGTTTCAGCTCTAAGAGAAGCCTATGACCTTACAATAATATTAATTTCCCATGATCTTGATATGGTTCGAAAATATGCGGACAGAGTTGTTTTATTAAACAGGTCTGTCCTGAAGGCCGGTTCCCCGGACGACGTCATGCGAAGCCAGGAGTTTTTTTATGCCTTTTCTTTAAGATGGCAAAAGCAAGAGGGAAAAGAGGAGGAAAAGGCATGATGGATTTATGGTATAAGCTGTTGGAAGTATTTCCTTTTGAGTGGGCAAAAGCAGGGCAAATGATTTTTATGAAGAATGCCCTGTTATCAATCATACTTTTGACTCCCATATTTGCGTTGCTGGGAACTATGGTTGTCAACAACAGGATGTCTTTTTTCTCCGATGCACTGGGACATGGAGCTTTTACCGGTGTTGCTATCGGCGGGCTTTTGGGATTTACCCGGCCGATTGGCTCGGCAGTACTTTTTTCTATTATTTTTGCTTTTCTTATTGCCCTGATTAAGCATAGGAGCAAGATGGCAAGTGATACTGTTATTGGGGTATTTTCATCTACAGCCGTGGCATTGGGAATATTTCTTGCCACTTTGGGAGGGAAGAACTTTGCCAAACTAAATGCTTATTTAGTGGGAGACATTTTAAGTATTACGCCGAAAGAAATATCCTTTCTTGCACTCGTCCTCATTCTGGTAACTATATTCTGGCTTCTGGTATTTAACCGCTTGCTCATAGTAAGTGTAAATCCTTCACTTGCCGGCAGCAGAGGAATACGCATCTTCTGGTATGAGGTTATATTCAGCTGTTCTGTGGCTATTATTGTTACCATTTCAATGTCTTGGATAGGGCTGCTGGTCATAAACTCATTTTTGGTGCTGCCTGCCGCATCAGCGCGGAACATCGCCAGGGATCAGAGACAGTATCACCTTTTGACGTTAATCTTTTCTGTTTTTTCGGGAGTTGCCGGTCTCATTCTGTCCTATTATATTGAGACTGCCACCGGTTCAACTATAGTAATCATTTCAGCAATTATTTTTTTCATCACATATGGGATGAGAAAGAAATTTGCGTAAGGAGGTTTAAAATGGGCTCAAAAAACCATTATGAGGATATTTTAAAGAACGGAAACCTGAAGGCGACAAGACACAGGCATGCCATACTGGAAATGCTGGCAGAAAACGATATGCCGCTTACTGCCGAGGGTTTGTATATGAGCCTGAGGGAGAAAGGTGTTTCAATTAGTCTTTCTACGGTGTACCGGGGCCTGGAAGTATTGCATGAAAAAGGTATTGTGGTAAAAAGCAATTTACCCGATTACAATAAAGCAGTTTATGAAGTAAACCATAATGAGCACCGACATCACCTGGTATGTGTTGAGTGCCGGAAAATGATACCTGTTATCGGCTGCCCTTTGGAAGAATACGAAAAACTGATAGCGAACAAATATGAATTCACCGTGGAAGGACATAATCTTGAAATGTATGGGTATTGCAATGATTGCAAATGCATAAAATCAAAAGTTGAATGAAAACCTCCCAATGAAGCACAGTGTTGCTGGACAGCAGAATATAAGCAGGAAATGGAATTTAGAGAATTTTTTATTGACAAATATTTTACCATAATATATAGTTTTTTTTAAACCCCGAAACATTGTTATATTATTAGCCTAATGACTGAGTTAATATACACCTTGCCTTTGAAGTGCCGCAGGGTTGCTTGATTCAATTCAAACGTTATAGGCGCAACCTCCCGTTGATAACGTTGATTGAAAGATGAAGACCTTTATGAAGGAGTAGAATGTATGCTATTGTCAAATGATTTGATTTTAAGTTTGAAGGAAAAATACGGAACACCTCTTTATGTATATTCCGAAGCAATTTTAAGAGAAAGATGCAGAGAAATGAAAAGTCTGCTGCCTAATAAAAATCTGAGAGTAAATTACTCAGCCAAGGCAAATACAAATTTAGAGCTTCTGAAGATAATAAAAGACGAAGGCCTTGACGTAGATGCTATGTCCCCCGGAGAAATATATATTGAGCAGCGGGCAGGCTTTGAAAGCAAGCAGATTTTTTTTGTAAGCAACAATATTTCGGCCGAGGAAATGCGCTATGCAATCGATAAAGATATTCTGATGAGTGTGGATTCAATTTCCCAGCTTGAGATGTACGGGCAGCTTAATCCAGGTGGCAGAGTAGCTGTGCGATTCAACCCGGGAAAAGGCGCAGGGCACCACGAAAAAGTCATAACTGCCGGTTCGAATACAAAATTTGGAGTACAAAAAGAGCTTATCCCCAAGGTTAAGGCTATACTGGAAAAATACGATCTGGAATTGGTCGGAGTAAATCAGCATATAGGCTCGCTTTTTCTTGACTGGCAGGTTTATATTGAAGGAGCTCGCTCTTTTTTAGAGATAGCAAAGGAATTTCCCAATCTTATGTTTATAGATATCGGGGGAGGTTTTGGTGTCCCTTACAAGCCTGAAGAAAACAGACTTGACCTTGTCAGGCTTGGAGAAGAGTTGGACAAGGTACTTACCGGGTTCTTGGATGATTATCCCAATAAAGAAGTAATATTTAAAGTAGAGCCGGGACGCTATATTATGGCAGAGTGCGGTGTTTTAATTGGCAGTGTTAATGCTGTGAAGCAAAGCTATGATAGAACTTATGTAGGAACCGATATAGGCTTTAATGTTCTTGCCCGCCCGGTTATGTACGATTCATATCACGATGTAAAGATAGTAAGGAAAAATGTCATTGATGGAACAGGCGAAAAAGACAATACTTATGAAACAGTGACAATAGTAGGCAATATTTGCGAAAGCGGCGATATACTTGCACGTGACAGAAGGATTACAATGGCCGGGGTGGGTGATGCACTGGTCATTTTTAATGCAGGAGCGTACGGGTATGCCATGTCGTCCAACTACAATTGCAGGCTGCGTCCTGCTGAGGTGCTTATAAGTCTTGACGGAACAGACAGACTAATTCGTAAGAGAGATACCCTGGAATCCTTAATACAGAATTTTCTTATTTGACAGAAAAAATGGAGTCTAATAACTCAAACGAGGAGTAGAATAGTAATGCAAGGGTTACTGAGAGGTTAACATAATGGTTGAGCGGATGCTGAAATGGTTTGTAAAGGATTATCAAAACACTTCAGATAGTTCGGTGAGGGGAAGATATGCTTTCTTTGCCGGAGTGCTGGGTATTGTTTCGAATTTTATTTTATTTGTTATAAAGCTAATTGTGGGAACGCTTTTCAACAGCATCTCGGTTATAGCGGATGCTGTGAATAACCTTACAGACACAGGATCGTCCATAATTACCCTTGTGGGCTTCAAACTATCAAGGAAGCCGGCAGATGAGCAGCACCCGTATGGACACGCACGGGCAGAGTATATTACAGGCTTTTTGGTGTCGGTGGTAATTTTGCTGTTAGGGCTTGAGCTCATAAAGACATCATTTGAAAAGGTCTTGAAACCTGACCCCATAATGTTCAGTTATCTGACGGTCATCGTTCTCATTATCTCAATACTGGTTAAGCTTTGGCAAGGAGTTATAAACAAAAACCTTGGAAGGCGTATTGAATCAACTGCTTTAATTGCTACAGGGCAAGACAGTATGAATGATGTTATATCAACTTCATCTGTTCTGGCAGCCGCCGTTTTTGCTAAATTGACCGGTATTCAGATTGACGGTTATATGGGTATAGCGGTAGCACTTTTCATTGTTTATTCAGGTATCAAGCTGATCATTGAGACTATAGACCCCCTATTAGGGATTGCTCCTAACCGGGAGTTCGTTTCCGACATAGAAAAGGAAATATTAAGTTATGATGGTGTCCTGGGTTTGCATGATCTTGTAGTTCATAGTTATGGTCATAATCAAACATTCACCTCAGTTCATGTGGAGGTGGATGCAAACCATGATTTGCTTGAGAGCCACGATCTTATTGACAATATTGAAAGAGATATAACCAACAAGTTTGGTGTTAGTATTGTTATCCATATGGATCCTATTGTAACTGACGATGAGAAAATAAACGATTTGCACAGGAAGGTTGATGAAATCGTACGGGGTATAGATACAAGACTATCGATGCACGATTTTAGGGTTGTTGTGGGAAAAACTCATAGCAATTTGATTTTTGATATTCTATTGCCGCCAACCTATAAAGCCTGTGAACGGGATCTAAGAAAAATTATCGATTCTGAAATCAAAAAAATCGATGCCACATTTCAAAGTGTTATTACGATTGATCGTAATTATACATCTACTACCCATACATAATTGAATATAACTGATGAATATAGGGAAACTATTCTGAGTGGAAGGTATGCTGAATTGTTATATTCTCCCGCCTGGAACCAGGCGAAATTAAGGCATTATTTAGAGAGGGTGCAAGGTGGCTGTAGGTATAAGAATGATTGCTCTGATTGCCATAATAGGCATTGTTGTTTCGGGGCTTCAGATCATTATATGGAGATTGTCGAAGGGAAAGGTATTCTTCAAGTATATCCCTACGATCGTTCTGCTTATTGTGGCAACTGTATGTGTGGTAAAGGCAGTATGGTTTTCCACAGGAATGGAGGATCTGGCCTACTTTATTACGGCTATGCTGGCATTGGGAGTACTGGTGATATCTCTGGTGACGGGTATTGTAATTGATATAATATCAAGATCAAAGAGGCAAAATCATATTTAACACGCCAACAAACCTTGCACTTGCTTAATTACGTAACCAAGTTGTGCGGGTGCAAGATTCTCACTCTTTTGCTCACGGGTCGCTTATCTCGTTGGCAGATTGTTCTAAAACTAACAATAGTATTAAATCTATGCAAGCTTAGCGGCTGTAGCTTGCTGCGATTTAGCGCTCCCTCTCCAACATCCGGTTTCCAGTCGCGCTCGCTACGCAATCCTTGCTTCGCTTTAAATCGCAGCAACCACGCCGCTTATTTACGGTTGCATTTTTAAATATCATAAAATACATATCAAAACAGTTTTCGCACAGGCTGTCGAGAACCGTACACCCACTTAATAACGTTTAACATCAATAGGAACCGCTGCCGATGTTATGCGTGGAGCGGAGCAGGATTGCAGAGCGGCCGCGAATAATTTCCGGATGAAATTCCTGAGCGGCACGCATGACATCGGCTAAAGGTTCCATAGTAGTACCAAGTCAGATTCTACTCATAGATATACATATCTCTGAAGTTATAGGCTTTAACCAGGAATATAAAGGTCTGCTGGCGCAGGCAGTCACCGTTAGGATTAAAGCTTCCCTGGCCGTCACCTACCGTTATAGTGTATTTTGCCATAAATTTGGCGGGAACTATTGCGTAGTCTGCAAAATCTTTCTGGTCCTTGAAATCCGGCTGACCCAGAGTATCAATCACAATATTGGGATAACATGCCTTCAGAGTCCTTTCTATCATTGCAGCCATCTGCTGCCTTGAAAGCTTGGCGTTAGGCTCAAATTTTGTCCCATCCCCCGTCCCGTAAGTTATTTTAAGACCGTAGGCTTTTAATACTTCCGGGTTACTGCAGTCTGTAAACGTCTTTCCTACGGGTATGGGAGCGGTGTTCCCCGTAACTTTTTCATAGAACCTCACTGCCAGTTCGGCAAATTCTTCGCGGGTCGTGGGAACGACCATTGATTTTCCTTTGAGCCTGTCAGTAATAATTCCCAGCTCAGATGCCTGCTCCATAAACGGAATTGCATAGCTGCTTGTTTCGCCATATTGCGGCGACTCATGTGTTTCTTCCGGCGGCTCGGTTGGCTCCAATGCTGATGCGGTAGGTATTACTTTCACATAAATAACCGTTTTAGTGAATTTTGAATCGATTCCCTTGAAAAATACATTAATATGGGTCGTCCCAATACTTTCACCGGTAATAACACCAGCGCTGTTAACCTTTGCCACACTATTATTATCGCTGGTGAAAGTTAAATTGCCGGTTGGTATATCTGCGACATCGTTCCATACTCTTGAATCAGAAGACTCCTGTTTCTTGATGTTGAGCGTTACTGTTTCACCTATCTCAATTTCGAGGATTTCAGGGCCTGTATATTTAATCCTGTATTGGGGTTCAAATATGTAATCCGGCCTGTCTTGATAAGCACTCGTGCTGAAAACATCCAAATAATTGTATTCCCCTCTGAATCGTTCGACCCAATCGGGCAAATCGGGTAATTCAGATAAATAATTTTCATACACGTTAATTTCCCTGATAGAACTCGGGATAGCAGGTAATTCTTTCAACTGGTTATATTCACATGACAGAACTTTAAGTCTGAATGGCAGCTCGGGCAGGCTTTTCAGTTTATTATGACCGCAATACAATTTTTCCAGTTGACCCGGTATATTTATGGCTGTTAGTTGGTTGCCGTCGACATAAAGTTCGATCAGCCTATTGGGCAATGTGGGTAGATTAGTCAGCTTGTTATTACTGCAATACAGGCGTTCCATATTAGCAGGAATTTCGGGCAAATTCGTAAGATTATTATTTGAACAATCCAAAAATCTCATTGAAGCCGGTAACGAAGGTAAGCTGCTAAGTTTATTGTTTGAACAGAACAGAGTCTTCAGTGTTGAGGGTAGATGTGTTATGCTCGTTAAATTATTTCCATTACAGTTTATAGAAGACAGCCCTTCAAAATATTCCAACCCTTTAAGACTGGATATGTTTTTGTTTAATGCAGCAAAGCTGCCAAATCCTGCGTCTATGCGGTTTTTAATAGCTTGTCGGCTGAATGCTCCCGGGGTACCACTTTTCCCAAGCCACTGCCATACTGCCTTTTTAAAATTCTCGTCTGTGAATTCATTGGAGATGTCTGCGTCAATTGGCGGAATCGTTGGAAAATCCGTCGGAAAGTCTGTGGGAATGGATGTGGGAATCTGTGTAGGTGCTGGTGCCGCGTGGACTTGAAAGGTTACATGGTGCATGCAGAACACGAATAGCACGGCTAAAACAGGAATCGCAGCATAGTTTAATACTTTTTTTACCATAAATAGTTCTCCTTTTTGTTATATTTGGGGATTGGGCCACGATAATAAAGGAGTTAGAAATGTTCCTCTGAATGTATACTAAATTTGAATTCCGGCAGGTGGTTACTATTCTAAAACATATTATAAATATATAATGTTATTCATTATTTTACAATATATTAATAAATTGTCCTTTACTCTTCCAATCATTGAAATATCGGGATTGGAAAATCTATGATAGTATAGCGGCTGTAGCTGACATATGTCACCCTGAGCGTCAGCGAAGGATCTTCTGCGATTTAGCGCTCCGTTCCAACATCCTGTTTCCAGTCGCGCTCGCTACGCAATCCATGCTTCGCTTTAAATCGCAGCAACCACGCCGCTTATTTACGATTGCATAATCAAATATTATAACCTGCATGTTAAAACAGTTTTCGCACAGTCTGCCGAAAAAAAGGACTATTTCAAAATTAATTTTTGAGATAGTCCTATTACAGTCTGCCGGTGCCGCTTTAATAGTAGAATTTTATAAACTTCATTGAAAAGAAGTCACATAACAGTATGTCGTCGGTTTCCACCTCATTTATTAATATGTAATTTGCTCCGACTGCCAATAATGTGCCTGTTCTGTCCGTTAGAGTGTTTGTTCCTATCAGGAATTCTATAGTTACTCTACGCCCAATCTGTGTACGCATAAAACCGTTCATGTATTGTAAGCTTTCGGTGGTAACAGGCATAGGCTGGTTCCAGGGGAAAATCGGCGTTGTATCCCGTGGCTGCGTACCCGGAACCATTCCCGGCTGTGCTTGCTGCATAAATCGCTGCTGCATCTGAGGGGCGGTTCCTAAAGCGGGACCTCCAGGTATGCCAGTTGGCATTTGACTTAATAAATCCGTATAAGGCGGCGTTAGGGGAGGTGCTCCCGTAGCCACGTTCATTGGCAGTCCTCCCTGACCGGTCGTTACACCCGGCGGGCATCCCGGGCAAGGCGGGACAGTGTAGGGCATAGAGCCCGAGGGTTGGCTTGAAAAACTATTCATATCTGTTAACCTCTTTTCTTGCAAAATATCATTCTCAGGTCTGAGCATAGTATTGGGTTGGCGTATAAAAGCAGTGCTGTACTATACGGTTGTGGTACACTCCGGATTGATTCGCAGGAAAGTATACGGCACAGTCGGGACTGAAAGGGTTATAGTACCAAAGACAATCATTTACGGCAAGGGATTTATTACCTGACAGAGCCCAATCCGCAATATCGTAGTGAACCTGTTCGGGGGTCATATTAAAGATGTTCTGGGCGTTATACTCTCCCGCAACTACTTCTTTAACGCATGTGAATTGGTCAGGCTGCATGATAACACGGCGCAAATCCCCTTGGCATACTCTTTGATACTCGCCATAAGGAATATGAACTCTATTCATCACGACTGTGGCAACAGCTTTCATACCGTTGTCGCCCTCGCCGCCTGCCTCGCACCTAATGATTCTGGCAAATATCTCTCTCGCTGATAAGGGCATGATGTATCACCTTTTCCATTCGATTGGAGCTTGTATCATTACTCCATTAGCATTATATTAAGGGAGTGGATAAGGTGTTACCGAATCGGAACCAATATCTAAGCTCTCGGGTACCGACGAATCTTTTATTTTATAAACTCTGAAATAATCGTTGAGCTCCGTATTTTTCATGACGGCAGAACGGTTCTTTTGGAGAAGATTTACGATTTGATAAACATCGATCCAAATTTCGTTATTGCTTTCCTTCTGGCTTTCGTCAAATATCAGCTGCATGCCAAAATGAAGATGGGGTGTTTTAATATTATTGACATTCATTTTAGTGCTGTAACCAGTCATGCCAAGGTATCCTATAACATCTCCCGCATTTACTACCTGGCCTTCGGAAATAGTATTATTATAGGGGTGATTTTTACGCAAATGGGCGTAATAGTAATATCTCCTTCCATCAAAACTTCTTATTCCTATACGCCAACCACCGTACTGGTTCCATCCCATTGCCTCAACTATGCCCGATTCTACCGCAATTATCGGCGTGCCTATGCTTCCCATAAGGTCATTACCCAGATGCCTGCGGCTGAAACCATAAGACCGGCTGTTACCAAAGTCATCGTAGTGAGAGAAGCCATAGCCTTTGGCAATGGGAGAGAAGGCTTTAAGTCCGTATTTTTTAACAAAGACCTTTTGCCCCGGATTATCTTTATCGTCAACTTCAATTTCAAACTCGCCCACAAAGCCGCCTAAAACTGCAGAATAGGCTTCATAATAATAGGAATAGTATTTCATATCGGAGGTAAGATCAGAAATTGCAGAACCTTCATTAAGCGCTTTAACAAGCTTATCAAGATCAGAACTTTTATATTTTTTAAAATTGCCGCCGTATTTTGCCGCAAGATAAGCTAAAAGCTCAATCCAGTTCAGTTTTACATCTTTTTCGTAAGATTTGATATCGAGAGCCAGAGCCTTTTCCATAACCGAATAAGGAACGTTGAAATCTACCCATTTTATGAATTTTTTATCTTCATCAATATTAATGGCATAAAGGGCATAGGTATCTTTAATGATTGGCAAAAGAATACCAATTGCTAAGGTAATGCATATAAAAACTATACCTGAAATAAGAAGAGTTTTCTTTCTGATTATAACAAGCAAGAGATCACCTCGTATATGAGCGCCACTAAAAGAATATGGAGAAAACAAATAAATATGCGTATATTTCAAATGGAAAGCCGACTGCATAATATATAAACATGAGATCTGCCACAGACGTGGCAGACTGCGTGAAGACAAACCCACTCCGTTAGTAAGTCCTCGAGGTCGTGAGTGCTTCAGTAGCTCTGGCAAACAATGATCCGGTTACTGTCGAGGATGTACTTGCCGTCTGCTGGGAACTTGTCGTAGATAGCCCGGGCGATATCCGATAGCCGGCGGATTTCGGGATTAACCAGTACGCCCTTGAATATGCCGCAATTGTCGGCTTTTCGCACAGTCTGATGGAGTATGCTTATGAGACATATTTATGATGTGAAAAAAGGCGTTGCATACGCCCGGCTTTATGCTGAGTATTTCAACCTGAGAGAGGATAAGAGGCTGTTTTTTTATGATGGCAACGGAAGTGATTGCACAAATTTTTGCAGCCAGTGTGTATGGGCGGCCTATGGAGGATGGGTTCCGGGTATTGACGGCGGCATAGTACAAGAAAACAAAGAACGTATAAAGAAGCAGATCCGTATGATACCGGCGATCTGGTACGGTTCACTATACTTCAGCGGATCCAATGCATGGTGTCGGGTGGTCGAATTCTATAATTATTCACTTGCAGCAAAAAGCTCAGGACCATCCGCATATAAAATTTATGAAGGAGACTGGCAGAGCTTTAATTCGTCGAATGTTAAGGAAGGGGACATTATACAGCTTGTTGTAAAGACATATGCTCCCAACCGATACGGGCATTGTTTGTATGTTACTGAAAAAGGCGGTTCTAATGATGAAATAAAAATATGCTGCCATAGCTATGACAGATTGGACGCTCCGTTAAGTGAGTTTTCAAACTACCCTGATATATATACAAGGCTTAGGGTCATCAGATTCAAAAGCAGTGAATTCGCAAAATAACCCATTTCTTATGCAAGCTCTTAACAGACTGAGAAATAAAGTGTATTCGTAAATTTTGACATTTGTCTTTTTTAAACGCTATAACCGCTCAGCTTGTACACTTTTAACGATAAAGATAATTTAACATATCCAGGCGCTGAGCCTGACCTGCCGCCGCCATAGTATGGGCAAGAATGCTCTCGCTTATTTTTGCCCCTGCATAAAGTGCATAACTGATGTCATTAACATCAGATGCTTTTTTGCATGAGTATAAATAATTTTTTTCCAGAATAAAGGATATTAAATCCCTCGGTTTAATATGGAAATCCTGCTCCTTCAATAAAGCGCGGAAAGCCTTTAAGCCCTTCCTATAACGTGCAATCATCATGAATTCATAATAACCGTGGTGAGCTTTTGAACCTTTATAACCATCTGTGTGTGGGAGGCAAAAGAAGTCGGATAAGTAGTGATTCACTGCTCCAAGCTTTTTGGCAAAGTTAAATGAATTACAGGGTTTGCTATTTTCGAACAAAAGATCATCCCTGTAGGATGCCACATAAGAAAGAGCATCCTTTATATAATGAGGATACTCACCATATTTTTTGCTAATATCCGGCAGAATATTTCCAAACAAGAAACCAGGAAGATTTAAAGAGATACCCATCTTCTTCTTTACCTGTCTTCTTAAGGTGACTGCAAACATAAGGTGTACAATTATGTTCATTAAGAACCTCCTATGATGTAGCCATGATGCTGATTTCACTTATTTTTATGCAATAACGGTAAAAAATCGCACCTCTCAATTATACTGCTATATTGCAACTAAAACAATGCTTTTTTAAACGGAATATTCTGGGATTATATCAGATCAGGTATCCACAAATTAGATGTTGCCGACTTCATAGCAGGCTGTGTAAGACTATCAATAATATAAAATAAGCCAAAGATTAATCCGGAACCAGAACACCTTCTACGTCGGCTCTGAATCCTAACGTAGTGGCGCTTAATACTAAATTTACGTTGTTTCCGTCAAATTTTAAAATAATAAGTAAATTTTATGCTGCTGACTTTTCATAATCTACGCCTCCATGCCGACCGATACCTTTTTGAAGTTTGATTTGCGGAAATAACCTGTTAAAAATATAATGTTATTATTATATTGCTATTTCTTGCCTGAAATAATATTTTATCCGAAAATCGGCAAATTATTTTATGGTATAATCTATATCAATCTATCAAAAAACCGGGAAGTTTACTTAGGAGCCTTTAATAGGTCAGGGCACATGTTCGGATTTTTTTTAATAATATGGATAAGCTGTTGTTTAAACGTCATTTAGGTTAAAAGACAAGAAGGTCGGACGAACAAAAGGTCTACGCGGAACAAACCGGATATTGTAAACTTCAACTATTTTTCCGGCAATTGCTAAGCCTAAGTTATTAATGAACAGTTCTAAAAAAAGGAATTGTGTTATAAATATCAGTAGGGTAGTATATCCTGAAGATATTGCTGGGTAAACTGTGCCAAGCTGGTTAATAAAATTTTATGCAAATTGTGTTTGAACGGGTGACTGCTGCGATTTAAAGGGGCGCAGGATTGCATATTATGATATTATTAATAGCAAAAAGAACGGTGGTGAGCCAGTTGGTCGTGCATCCATTTGAACCTGTATATAACAGTTATTCCCGGATTCTCATACTGGGGACATTTCCGTCAGTAAAATCCAGGGAGGAGAATTTTTATTACGGACACCCTCAAAACCGTTTCTGGAGGGTATTGTCATGTTTAACAGGGCATCCTGTTCCTGAGAGTATAGAAGAAAAAAAAGCGCTTTTGTCATGTGAGGGAATTGCCCTTTGGGATGTTTTAAAGAGCTGCGATATTGAAAATTCCAAGGACAATACAATAATGAATCCTGTAGCCAATGATCTTTCTATAATATTCGAGAATTGCCATATTGAGGCTGTCTTTACAAACGGCAAAAAAGCTGGGGAGCTATACAGGAGATACTGCTATCCGTACATAAATATGAAATGTCATACACTTCCTTCCACCAGTCCCGCAAACGGTCATTACAGCCTTGAAAAACTAATGTGGGAGTGGAGTGTAATACTAAAATATCTGAAATAAATTTATACATTTCCAAGGTAAACATATTTAAGCTGCTGTTTTGCAATTTTCGCAAGCCGCGCCAAAGTTTCCTTTGGTGTTGGATCCTTATCCACCATATTATATCTGGGAAAAAACCTCGTAAGGTGAAGAGGTATTTCAGGTGATATTCCGGAAAGCCATGATGACATAGATTCTATTTCTTCGGCAGAATCATTGAGCCCGGGTATGATCAGGCACGTTATTTCCACGTGACAAGTCTTTGCAGCCAGTTGAATGGTATTCTTGACATACTCGATATTTCCATTGCATATTTTTTTGTAAAATTCTGCAGAAAAACTTTTTAAATCAATATTCATTGCGTCGATCCAAGGCAGAATCTCCAATAAAGGATCCTTCTGAACATATCCGTTGGTCACGACCACGTTTTTCATGTCCCTGTCCTTAATAAGCTTGCAACAGTCCAAAATATACTCGTAGCTCATAAAAGGTTCATTATAGGTATAAGCCAGACCAATATTACCTGCCTCTTTCAAGTTAAAAGCTTTGTATACAAGATTTTCAGGCGAAATATAAGCGGTATCCGGCTTGCTTAGCGAAATACTATAATTCTGGCAAAAGGGGCAGGAAAAGTTGCACCCGTAGCTACCGGCAGATAAAATTTTTGATCCGGGAGAATATCGAAACAGAGGTTTTTTTTCGATCGGATCCAAGGCTAATGAGGATATTTGACCATAATTTTCAGTGTAAAGATTTCCGTCTATATTAGCGCGTACTCTGCAAATGCCCTCTTTATTATTTTTAATATGGCAATTATGTGGACAAAGTAGGCAACGGACATATCCGTCCTCCTGTTTAACATAATACTGGGCTTTTATCCTTGTCATTGTTTCACCTACCTATGGCGCACAACTTCGAAGCGTTCCATCGAGAATCTTTCACCTTTAGCAATTCCGGCCTTAGACAAGGCGATTTCAACTTGCTGAAGAGGAGTGTCTACCGATTCTAGATTGGGAAGCAGCAAGCCGCGTTTATAGCCTGAGGTGACAATAACTCCATACCGTAAAACATCAAGCTCATCGATACTCCTGACAGGTTCAGGTTTTTCGAGAATGTCAACACTATATACAAGATATTTGAGCTCGAATTCCTTAACGGGATTGAATCTTGGATCACGGGTGCCGGCGCTGACAGCATTTTGTATTATCTCTTCGGCTATGCTGTTTGTTACGGGAGCTATCGTGCCGATGCAGCCTCTGAGCTGACCGTGCTTTTTTATCGATACGAATACGCCTTTGTTCTGTTCTGTCATCTCAGTAGGGATATAATCGGGTACATCAAGAATTTTTCCTCTCTTTATATAGTATTCAAGAGATAAACGGGCAAGAGCCACATAAGGGTCTTCAGCTTTACGGGTGGCCTCGATATCGGACTTATGCATATTTTCAAAGAAGGAAAACAAATCCCTTGAAAGATCGTGGCTACCGGGAGAAAGCGATGCCACCAGATAGCCTACTCCGAATGGGCTTTCATAAGATAAAATACTGGACTTAACATTATAGCCATTTAATGCTCCCGCAATTATTGCGAAGGATCTAAGACCACATTCTCCGGCCTTATAGCTGAGATTTCCGTCAATATTGATGAGTTTTTTAAAATCAGCCGATTTTATTGTATCAACTAAATATTTATCAAAAACAGGCCCTTCGGGTGCAAATCCGTATGGACCATCTTTAGTTAGCCTGTGAGATAAATCACCGCTTCCTACAAGGACAACTTTTTTGCCATATGCAAGTACTGCTTTTTGAATACTGTAGCCAAAGGTGTAAAGTTGTTCTAAAGATAGCCCTGCAATTGAAATGCGAATGAGAGTAAAATCATTATAATATTGTGTTATAAAATAAAGGGGCACCAAGGTACCGTGATCCAGAGCATCTCCGTCCGAACCGTCTTTACCTGCTTCAATGCTATAGGTACGAGCCGTTTGAATGATATTATCTATCAGGTCGGTTTCAGAATTTAATTCCATTGCTATCCCGGGGGCTCCGAAGTTTTTGAAAGAACCTTTTAATTCCGAACCCGGCGATATGTGGATATAATCACTATATGCAGGTCCATGCGGGGACGTAAGGATAATAACATCAGGTGCTAAATCCCTAATCTGCTTCCCGACTTCATGGTAGGCTTTGATCGTAGAAGAAACTGCGGATTCTTCACCCTTTCCGATCTCAGGAATAATAATCGGCGGATGTGGAACAATATAGGCTTTTAAAATCTCTCCCATGGTTACTACCCCCCAAAAACGTATTCATATATTAAGTATATTTGGAAAATGCCAATAGAGCAACTCCAAAAAAGAAAAACAGGAATATAGGATAATTCTAAGTATACTTCATTTGTGATAGTTTATTCTTTTTCTATTGATGAATACTCCGAAATTCTGATTAAGGATATCAATAATGTGGTAACTACTTCAAATACGACAGGATATCTTGATATTAAGATATTGTGTGTGTAACTATAATTAAGTAATTGTATGTTGGAGGTGCAAAAATGAAAAAACGTCCAGATTTCTACAGATGCAGCATTTGCGGAAACCTTGTAGGTAAGATTGAAGATAGCGGCGTGGAATTGATATGCTGCGGACAGCCAATGGATAAACTTGTGGCCAATACCGTAGATGCGTCAAAGGAAAAGCATGTTCCGGTTGCAGAGGTTGATGGTGATAAAGTTACAGTTAAGGTGGGATCAGTTGCTCATCCCATGATTGAAGAACATTATATTCAATGGATTTGTGTAATGAGCGGAGATCGTGTGCAAAGAGTAAGTCTCTCGCCCGGCCAGGCACCTGAGGCGGTTTTCTTAGTTCCCGAATCCGGTGAAGTGGATATTTATGAGTACTGCAATCTTCACGGACTTTGGAAAGCTACTATAAACAAATAGACTTATTATGGCATCAATAAATAACGCACCCTGCCTTTACAGGTGCCAGGCTCCGCAGTTTTTAGTATGTACCGTCATGCTGAAAACGTTGAATGCTGTACAAAATTAATATGGTATATCTTATGGGGGGCTGTCTCAAAAAGGCTGTCATCTGAGTGAAGCGAGGAATCTTAATCAAAAATAATTGTATGATTTTTAAGATTCCACGGCCATTATATGGCTTCAGAATGGCATGCTCTTATTCTGAGGCAGCCCTTTTTATTTTTAAAGTGTTCTCCTGCCCCTTTATTCGATTCGAGGTAGTATTTACACTTATTCGAAACCCACTTGACGATTTGAAAATATAGAAATATTATGTATATATGGCATATACGAACACATATTCGCAGATACCGCCTACATGTTAGTACTAAACGAATTAAGAGAACTGTAGTTAGATAAAAGATCATGTATAAGCATGAAGAATCGCTTCGTGGCTGCATCATGAGGTCATTCCTGCCCACACCATCTCACCGGGCGGCAAACGCCGCTAAAGGGTTTTCTAAGTTCGCTCGGTCTGAATGATTCACGGCCATCTCACCGGGCGGCAAACGCCGCTAAAGGGTTTTCTAAGTTCGCTCGGTCTGAATGATTCACGGCCATCTCACCGGGCGGCAAGCGCCGCTAAAGGGAAAGGCTCCGCTGCTCCGGTTTGAACGGCGTCGTAAAATCGAGACATTAGGCGAAAGATTAGGCTAAAATCGTGGTATTCCTGTCGTGAATTTGATAGTACAAGAATTGAAGATATATTAATCTCAACTCAAGGGGAATAAATGATGGAGAGAAGTAAAAAGTCAAACATGTGGGTTCGTGTGATTATTGCAGTACCAATTATCATTATTATTTTAATGATCACGCCATTTTTAATTGCTCCAATCATTAACGATATTACACTTAATAATTTTGCAAACCAATTGTATAAATACCCTTTGCCTGAAAATACAGTGGTAATATCAGAAGCCTCATCCATCGCCTATATTAGAAATACTTTTAAGATTGATGAAAGGTTTGATATATATGGATAATGAAATAAGAATTGAGACAAACCTTACTGGTAAAGATTATTAGTGAAAACCAAAGGTAATAGTTTTACTAGGGTTAAGTATAAAGAAAAATTAGCAGAACAAAGGCAATGAGAAAGATGATGATAACCTAAAGGAAATTATCAAGAAATTGATAGCTTTTCTGATTTTTTTTCAGTGGATTCTTATTTAGGAGTACAATTGTTTAATGGAAAATATCAAATTACGTAATGAAACAGTATCAGATTACCGTAGAGGTGAAGAAATAACAAGAGAAGCCTTTTGGAATCATCATGTTCCTGGATGTGATGAACACTATCTATTACATATTATGAGAAACTGCGATGCATTTATAAGAGAATTAGATTTTGTTGCAGAGATTGATGGAAATGTTTTAGCAAACATAGTATATACGAAATCAAAAATAATCGGTGATAGCGGTGAGTATTATGATGTTATTACTTTTGGGCCATTATCTGTTCTTCCTGAGTATCAGGGCAAAGGTATCGGGGGTATGCTTATTAAACATACGATGGAAATTGCAAAAGAACTTGGATATAGAGCTATTTTGATTTACGGTGACCCCGGATATTATAGCAAATTTGGCTTTGTTAAAGCTGAAAACTATGACATCAGAACTCCTGACAATATGTATGCTGTTCCACTTCAAGCGCTTGAGCTTTATCCAGGAGCACTATCGGATTGTGCAGGGCGTTTTTTGGAAGATCCAGTATATGAAATTGACGAAAAAGCCGCAAGTGAGTTTGATACTACCTTCCCTAAAAAGGATAAAAAAAGCGGTTTGCCGTCACAGGAACGGTTTACTCAATTAGTAAATATGAGAAAACCAAGATATTAAGTGCGGCTATTAGTTCGCAGACTTAATAGCACTGGGGGCGCAGCTTAATGTAGCAAGTCTATGGCAAGATTACTTGTTACAAATTTGTATGTTATTTCAGAAGGAGAATTTGAGATGATTTATAAAGATGAATATGCTAATTGGGCACAAAGTTATGATAAGTTTGGAGAGATTACAGATATTAACGATAATGAAAAAGCTTTTTTTAGTAGAGTTTTAGAAAAGTATAAAGTCAAGAATGCTCTGGATTGTGCTTGTGGAACTGGACCTCACTTATACTTACTTTCACAGCTTGGTGTAAAGGTATTTGGCAGTGATTATTCTGAAGCCATGCTGAAAGTAGCTAATGAAAACCTATCAAAAGTAGGGATTGAAGTTATAACCCGCAAAGCTGATTTCAGATATTTAGAAAATGTATGGAATGAGAAATTCGATGCAGTTTTGTGCATGACACAATCCATTGCTCATTTACATTCGCAAGAGGATCTTGTAACAGCATTCAAGTCAATGCGTATGAGACTAAATAATGGTGGGATTCTCATTATGTCACAGGGAACTACGCATCTAACATTGCAAGAAAGATTCCGCTTTGATCTTGTTGTTAACAATAAAGATTTTTCAAGAGTTTTTGTGCGTGATATAAGCGATGGATTCCAGACCGTTAATATACTGGATATTTATCATGGTGACAATGAAAGCAAGATGGAAATCAACAGGGTTCATATTAAAATTATACTTGATGATGAATATAGAAAACTTCTTCAGGATGCAGGTTTTTCAAATGTTAATATATATGGTGGATATGATATGTGTCCTTACGACAAGGAAAATTCGTGGAAACTTATTGTTGTGGCAGAGAATAATTTTTAAAGTAATATTATAACGAACATTTGTTCTGTAATTATTGCACATTCAAACCTAATGTTATATAATGGATGAGCGAGTTAAATCAGGTTGATTTGGTGTTTTGTCTTATGGGCTTCTTCCTTTGTATTCCCACGCATAGGGATGGTGACGTTAAAGAATGTTGCTGCAGGGAGTTACAAAGGAAGGAGGTGGTTGATTTGAGTGCTGATCTCTACACCAATATTGGCTATGTCATTGTTTGGTGTTTGAAATTCATATTCATACCTATTGGGGTAGGCGTAACTGTGAAGCTAATTACAGTGAGACTACTTCAACCACAACCTGAGAGACAAAGAAAAAAACGGTTTAAATAAACCGTTCAAATTAATAAACACTATTTCTCAAACCTGACAGCAACAAAACGTCGCCATCTCTATTAATATTATATCACAGTATATCTTATGTAAACAAGAAAATAGTATTATGACATACTGCCTCACCATGCGGCCAGCGCCGTAAAATTAAAGGGCTCCGCTGATCCATTATAGCGAACATTTATTCCAGATTATTACACATTGAAACTTAATGCTATATAATAGATGCTCAAGTTAAAATCTCATACGAAAAAGCAACTTGTAATTATTAGAATAATATGACAAAATAAAGGAAAGGCCAGTAAAAGGTCAGTAATCTGAATCTAAATCCGTGCTTTGGCTTAGAGGTATGAATGATAGGGTTATTATGTTACCCCTCTTTTATACCTTTTTTCTGGTACAGATACTAAGTCGTGCGAAAACTTATGTAACATAATAGTAAGAATAAGACAATGGTTGTAATATTTTATTATTTTCAGGCAACAGAAAGGATAAAATAGAAAATGAACATACAGAGATTGTGTTTAGTGTATTTTAGCCCTACAGGAACGACAAAAAAAGTTTTGCGGATTATAAGCAAAGTATTTGATGTGGAAGTAATTGAATATGACCTGACGGACTATGCACAAAGAGATAAAAGAATAACATTTAAAGAAAATGATCTTGTGGTTTTCGGCATTCCTGTATATAGTGGCCGTGTACCAATGACAATGGCAAAAAGACTTGAGAATGTAGCAGGGAACGCAACTCCAATGGCTATAGTTGCCACCTATGGCAGCCGTGATTACAATGACGCTTTGCTGGAATTAAAGAATTTAATGGAACCGAAGGGATTTAAGGCTATTGGTGCTATAGCTATTGCTAGCGAGCATTCTGTAGTTCAAACTATTGCTACAGGGCGTCCAAATCAAGCAGATAAAGAAATAATTCGGAGTTTTGGAGAAGCACTATCTAAAAAGATTAACGCTATTCATTCTTTATCTGAAGAACCTGAATTGTACGTTAACGGGAAAACTCCATATAGAAAATATATGATAATTCCAATGATACCTAAGTGCACATCGAAATGCAATAACTGTAAAGCATGTGCAAAGAGTTGCCCGGTAGGCGCAATAGATTTTGATCACCCTAAAAAGACAGATAAATATATGTGTATAAGATGTATGCGCTGTACACGCATATGTGCTAGTAACGCCAGGCATGTTGGGGCTTTTAAGAATTGGGTCGCGAAAGCAATCATGAACTATATGTGTAAAAGTGAAAAAAAGCCTGAAATTTTTTTAAATAACTAAGTTGGGTAGTTGATATGCTGAAGGGTCATTACTTCCATACTATATCTATTTACCCACCTTCAAGAAATCAATGCCTTAATAGGGGTAGTAACGAAGAAGTATACATGGGAAACTTTCAGTGATATACTTAATTGCATATAATATCCAGACAAAGTATTGTTGGAAAGACTGATCGATTAGAATAATGATTGTTTATGAAAGAGCCGGATACGATCATACTTTATGCAAATTTTCCGGTATATATACTATGTGCTTGAGGGGGGGATTTGGGGAATAGAAAACTTGCCTCTTAAGTATAATCAAATATTAGAAACATCAGTTGAAGTATATCAAAACCAAAAGAAACTTTGGAAGTGGGATAATGATGAACTAATCAATTTCGCAGATCATATGCTGAGAGAAATATACAGTTTGACTGGCTCTGAAGCGCAATATATATAAATAATGATATATTTTAAGAATAGGTATTGAGGAAATTAAAAATGGATTTAAAAAGAATCGAACTAAATAAGGGATATCTTTTTTACTTTGTTTTAGTTGTAGTAATTTTTCTTATGAACATCATTGGTACGCTTTTTATTAATGGGGACGTAGCTTTGATTGCGGCTGTATCTTGGGTAATACTTTCAGTATTGATATATTTTTTGGTGAGAAAGAGTCAGAAAGGGTTAAAGTATTATTCGGTTCTGAATGCTATCATATCGGGAATTGCAATGAGTTCTTATTACTCGTTAGAGGATATCGATTTATTCAATACACTAATTATTTTGGCTATATTTGGGATTGTTATGGCACTAGATTTCATTATGATGAAGAAAGTAAAGAATACAAAATATTTCATTAAAACAAAGATCATTATTTTAATATTTATTCTAATTAGCTTTATTTTTATATGGCTTTACTATAGTGCTTCTTATGGGAGTGGATTAACTTTTATGGCGATTATCTTATTAAGCTTAAATATTTCCTTATTTTTAAAAGTAAGTGCTGAAGTTAATTACACAGATATTGTTGGAATAGCATCACTTCTGATGCTTGGAGGAATATTAGTGTGCGTATTGGCGGCGATAACGGAAGGTGAAGCACTTGATTTATTACCGTTTGATTCTTCCTGGGGAAAAAACAAGAAGAAAGCTAATATAGGGTAAAGCTTCGAAGTTGTTTATATTGGTATCGCAATTATTTTGATTGGATTGAGTGCTTATATCTATGATATTTTTAAATTAAAATCCAGACGGGGACGTTAGACGACAAGTATCGCTATATAGCGCAGCCCTGGCATGAATAATAATAAATTAAGGATGAACAAGATGAAATACATTAGGATTCGCTTAAGTGCTGACAGGAATATGATAGAGGTATGAATAATAAACTAAATGCAAATTGTTTGTGAGGTTTAGGATAATGATTCAGAATAGTTTAGAGAAATTTAAATGGGGTTTTTTCTTTATAATGTTGGGAATTAGAATACAAGGTTTTGATATTTTACCGGACATTATAGGTTATCTATTTTTTGCTTTTGGGTTAAATAGTCTGAGGCCAATCAGTAAATTCTTCGTTAAAGCATCCTGGTTCAATCTACCGATGATATTTTTATCTATTTTTTCTATATACCAAGCTCCAGCACATGAGGAAGGTATACGACTTGGTCCGTTAGGTGGCATTGGAATAATAATATCAATTGCTTCATTTGTTTTAAACTTGTTAACAATCTATAATTTATTCATGGGGATAAAAGAACTCGAAGAAAGTCGGCAGAACTTAATTCTTGCAAGTGAATCCGAGAGAATGTGGAATAACTATTTGCTGCTTGAAATTGCTGTATTGTTTTCTCTTATTGCAATAGTGATTCCAATTATCGGTATTTTTTATATTTTCATTATTATTATCGCAGCGATAGTAGTCTTAATTAGAATTATAAGGTTTTTGAATGAGTGTATCGATAGTTTGAACCAAGTACCTTAAGTACACTTTTTTTAGCATGATACTTCCGCATAACCAAGCTCTTACGTTGCAGGGCAAAACGAAAAAACAACTTGTAAATAATAGAACAATATGACAAAATGAAGGGAAGTTCAGTAATCTGAAAGCTGCATCCAGTGCTTCGGCGCGGAGGTATCAATGTTGAGGTTATTATTATTGCCTTTTTTATATCTGTTTTTTGGTATAGATACTGAGTCATGCGTAAGATTTTTGATCATAGTAGTATGATATAACGAAGTAATAATAATATACTTTCAAAGAAAGCAGGTTAACGAGATGATACAATCTATTGTACATATAGCATTAGTGGTAAAGGATTATGATGAGGCAATTGAATTTTATACAAATAAACTTCATTTTAAACTAATAGAAGATACATACCAACCTGAGCAAGACAAACGCTGGGTAGTAGTATCTCCCCCGGGATCATCCGGAACAACAATACTGCTGGCAAGAGCTTCAAAACCTGAGCAAATACCTTTCATTGGAAATCAAACAGGTGGTAGAATTTTTTTATTCCTCGGAACAGATGATTTTTGGAGGGACTATAATGAGATGCGTGAAATAGGTATCGAGTTTGTTAGAGAGCCCAAAGAACAAGACTATGGTACTGTAGCAGTATTCAAGGATTTATACGGAAACTTATGGGATCTGGTTCAGTTTAATGAGAATCATCCGATGTTTAAGAGAGTAAAATAGCTATTCCATGTAATTAGCACAAGGGTACAGGACAAAGCGGGTCATATATTATGATTTACGGAGTTGATTAACGGGTACTGATAAAAAAGATGCATTTAAAAGGACTAGAGAATAAGATGAGCTTATCGAATATGATTTATAAGCTGAAATATGCTTTTTCAAAAGAAATCCAAATTGACGGAGTCCCTTTCGCAGATAAAAATCTTGCTACGGCTATTTTGAATGCTAAACAGGGTATTTCATACATTATAGAAATTAAAGAATTGAAGTTATCAGGCTTAAAGAATTTAAACCTGGAGGGTATACAATATCTATCCGGTCTGGAATGTATAGGGATCTGTGAGTGTGAAGTTTCAAATGCTCAACCTTTAGCAAAAATGTTAAGTTTAAAGGAGATATACCTTTACTTAAATGTTGGTATTGATTACAATCTGTTAAGCTGTTTATGCAACCTTAAGACTTTAAGTATTGCAGATCCAAATCTAAAAGACCTCTCTTCGTTTGAAGGTCTTACCTGGTTAGAATCACTAGATGTTTGTTCAAATAGCATTAATGATATCTCTGCATTAAGGAATCTTAAAAACCTAAAATTCTTGGATATCAGTGAAAACCCTATATCGGATTTTTCGCCGATTAAGGAGCTTTATGAGCTTGAAGCTCTTGAATTATCAGGCTTAAATCTAACTGATATAAAGTTTGTAGAGAATCTTAAGAAACTCAAAAGTCTGGATTTGACTAATAATAAAATACTTGATTATAGTCCGGCAAGAAATCTACCAAACATAAAAGATCTTTTAACTGATGAGGATTAAGTGGCAGGAAACGATTACATAAATGATTTTGAAAAGGTGATGATATTAAAAATTACCGGTAAATAAAATAAGATGATCATATTATGCAGCAAAGATAAATGATTAAATAGGGATTTTAGGGGGAGGGCCAAATGAAAATTGTTGTAATTAACGGTACAGAGGTAAAGGGATGCACTTATCATATTAAAGAATTATTCTTAGAGATATTGAGAGATGGAAATGAAATAACAGAGTTTTATCTGCCTAAAGATTTGCCGCATTTTTGCCGTGGATGCAAGGTGTGTTTTTTTAAAGACGAGAATTTATGTCCGCATGCAGCGTACACAATGCCGATATGGAACGCAATACTCGAGGCAGATTTGCTTGTTTTTGCAACTCCTGTATATGTTTTGCGAATACCGGGCCAGATGAAAGCTTTGCTTGATCACTTCAGTTGCCATTGGATGCCTCATCGGCCTGACAAAGCCATGTTTAGAAAACGCGCTGTTATTCTGACAAACAGCGTTGGTGCACCAAACGGTTCGGCGCAAAAGGACATTATTACAAGCCTTACCTGGATGGGAATTTCAGATATACGCCGCTTGGGTTTTGGACTAATGGAAGGTGTCATTTGGAACGAATTATCCGATCAACGACGAAATAAAATCAAGTGCAAGACTGTAGATTTAGCAAATAAATACGTTGATTTTAAAGAGGGTCGAATGGGATTAAAGGTAAAAATAATTTTTTCGTTTTGTAAAAGGCTTCATCAAGGATTACTGAAAAAAGAGGAAAGTCCTTCTGCTGACAATCAGCATTGGATTAACAATGGATGGATAAAAATCTAAGCGCTGCTAAAGAAGCAGAGCATTGCAGGTTATGTTCAGTGGCGCCGGACATGAAAAA
>JBMNTI010000012.1:0-32948 GCA_050945655.1 Acetivibrionales bacterium | reverse complement strand
CGCGACTGGAAACAGGATGTTGGAGATGGAGCGCTAAATCGCAGAAGATCCTTCGCTGACGCTCAGGATGACAATGTCAGCTACAGCCGCTAAACTTGCATAGATTTAATACTATTGATTGTTTTTGCACAGTCTGATAACGGACGATAGGTTTCGCTTTATTCTTTCGGTATAGACAATAAGCGCTAAATAATGGTAAAGGATATAAGGTTTTTTCAAAATAAAGCTTTATGGCATCAGCGAACATTTGTTTGAATTGAGAAGCACTCTATTATATAATATAATAATCAAACACAAATTGTTGTCGAATTATTAATTTATGCCCGAATCGGAGGAGAATATGAAGATTTTAGAAGGCCTGAATCCACAACAAAAGCAGGCCGTTATGCATACAGAAGGCTCATTGCTGGTTCTTGCGGGAGCAGGATCCGGGAAGACCAGGGTTTTGACTCATAGAATAGCGTATTTAGTAGAAGAAAAGCTAGTCCGCCCATGGAATATTTTAGCCATTACTTTCACCAACAAAGCGGCCAGAGAGATGAAAGAGAGAATGGAGAAGCTGATCGGACCTGAAGCCAATAATATATGGGTAGGTACATTTCATGCTTCCTGTGTAAAAATATTAAGGCGTGAGATAGAAAGGCTGGGCTATGACAAAAGTTTTGTCATATATGATTCCGACGATCAGAAAAGCCTTATTAAAGTTTGTTTGGATCAGTTAAATATTAACGATAAAAATTTTCCGCCTCAATCGGTTTTGCATGAAATAAGCCGGGCGAAGGACGAATTGATCAGCCCGGAAAGATTTTCGACAATATATGCTTCAGACTATCGAATGAGTAAAATAGCCGATATATACAGGCTATACCAAAAAAAACTTAAAGCCAACAACGCTTTGGATTTTGATGATATAATAATGCTTACAATCCGTATTTTTACAAACTATCCCGAGGTTTTAGACTATTATGCCGAAAAATTCCGTTACATTTTGGTGGATGAATACCAGGATACAAATACTGCCCAATACATGCTGGTTAGTATGCTTGCCACAAAGCATGGGAATATTTGCGTTGTGGGAGACGACGACCAGATGATTTACGGCTGGAGGGGAGCAAACCTCCGCAATATTCTTGATTTTGAAAAGGATTACCCCAATTGCCGGATTATTAAGCTGGAGCAAAATTACCGTTCTACAAAGACTATCCTTGAAGCCGCTAATAATGTAATTAAGAATAATGGCGGCAGAAAGGGAAAACAGCTTTGGACAGATAATATTGAGGGCAAACTCATAAACAGGTACGAGGCGGCAGACGAACGTGATGAGGCTTATTATGTGGCAGGTACCATTAAATCTCTGAAAAATTCAGGCAGGTCATATAATGACATGGCTATTTTATACAGAATCAATGCTCAGTCTCGTGTTCTTGAGGAAATGCTGATGAAACAAGGCATCCCATATAAGATTTACGGGGGGCTCAAATTCTATGCCCGTAAAGAAATCAAGGATGTTCTGGCACTTTTGAGGGTTGTACAGAACGGTAATGACGATATAAGCCTAAAAAGAATTATAAATGTACCTAAGAGAGGTATTGGAAAGATAACAATGGACCGGATTGAACAGTACGCAATAAGCGAAGGTGTCAGCATGTATAAAATAATTTCCATGATTAATAACTATCCGGATCTTTCCCGTGCCGGCAAGAATCTTCAGGGATTCCTCAATTTTATCGAGAGAATGAAAGTGTTGGCGGTCAAGACAGAATTAGTGGAGTTTATTGAGCTTTTGATCGACAAAAGCGGTATTGTAAAAGAACTTGAAAACGAAATGACCATAGAGAGCAGAACCCGGATTGAGAATATTAAGGAATTTATTTCAGTCGCAAGAGAATTTGAGATTACTACCGAAGAAAAGCCGACTTTAGAGGATTTTCTTGCTCATATATCTCTGGTGGCCGATATTGATGATGCCGAAGAGGTGGGGGATCGGGTAGTAATGATGACTCTGCACAGTGCAAAGGGGCTTGAATTCCCTGTTGTTTTTATTGCAGGGATGGAAGAAGGCCTGTTTCCAAGCTACAGGTCTTCAGCTGAGGAGGAAGAGCTTGAAGAAGAGCGCAGGCTTTGTTATGTGGGAATAACCCGGGCGAAAGAGGAGATTTATCTTACTAATGCAAAATGCCGGATGCTTTTCGGCAGCACCACATATAACCGTGAATCGCGATTTATAAGGGAAATACCTGAAAGCCTTATTTCTCAAACAGAAAAGCAATCAGGACAGATGTGGCGCGGGGATACTGAAAAACGTTTAGGGTTTCTGCAATATGGCAAAGTTGTGGATTTATCGGATCTTAAAGCGAGAATAAAGGAATTTAACCGGATGTCTGAGGAAAATATTTCGGCTGTTAATGTAGGAGACCGGGTTGTGCATAAAAAATTCGGCGAAGGAGTCGTAAAAGCCAAGGTGAAAGAAAGCAATGACTTCAGGCTGGATATTATCTTTGACCAATACGGAATGAAGCGACTTATGGAAAGCTATGCTAAGCTTAAGAAAGTATAAAGTATGTTATATAAGGAGACCAAAAATTTATGATTAAAGCTTTGGTTTTTGATCTTGACGGAGTAATAATTGACAGCGAGCGTATCAGTACGGAAGTGACATTGCAGATATTAAAGGATGCCGGTGTCGAGTCGGATTCAGATGAAATCAGCAAATTTGTCGGGATGCAAAATGAAAAGATGTGGACGATCTTAATTGATCGCTACCAGATTAAAGAATTTGTGGAACAGCTCATGAAAAAACAAAAAGACTACATCATAGAATGGTTCTTGAACGGAGAGCTTGAGCCTATTGACGGAGTGATGGAACTTTTAGAAGAGGCAAGAAGAAAGAATCTTAAGATTGGGCTGGCAACATCGGCACCTCGGGACTATGCCGAGTATATATTGAATAAGATAAAAGCTGCCGAATACTTCAAGGTATTGGTTACCTCAGATGAAATTACAAAAAGTAAGCCCGACCCGGAAGTATATATTACGGCGGCTAATGCTCTGGGCATCAAACCCGGGGAATGTGTCGCAATCGAGGATTCAACTGCCGGTATCCAGGCTGCCAAGAGTGCCGGAATGAAGTGCATAGGATATAAAAACCCTAATTCGGGCAACCAGGACACATCAAAGGCTGATTATGCGGTAGCATCAATAAGAGAAATTGTGCTTGATAGTATAGATTAAACAGGGGGAAATTATGAGCGACATTAACAATCCCTTAAACAACGGTAAAAAATACAAAGAAGACCTTAATAATCTTCTGGATGAAATGGATAATATTTTAAAGAGAAATCCCTTGAGGGACGTTTACGACGACCTTTTTACAAGCAAGCTTCCTATAATGGAGGATGAAACGGTATCACCTTACGGCGGAAACGGGCAAGACACCCAATTCGACCCGGGTAACAATTCATTTGATTCTGAGGATACTGAGGATACTGCTCCGAGAAAAAGCCTAGAAGAGCTGATGGAGGAGCTAAACAGCCTTATTGGATTGAAGAAGGTTAAAGAAGATGTCAAATCTTTGGCCAATGTGGTAAAAATAATGAAAATGCGCAAGGAGAGGGGTTTGCCCGAGGTAGATATGTCTTTGCACCTTGTGTTTACAGGCAATCCGGGAACGGGCAAAACTACTGTGGCAAGATTGCTTGCAGGTATTTACAGAGAAATCGGTGTATTATCAAAAGGGCATTTGGTTGAAGTGGACAGATCAAGGCTTGTAGCCAAATATGTAGGACAAACCGCTCCCCAGGTTATGGAAGTAGTTAATGAAGCCATGGGAGGAGTCCTTTTTATTGATGAAGCCTATTCCCTTGTCTCCCGAAGGGGAGAAAATGACTTTGGATATGAGGCGGTAGATACGTTGCTTAAGGCCATGGAGGATAATCGGGATAATTTGATAGTAATTGTCGCCGGTTATCCGGAAAAAATGGAGGAGTTTCTGGACTCCAATCCCGGTCTGCAATCCAGATTTAATAAGTATATAAATTTTGATGATTATTCTCCTGAAGAGCTTATGGATATATTCAGAAGAATGTGCAAAAAGAATGGATATAAGCTAACTGAGCTGGCGGAAGAAAAGGTTGTGCAAATGCTCGGTTTCCTTCATGAAACACGCTCCGACAGCTTTGCCAATGCCCGCACGGCTCGGAATCTGTTTGAGAAACTTCTCACTTTTCAGGCAGACAGGCTGGCGGCACTAGAATCGGTAAGCGACGAGGACTTGTCACTTATTACTGGGGAAGATATGGATAAAATCGATCTTAATGAACTCATGAGGTAGAGGCTTCTCGCATCCAATTGCTATTTCCCGCATAACGGGAAGTAAATACTATTTTTAGGGTTCCGTTCATATAATCTAAGTATCCCTGTTTTTACTTAAGATGAAATATGGAGGAACCATTGATGGAAAATATAACATTACTAAAAAATGATAAAAGATTTAAATATTTTGCTTATCATCTTTCAAAAATAAAGCCGCATCATCTTTTTGGCTTTCTCATTTGTTTTGTTTTTTCCAGAGCAAATCTTTTTGGTGTTATAAGGCCTTTTGCTTCGGCCTTTTATGTTTCGGCCGGGTTTAGCGGGATTTTGAAAGTTATAGCAATTATCTCCATTACAATAGGCAACGCTCTTTTTACCAACTTCTATGAAACTATCAGACAGGTTTTGGCTTTAATACTTTTTGAGATAATCTCTAACATCATACTTTGTCAAAGCGCCAGGAAAGAATCGGGTTTCATCCAATCGGTATTAATGGCATTTATTATCGGGTTTACCGGCCTTGTGAGAGGTGCCGTTCAGGGCTTCCATCTATATGACCTCGTTATTTCACTAATTAGTGCTGTTATGGTTTTTTGCTTTTCGATAGTCATGGTTCCCGGAATCGAAAATTTTAGGGAAACAAACACGAATAGTTCCTTAGACAGCAAAATGCTGTTTTCCAGATCGATTTTATTGGGAGTGGCCATTATAAGTTTTGACAGTATTATAATATCAAATTGTGAACTGGGAACAGTTATGGCTGGTCTTTCCGTAATTCTCATTGCAAGACGCAGGGGCAGCGGTGCAGGAGCATTGATTGGTGCGATTCTGGGAATGATAGTTGCTATTTATAATATCCCCGGGGCTCTGTTGGTTCCCGGAATGTTTGCGTTGGCCGGTGCTGCGGCAGGAGTCACAGTAAAAACACGCACCTTATCGGTTTTGCTATGGACTTTAGTTATTATATTATTTTCAGGGCTTTCGGTTCTGGACGGCGGCCTTATTGTAAAATACTATGAAGCTTTGGCTTCGGGTATTTTGTTTTTGCTTATTCCCAAAAAAGCCGCTGATTTTGTCGGCGATGAATTGGTCGGGATTCGTAAGACAACGACAGATATATCGTTATGCGATTCGAAACAGGCCTATGAGGCTGCCGATAGACTTTTCATACTGGGCAAAGCCTTGTCCCGCATATCAAGAAGTATAGAAGAAACAATTTTAGATGATGAAGATGAAAAAAGCCATATTATTCAATGGATAATCGAGGCTGTGGCAGAAAGGGTCTGCAACCGTTGCAGTATGTGTGACAGGTGTTGGAACACTTACTTTTTTAAAACATATAAATTGATAGAAGAAACACTGACAAATCTAAAGCTGGATGAAAACGGTCAGCCTGAGATCCCGATGTGGTTTAAAACAACATGCACGAAATCTGAAAAATTTATTGAAGCTTTGGAAACTGCCTATTCGATTTATAAGACCGATAAGGTCTGGAGTCAAAAACTCAGGGAAAGCAGAATTCTTCTGTGTAAACAGGCAAATATCATTTCGGGCAGTGTCATAAATCTTGCCCGTAATCTTGTCTATAATGAGGAGCGGGATTATGCAATCGAAAATAGGCTCCTTGGGGTTGCTGGAAGCAGAGGCATATCCGTTTCGGGGATCTGCTACAATAAAAAACATGGATCCAGGCCATATTTAGAAGTTTTAATAGAATCAGGGAACCAAATTGATGCAAAAGATATTGATGAGATAGTCCGGCACAATGTCCGGAACGATCTTATCCGAACAGGGAATTGCAGGCGTACTTTTCTTGGACATACTGTTTTAAGATACATGAAAAAGCCCAGATATAAAACGGTTACCGGAGTCGCCCGTTCGGTCAGGGAGACCTCGATTATGTCCGGTGATAATTTTACCTTCTTTTTAACATGCCAGGGTATTCATATAAGTGCTATAAGTGACGGTATGGGTAGCGGAAAACAAGCCGATAAGTTCAGCAGGAACGCTATTCAAATGCTTGAGAATTTATTGGAGGACGGAATAGAAACCGGGCAGGCAATCAGGTTATTAAACCTGTATTTGAATATGCGGGGCGATAATGAAAGATTGGCAACAATCGATTTATGTTCCATAGATCTTACGAGTGGTGCGACATCTTTTTACAAATACGGGGCTTCCCCGTCGTTTATTAAGGGCAGATACGGTGCCGAAGAAATAGTTATGGATAAGAATGATTCCGGAGATTCCTCGGCATTGCATTATAAGCCTTGCACTCTAACCAGAGGTGATTTTGTAATAATGATCTCCGACGGTATCCTTGAGGCATTTTCTGTTTCCGGGGAAACTTCGGGGCTCCGTAAATTTATTGAGGGTCTTGACACAATAAATGCTCAACTCATAGCCGATGGAATTATTGATGAAGCAAAAAACCGTTCTCAGGGGAATCATGATGATATGACGGTTTTAGTGACAAAACTCTGGTAAGCGCTAATTACCGGAGTGGGCAAGAAACATCTCACCAATTTTATATACATTCCCCGCCCCCATTGTAATAACAAGGTCTCCGGCGGTCGTATTGTCATGAAGAAATTTGGCTATGTCCTCAAACTTGGATAAATAAACCGAATTTCCCGTAATCATGTTTATCCGGTCGTTTAAAATCCGGGAGTTAATAAGACCGGTATCTTTTTCCCTGGCCGCATAAATATCTGTAACAACTACAGTATCGGCCTGACCGAAGGATTTGGAAAAATCATCGATAAGCTCATAAGTTCTTGTATAAGTATGGGGTTGGAAAATACAAAATAGGCGATTTGTAGCCAATGCTCTGGCAGCGCTTAGGCTAGCCTGAATCTCGGTGGGGTGATGGGCATAATCGTCCATAACTCTTACACCGTAAAGAATCCCTTTATCCTCAAGGCGCCTGTGGGTACCCTTATATTTTTCCAATCCGTTTATTATGGCGCTCTTGCTTATACCTAAGCTGTGGCATGCCGCAATAGCAGCCAATAAATTGGAGACATTATGAAGTCCGGGTACGGCAAGGCTGATCTTAGCCCACAGAGATTTTTTGTGCAATATTGTTGTTTTTGCATAGCCCTCTTTGAAGGTAATGTTTTCACAACTCCAGTCAGCTTCGTTGGAATTGATGCCATAAGTGACCACGGGACGTGTAAGCACCTTTGAAAGGGTCTTTGTTTGAGGATCATCAATATTAATCACAATTATTCCGGGAGTCCTGACATTGCCGAGAAAGCGCTCAAAAGAATTTCTTATTTCGTCTACATTTTTAAAAAAATCAAGATGGTCTGCGTCTATATTCAGGACAACGGCTAAGGAAGGCCTGAATTGCAGGAAACTGTTCTTATACTCGCAAGCTTCGGCAATAAAATACTCGCTGTTACCTATTCGGGTATTTCCGCCTATCAGGTTAAGTAAACCGCCGATATGGATAGTTGGATCAAGACCTGCCTCTAAAATTACCGATGCGATCATTGATGTGGTTGTTGTTTTACCGTGGGTACCTGAAACAGCTATGCTGTTTTCAAATTGATCCATTATGGCTCCTAAAAGCTCCGATCTTTCAATAATAGGTATATTGCGGTTTTTAGCTTCGATTATTTCAGGATTATCCATAGAAATGGCAGCCGTATAGACAACAAGATCCTGATTGGTTATATTTGAAGCATTATGGGAGTAATTTATATTTGCTCCCTTGCTCTGCAATTTGTCGGTAATCTCTGTTTTTACCAAATCTGAACCTGTGATTATAACACCTTTATTCATAAGAATATCGGCAAGGCCGCTCATGCTTATGCCCCCGATTCCGATCATATGCACAGTCATATTGTTTTTATGGAGAATAAAGTTCTGCTGTTCCATTATACACCCCGAAAGCAACATTTCAGATAGAATTATATATCAAATACAAGCATTTATACAAGGCAGGAAAAAGTTTGGCTATTAAAGGGTAACATTACCATAATATCAAATTTTAATGCCATAAATTATTATATGTAAATATCCTTGCATGATTAGTGATCATGCACGTTTTATGAGCCTGAACCAATTAATTTGATGGTAAATATTAAAAATCTTTTTTAAAAAAGGAGGAATTTCGGTATATTTGGCGAATTTATAACATCAAACATAAAACTACATTGCTAAATCGGAAGGTGGGCTGCTAAAATGGAGATTACAGACATTAGGATTCGTAAAGTTGAAGCAGAAGGGAAAATGAAAGCAGTGGTGTCAATTACTTTTGACAATGAATTTGTTATTCATGACATCAAAATAATTGAAAGTCAAGGCGGACTTTTTATAGCAATGCCTAGTCGTAAGACACCAACTGGAGAATTCAGAGACATTGCGCATCCTATTAACGCAGAGGCAAGAAACAAGGTGCAAAATGCAATACTGGAGAAATATCAGTCTATGCTGGCCGAAGAAGAAGCTGCGGGTACAACTATTAAGGAATAATTTCCAAAATGCCGATGAGCTTAGGCACTTCATAATCAAGAAGTGCCTATTTTGTTGCGTAAAAATGTCAAAATGTCAATTGAAATGGTATAATAAAAATGAGAGAATAAATGTGGCTATGAATTAATGAATATATGAAAAAAATCTATTAAAAGTAGGAGGTTTAAAGCTTATGCAGGAACTGGCGGCATTAATTATTGCTTCAGATGAAGGAAGCAGGATGAATTCATTTTTGCCGAAGTATGCTTTAAAGATATGCGGACAAGCCATGTTATCCTATGCAATTGATGCAGGGCTTGAAGCAGGCTCCGAGAAATCTGTAGTTCTATCAGTTCAAAATTGGGATCGGATTGGAGAACTTATTCCGGGTGATGCAGTTTTAATACAGAACAACGAGAAATCTACGGATGATAAGCTCACATCAAAGATTCGGGAAGCGTTTTTGGAGTACATAACAGTACTGATAATACCGGGTGAATGCCCTATAATAAGCGGCAATACTCTTAAAGCAGCCTATAAATACCATTTGGTAAAAAATAATCAGATTACTGTTCTTTCAAATACTGAGGGAAGCCTTTCCGATATTTGCATAATGAATACCCAATTGCTTATAGACGAAATTTCATCTCAAGAGGACGATACCAATAGTCTTAGTATTAAAAATATGATAAAGAAATGCTATGCCGTCGGTTATAAGGTCAGCGGTTACAGAGTTTCCGATTCCGATGAATTGCTTCAGGTTAATGACAAAAATCAATTGTCAGAGGCTGAACGCATCATTTTGAACCGTATCATAAAGAACCATATGGATAATGGCGTCATTTTCCATTTACCTGAAACCTGTATAATCCATAACCGAGTGAAAATAGGTAAAGATACGGTTATACATCCCGGAACCATACTTGAGGGGGATACTGCTATCGGCGGGAATTGCCATATTGGGCCATATTCCCGGATTGAAGACAGCATTGTTGGAGATGGTGTACATTTTATGAACTCGGTTATGATTCAATCCCGGATTGGGAATAACACAAAGGTAGGTCCTTTCGCATACATAAGACCTGGCTCAAATATCGGGGAAGATATTAAAGTCGGAGATTTTGTGGAAATCAAGAACTCCAATATCGGAAATAATTCCAAAATACCGCACTTATCGTATATAGGAGACGCAGATATTGGGGAACATGTCAATGTAGGGTGCGGTGCCGTTGTCGTAAATTATAACGGCAAAGAGAAAAACAGAACGTCGGTTGGTGATCATGCGTTTGTCGGATGTAATGTTAATCTTGTATCACCTGTGGTTATAAATGATTATGCGTATATTGCAGCCGGTTCAACAATAACCGATGAGGTGCCGGAATATGCATTGGCTATAGCCAGAAGTCGCCAGACAATAATTGCGGACTGGGTAAAAAGAAAAAGATTAGATGTAAAATAATGATTATCTTAGTTGGAGGTTATTAGATCATATGAATCTTCATGGTAAAGACATTAAGATTTTCACGGGGAATTCGAACAGGCAGCTCGCAGAAGAAATTGCAGCAAAGGTGGGATTGCCTCTGGGGGAATCTATAGTTTCAAAGTTTTCTGACGGGGAGATAGCAATCAGCATAAATGAGGTTGTCAGAGGATCGGATGTGTTTATCATCCAATCCACCTGTACGCCTGTTAATGATAGTATTATCGAATTGCTTATTCTGATTGATGCGCTCAAACGTGCTTCGGCAGGGCGTATCACGGCTGTTATTCCTTATTTTGGTTATGCCCGGCAGGATCGGAAGGCAAAAGCCAGAGATCCTATTTCGGCAAAACTCATGGCCAACCTTATTACCGTAGCCGGAGCCGACAGGGTTCTTACCATGGATCTCCATGCGCCGCAGCTTCAGGGTTTCTTTGATATTCCGCTGGATCATCTTTTAGGAACGCCGATACTTGCACAGTTCTTTTACAAAAAATTTGCCGGGAAAACAGATGATGTAGTTGTTGTTTCACCGGATATAGGCAGCGTCGGCAGATCCAGAAAATTTGCGGAAAAGCTTGATGTACCACTTGCTATTATAGACAAGAGAAGACCAAAGGCAAATGTTACCGAAATTATGAATATTATTGGTGATGTCAAAGGCAAAAAGGTAATATTGGTGGATGACCTGATCGATACCGCCGGTACCGTAGTGAATGCGGCTAATGCTTTGGGAGATTTGGGAGCGGTTGAAATTTATGCCTGCTGTACACACGGGGTTCTTTCCGGCCCTGCTATCGATAGAATCCGTACCTCGGCAATTAAGGAATTGGTAACATTAAATACCATTCCTCTTCCTATGGAAAAACGAATAAGCAAGATTACTACCCTATCTGTGGGAGATGTTTTTGCCGAGGCCATTGAAAGAATATACGGTGACATATCGATATCAACACTATTTACTCAACAGTAAACGAAGAGGTTATTATGTTTATTTTCGCCGGATTGGGAAATATGGGATCAAGATATGAGCGAACCCGACATAATGTCGGGTTTGATACTATTGATTTTCTTGCCGCACAATACAGAATCAATAATTTCAAATCAAAGCACAAGTCCTTAATAGCAGACGGATTGATTCAGGGACAGAAAGTTTTTCTGGTTAAGCCGCAGACTTATATGAACAATAGCGGTGAGGCTATTCGTGAAATTATAGATTACTATAAGGTGCCTTATGAAAATCTTGTGATTATATACGATGACGCTGATTTGGATATCGGTCGTTTAAGAATCAGGGCTAAAGGCAGTCCGGGAACACATAATGGTATGCGTTCCATCTTAAGCCATATACAAACAGAGGATTTCCCGCGGATACGTATAGGAATAGGCAAAGCTCCGGATCAGATGGATTTGGCCGACTATGTATTGAGTCGTTTCTCAGATGAAGAGAGAAAGCTGGTCAATACTGCCATCGAAAATGCTGCAAAAGCAGCTGTTACTATAGTTTGCGCGTCATTGGAAATAGCCATGAGCAAGTACAATAATTAGCGGGATAAGCGGACGGCAGCCTGTGCGAAAACCACCAATAGTATTAAACCTATGCAAGTTTAGCACTATAGCTGACATTGTCACACTGAGCGTCAGCGAAGGGTTGTTGTTGTGGCTTCTGTGGTTTGGTCAAGGTCTATAGCTGACATTGTCACACTGAGCGTCAGCGAAGGGTTGTTGTTGTTGTGGCTTCTGTGGTTTGGTCAAGATCTATAGCTGACATTGTCACACTGAGCGTCAGCGAAGGATCTTATTGTATAACCAAAAGATCCTTCACTCCACTTCGTTTCGTTCAGGATGACACGTATGGCGTATCGTTTCGTTCAGGATGACACGTATGGCGTATCGTTCCGTTCAGGATGACACGTATGGCGCTACGCTGCATGCAGGACGACATCGGAGTAATTCTTCGCTCTAAATCGCAGCAAGCACGCCGCATATTTTCGGAGTAATTCTTCGCTCTAAATCGCAGTAAGCACGCCGCTTATTTACGGTTACATTATCAAATATCATAAAATGTATATCAAAATAGTTTTGCACAGGCTGTAGATATAATGCGTGCCGCATTAGTTAGATGCTAGAGGTGAGATGTGAGAATCTTGCACCAGCAAACTTGTTGACTTACGCAGGAGTGAAAACCCTGCCCCTGACCTACTTGGTAACATAAAAATAGGGACAGGGGGCTTCCCCTTTATTCATAATCATATTAATGATGCGTTGTATATGCGATATCCGCCGCGACCGGCCTGTTTTGCCGAATACATTGCGGCATCGGCCATTTTCTTAAGGCTAATAAGATCAGTTGAATGGTCCGGGTAAAGGGCGATTCCGGCACTCACCAGCACAGGCATCATCGCCGGACCTATCATTCGGGGCAGAGCAAGTGTCTCAATTAGCTTATCAATGACTTTAACGGTTTCCCTTTTTCCTGCCTTTGGAATAAATACAATGAATTCGTCGCCTGAAATTCTAATTTTCAGGGCTTCTTTAGGCAGAACTCTTGTAAGATCGGTAGAAAAGGACTTAAGAAGCTGATCCCCGGCGTCATGCCCATAAGAATCATTAATGGTCTTAAGATTATCAACGTCCATAAAAACTAAAGAACCTTTGTTCCCGCATATTGAAAGTGTCTGGACAATACGATCAGGAAAGGTACGCCCACTTAAACAACCTGTAAGATGATCCTGCTCTATTTCATTTCGAAGCCGTTCATTATCTTTTTTTAAGTTAAACAGCATAAGCTGCGTTTTGGTAAAAACCTGCTGGCGGCGCAGAGTCTCTTTTTCCAGCGTCCGGGTTATCTCTTTATACGATGTTAACGCCTCAATAAGCATTTGTTTATTCTCGATGATCTGACAGATTTCAGCCATGGAAAGAGCAGTGTTTCGCTTTAGCATCGGGTAATCAAGCTTCATAGCAAAGTTATAGGCATCTAAAATTGTTTGATAGGCCGTATCATAGGATTTGATTTCGCAGTACAGCTTACTGAGGCTAATGCGTATTTGTACAAGATAATAACTATTGTTTGTTTCATTGGCAAGGGCAAGGGCTTTTAATAGATATTCCTTTGCCTCGGCAAGATTCTTCTGACCGGCGCGGATTTCGCCCATTATGTAATAACTTTCACAGAGCATCTGAAAATTTTCCTGCTTGATAGAATCTTCCATTGCCTGGCCCACAAAGGTTTCCGCTTCATTGACTCTGTTCATACGGTAAAGGGTATGGGCTAAGTTTCTGTATATAATACATTTGGGGAATATTTCATATCCGCTGCTCTCACATTTGCCAAGAAGTGAATATAAATACTCCAGAGCGGTTTCATGATCTCCCAGCTCTGTTAGTATGCTACATATATTATTGTAAACCCGGCACTCTATATCAGGGTATTCTTTTGCCTTCGAAATTTCCAATGCTTCCAGTAAGTTATCAAGGCTTTTGGATATAACACCAAGATTATAATAGGCTATACCGAATGAATTTGCTGTCCGCGCAATACGAACCGTATCGCGATGATTATTGGCGATGGTATAACATATCTTAAGATGATCGATGGCTTCCTCATTATTACTGTTTGACATCATAGACCGGGCTATACGAAAATGGCTCTCATATATGCCAATATCATATTGGAGTACCTTTGACAAATTCAAGGCCTCTTGGGCAAACTCCATTTCTTTTCCCGTATATAAACTTGTATGACGGTCACATTCATCTAACAGTACATCTACAATTGACCTTTGGTCTGTCATAATATCACCATACTGTGTGGCTATTATTAAATATGTATATGAATTTATAGAGAAGTAATAAAGTATGCCAACAAGAAGAAAATAATATGGATTACATTTAACAGTCGATATAAAATATTGTACCACGACAAAAAAATAAAATAAAGGCTTTGCACATACAAACATCATACATAGCAAAGCCGCTTTCGCAAGATCATCAAATACGCTGAATAATAACGATTTTATCGATTTGTATGAATCTATATGGAAATCGACAATCTTAAATTGATTTTTAAAAGGCTATAAAGTATAATAGGTATAATAATTTTCAGGGCTGTAACTATTATGTATTATGTATCCAAAATTACTTTAGAGTTTTTATATTTATGGAGGATTAAACATGGTTGATAAGTTTGAAAAACTTGGTTTGACATTTGATGACGTACTATTAGTTCCGCAGTATTCGAAGCTTCTTCCAAAGGATATCGATGTTTCCACATATCTGACCAAAGAAATCAAACTGAACATACCTTTAATCAGCTCAGCCATGGATACTGTTACCGAAGCAAGACTTGCTATCGCTATTGCCCGTGAAGGCGGTATAGGTATCATTCATAAAAACATGACTATAGAACAGCAAGCTACTGAGGTTGACAGGGTAAAGAGATCTGAACACGGTGTTATTGTAGATCCGTTTTTTCTTTCTCCTGACCATACAATACAGGATGCAAATGAATTAATGGCAAAATACAGGATATCCGGGGTTCCCATTACCGAAGACGGGTTGCTGGTTGGAATTCTTACAAACCGTGATTTAAGGTTTTTAACCGACTACAGTCAGAAAATCGGTAATGTAATGACAAAAGAGAATTTGATAACTGCTTCTGTGGGAACTACACTGACCGAAGCTAAAGAAATACTATGTAAACATAAAATAGAAAAACTTCCCCTTGTTGATGATAAAGGGTATCTTAAGGGCCTTATAACCATAAAGGATATTGAAAAAGCAATACAATATCCCAATTCGGCAAAAGATAAGAACGGAAGACTGCTTGTAGGGGCAGCCGTCGGTGTTACGGCCGATATGCTGGATAGGGTTGAAGCTCTTATTAATGCAAAGGTCGATGTAATAACACTGGATTCAGCACATGGTCATTCCCGGAATATTGTGGAAGGTGTAGCAAAAATCAAGGATGCTTTTCCCAACATTCCGGTTATTGCAGGCAACGTGGCAACTGCAAAGGCTGTAAGAGCGTTGGCAGAGGCCGGAGCTGATGCTGTTAAGGTAGGAATTGGCCCGGGCTCAATATGCACTACAAGAGTAGTGGCCGGAATTGGAGTGCCGCAGATCACAGCTATAAATGATTGCAGTATTGAGGCAAGAAAACTGAATATACCAATTATTGGAGACGGCGGGATTAAATACAGCGGCGATATTCCTAAGGCTATCGCTGCAGGCGCCAACGTGGTTATGATTGGCAATCTGTTTGCTGGAACAGAAGAAAGCCCCGGAGAATCGGAAATTTTCCAGGGTAGAAGATTTAAAGTATATAGAGGTATGGGCTCACTGGCTGCAATGAATCAGGGTAGCAAGGATCGTTATTTCCAGGAAGGAACCACAAAACTGGTGCCCGAAGGTGTTGAGGGAAGAGTGCCATACAAAGGTCCCCTTGCAGATACCATATTCCAGCTGGTAGAAGGCTTAAAGCACGCAATGGGATATTGCGGAACAAAAAATATTGAGGAACTTATGAATAACGCAAAGTTTATCAGAATAACCAGCGCAGGCCTTAAAGAAAGCCATCCTCATGATATATATATAACAAAAGAAGCACCTAACTATAGTGTGCAGGGATAAATTCTTGTTATCATTAATACATTTCTTCAGTATTATTTAGCAGGATTAAATACCCGGGAGCTATAATGAACATAGGAATTCTTCTGCCTGTCAAGAAAAAGGGGTGGAAGCCTGCTGTGCTTAAAACATATCAAATTGAGGTTATTAGCGACCTTAACTTAGTGGTATGCCTGCTGCCTTACAAAGATACCGAGGCATTTTCCCGCCCGGGCTTTAGAAAAAGACTAAAGGCCAGGCTTGACAGGATTTTTAACGAGCAAAATGTTTGGCCGGTTCTGGAACATCCGGCTATCAATGGTATTTATCAGGATGATGCGCCGATCTTCACAAATATTTTGAGGGAATTGGCTCTACGCAGGTTTCATGAGATATTAGGGTTAATCAAGGGTTTAGGTAGCTTAATCAATAAGGAAATACTTGTCACGGGAGCATCCGAATATCTTGAACATGCAATTGAAATACTTATCACAAAAGTAAAAACAATTAATATACTTATACCTAAAGGAGTAAACGAACCCATTGAGGCGGAGAAAGCTTTTTTGGAAACGGGGATACCGGTTCATATAACAACAGATTACGATGTGTTGAACCGTACCGGAATATGGATCAGGTTCCCTGATGACAACGAAAGCTTCGATGTGTTGCCCAAAAAGTTTAAAGGCACCATAGTGGATTTCGGAGCAATGAAGATAATCGATACAAAATTACAAAAAATATTCAATATCAGCATAGAATTTTCCGACAGGATAAAGAGAAGAATAGGACAGCAATTATTATGCGCATGGGAAGCGGGAGTGCTTGAATGTTTTATCATGATGGTATGCGCAAATACTTGGGATATTAGTGATGCGGAGGTGTTAAAACGGCTCGAATTGAGGTTTGCTTTTATTTCTTGACATCATATAAGCCGTACACTATAATGTATCGTAATGCAAATAATGTATTGTCGTTAATGGGGAGCAACGTAATACTAAAAGGGGAGAAAAAAATGAGCAAAAAGGAAGTCCTTCTTACTTATGAAGGTCTCAAAAAGCTTGAAGAAGAGTTAGAGTATCTAAAAGGTGAAAAAAGAAAAGAAATAGCAGATAGAATTAAACAGGCACTAGCATTTGGCGATATTTCAGAAAACTCGGAATATGACGAAGCAAAAAATGAACAGGCACAGAATGAAGTCCGCATTATCCAACTGGAAACGATGCTCAAAAATGCTACAATTATTGACGAAGAGGAAGTAGATACCGAAATCGTTAACTTAGGGGCAAAAGTAAAGATTCGCGATATTAAATCAAAGGAAGAGTATGATTACCAGATTGTGGGCTCAACCGAGGCTGACCCTGCTTCCAATAGAATATCGAACGAATCGCCGGTAGGCAGTGCGCTTATGGGACACAAAGCAGGCGACACAATCGATGTGGAGGTTCCCGGAGGAAAAATAAGGTATAAGATACTCAGTATATATAAGTAATAGTTCTTGTTTGTATTCTAAATTTAGGATATAATTATGTTTCGGTAATACAACAGTTTACATAATAATGTAAGCTGTTTTCTTTTCAAACACTTTTTGGAGGTAAGAATGTCTGAAATTATTGAAATAAACAATGAACAATTGGATTTGAACGAAATTTTACAGGTCAGGCGAAACAAGCTGTCCGAGCTTCAAAAATCAGGGCACGATCCGTTTCATATTGTAAAATATGAAGTTACAGATAGAACCGCTGCGATTCTTTCTAATTTTGAGGAGTATGAGAATAAAAATGTTTCTTTAGCCGGCAGGCTTATGAGCAAGCGCGGTATGGGAAAATCAAGCTTCTGTGATATTCAGGACAGAGATGGAAGAATTCAACTATATGTAAGAATAAATGATGTTGGCGAGGATTATTACGAAAGCTTTAAAAAGCTTGATATCGGTGATATTATTGGTGTTACTGGTCGTGTATTTAAAACCCGCATGGGAGAAATATCAATTCATGTTGATTCTTTCACCCTTTTGTCAAAATCACTTAGGCCGCTTCCTGAGAAATTTCACGGACTTAAGGATCCCGATACCCGTTACCGGCAAAGATATCTTGATTTAATCGTAAATCCTGACGTAAAAAAGACTTTTATTGCAAGAAGCCGGATAATAGCAGCAATCAGAAGATTCCTTGACAGCAGGGATTTCCTTGAGGTGGATACTCCGATTTTAAATACAATTCCAGGGGGCGCGGCTGCCAGGCCTTTTAAAACCCATCATAATACTTTGGATATAGATATGTATTTAAGAATAGCTCCGGAGCTTTATTTGAAACGTCTGATCATAGGCGGTCTGGAGAGGGTTTATGAGCTTGGCCGCATGTTCCGCAATGAAGGCATGTCAATAAAACATAACCCTGAGTTCTCCATGATGGAGGTTTATCAGGCATATACAGATTACCACGGTATGATGGAACTGGCTGAGAGCTTAATATCGTCGGTAGCCCAAGAGGTGCTAGGCACGATGAAAATAGAATATCAGGGGCAGGAAATCGATTTGACCCCTCCGTGGTCAAGACTTACAATGACTGAGGCAGTATTGAAATATGCCGGTGTGGATTTTGATTCTGTTAAAACCAATGAAGAGGCAAGAAATGCAGCTAAAGCAAAAGGGATGAATCTGGAAGGGAACCCGGTTAAAGGCGAGATTTTAAGTATGATGTTCGAGGAGTACGCCGAGCCCAATTTAATTCAGCCTACCTTCATTTTGGATTATCCGGTAGAGGTTTCGCCTCTTACAAAGCGGAAACCGGACAAACCCGAATTAACAGAGCGGTTTGAGCTGTTTATTACAGGAAGGGAGTTCGGGAATGCCTACTCGGAGCTAAATGATCCGATAGACCAAAGAGAGCGTTTTATAGCGCAAGTTAATAGAAGAGAAGCCGGGGATGAAGAAGCCAACATGATGGACGAAGATTTTCTTATAGCGCTTGAACACGGGCTTCCTCCTACCGGTGGACTGGGCATTGGTATTGACCGCCTTATTATGCTACTGACCGATTCATTTTCTATAAAAGACGTTTTATTATTCCCAACCATGAAGCCTAAGGATAAAGAATAAGGCTAAGATTTAGCATGCAAACGAAATTTACTCTTGAATTTGCGGAATAGAATTACGATATTTAATTTTAGATGGGTTTAATTCTTCACAGCTTGCAAAAATACAACTATCAATGGGGTCAACAGATATGGCGGCCGGGAAGTGTATCATGTATTTATATAAGCGACAATAAAAAAAACACTGTAATATTTGTAAAAAAAATTGTTCGAATGATATGAGCAATAGTTTTTGGAGGGTGTAAAAAATGTTTGAGTTGAGTACCGAGCGCAACGACGGGCAAAATCTTATCCTTGCTGTTAAGGGTGAAATTGATATTTATTCGGCTCCTGATTTTAAAGAAAGTCTCTCTCAATCCATTAACGATGTTCAGCAGGATATAATCCTGGACTGTAGCGATTTGTCCTATATTGACAGTATGGGCTTAGGAATTTTAGTAGGCGCGCTAAAGCGTGTCAGAGAAAAGAACCACAATATCATAATAAGGAACCCAAGAACTACTGTGCGCAAACTCTTTAAAATTACCGGCCTGGATAAGGCTTTTATTATCGAGGAGGTATAAAGAATGAACATTATGGACACAGTTTCTGTGCTCATTCCACTGAAAGCGGAATACGTGAGTATTGTGCGCCTTACTGCTTCGGGAATAGCCAGCAGGCTCGGCTTTGATATAGATATCATTGACGATATAAAAGTCGCTCTTTCAGAGGTGTTAGGCAAGTTTATCGAAAAGAGTCCGGGTGCGGAAAGAGTAAATGTGGATTTTCTCTGTCTTGACGATGGAATCTCAATTACATTTTATATTCCGGAACGAAACATTCCTAATCTGTTCGATGACGAGACGGACAAGTTTGCATTGGCTATTATCAGCTCACTTATGGATGAGGTTGAAATCACAAAGCAAGGCAACGCCGTAATAAAAATTGTAAAAAAGCTCGGAAAGGCAGTTTGAAATGAGCAGGAAGGAAGAGGCTATAAAGACTGATGAACAGTCTGAAAAAGAATTATTTGAAGCATACTACATAAACAGGGATGTAGAAATTCGAAACAAAATAGTTGCAAAGTATTTGTATCTGGCCGACATCATTTCAAAAAAATTTATGAACCGCGGGGTAGAGTGTGACGACATCTATCAGGTGGCGTGTGTCGCTTTAATTAATGCTGTTGAAAGGTTCAACACTTCTGAGGATGTTAAGTTTGTCAGCTTTGCGACACCTACAATAATAGGCGAGATAAAACGCTATTTCAGAGATAAGGCATCGGTTATTCGCATACCAAGGCGGATATATGAGGTTTATCAAAAGGTTAATCTGGCCAGGGAATATCTGATGCAGAAGCATAAAAGGGCTCCCAGGGTAGATGAAATAGCCGATTATCTTAATATGAAAGAGGAGACAATACTTGAAATCATAGAATCATGGAATGTTTATAACATACAGTCTTTTGACCAAACCGTATTCGATGAAGACAATCTTGAGCTTCACGAAACGGTAGGTGAAGAGGATGACACATTTGAGAAAATAAACAACCGTGATTTTCTAGAGAAGGCCATGCACAATTTCGATGAGACCGAAAAGCAATTCATAAGGCTTCGCTTCTTTGAGAATAATACGCAAAAAGAAATCGCAAATTATTTTCATGTATCTCAGATGTATATTTCCCGTTTAGAAAAAAGAACACTGGAAAAATTCAGAATGATTTTAAAGAAGTAAAACGGGGTATATAATTTATAGTGGAAAAACTATGAGGTATACTCATACGTCTGCATTATGGAGGTTATCAATGGTTATGCGGATGGATTATAACCAGGACACAAAAATTTATAGCAAAGATATTGCAACAGATGCTTATATAGTTTGCAGCGAGGTCAGAAATATTTTGGATATGCTTAAAGTGAGATATTCGCTGGATAATGAACAATGTTTTGATATAAAAGTTATTCTGTGCGAACTGATGCAAAATTCTATAAAGCATGGAAATGTTTGCGATGCGAATAAAAAGATTCGTGTGGAAATCTGGCTTAAGGAGGACAGCAGGGTTCTTGGAATAACAGTCAAAGATCAGGGCTGCGGGTTTGAGCCTGTTCAAACAAAACATTTTTTGCTTAATAAGGCATTGGAATGCAACCCTGTTAATATGGATGAATCGGGAAGAGGTCTTCTTATAGTGAATGAATTATGTGATCGCATGGAGTTTAACACCAGGGGTAATGCGATTACCGTAATGAAAAGGATATAAAAGTATTACAAATATAGCCCGGTTTATCCGGGTTTTTTAGTTAATTAAAGGTAAGGGAAAGACAAACTGTTTTATTGTTCAAGGTCCCGGCTTATGCTATAATATAAATATACTTGTAGTAAGGAATTAAAAATTTTCCCGTTTCGAAAGACGGCGGGTCATAATAGGTATAATCAGCCTTCAGCTTGATTAGAATGACATTACATGATGCCGGGAAATCCGGAACGGATCCCCGGAGTTTCTCACAGTCATTGTATGAAAGCTACGGAATATAAGGAGTTGATTGACAGAATGGTAAAATGTTCTATTTGCAAAGAAAACGTTGCGGTTGTATTTATTACCCGTGTAATAGATGGAAAAGCCGAGCCTCTTGGCCTTTGTATTTCATGTGCGCAAAAGCAGGGTTTAGCACCCTTGCAGCAGATGATTGCCCAGTCGGGAATGACTCAGGAGGATATTGAAAATTTGAACACCCAGATGGCGGAGATGTTCGGAACAATTAATATGGATGAGTTTATCCAAAGCTTTCCACAAGACAATGAACCAACATCGGTTTCGGCCGATAACAACGGGGAAGAGGACACAAACTCTATGCTTCGTTTTATTAATAATGCTTTTTCGAAATTCGGCCCATTGTCGGAGAATGAAAAGTCTCCCCATAAGCAGATAAAAAATGCTGAACCAAGGCCGCAGGCAAAAGCTCCGCGGAAAAATCTGAACACATACGGGACTAACTTGAATGAGAAAGCCCTTGCAGGGGAGATTGACTGTGTTATTGGAAGAGAAAAAGAAATTGAAAGGGTAGTTCAGATCCTGAATCGCAGGACAAAAAATAATCCTGTGCTTCTGGGAGAGCCGGGAGTAGGCAAAACAGCCATTGCTGAGGGTTTAGCCATGCGCATAGTTAACAGCACCGTACCGGCGAAACTATTTGATAAGGAAATTTATCTTCTCGACCTTGCGGCTATTGTAGCTGGAACACAATTCAGAGGTCAGTTTGAAGCCAGGATGAAAGCTATTCTTGATGAAGCTAAGGCGCAGAGAAACGTAATCCTGGTAATAGACGAGATTCATAACATTGTGGGGGCAGGTGAAGCCGAAGGCGGGGCCATGAATGCCGCTAATATTCTTAAACCGGCATTGGCGCGCGGAGATGTGCAAATCATCGGCGCCACAACCCTTGAGGATTACAGAAAGCATATTGAAAAGGATTCTGCGTTGGAAAGACGCTTCCAGCCTGTAATGGTAAAAGAACCCACAGTGGAAGAGAGTATCGAAATACTGATGGGGTTAAGACAATATTACGAGGATTTCCATCAGGTGCGCTATTCGGACGAGGTAATTGAAAGCGCCGTAAAACTGTCGTCCAGATATATACACGACAGATTTCTTCCTGACAAGGCGATTGACGTCATAGATGAAGCGGGTTCCAGAGTGAATTTAAAAAACCATGGAAACATTGAACTGCAGAAGTGTAAAGAACGGCTCAAGACGGTTCAGGATCTAAAAGAAAAAGCAGCTATAATAGATGATTATCAAAAAGCCGCCGATTATAAAATGGAAGAATGCAGGCTTCAGGAGAAGATTGTTGAGTTGGAAAAAGAGCTTGGTACTTTGGATGTAACCGTAGACGATATTGCCTATGTCGTTGAGAATTGGACCGGTATTCCTGTTCAGCGTATTTCCGAGACCGAAGCCAGCAAACTTCTGAAGATTGAAGAACGTCTTCACAAGAGAGTGGTAGGTCAGGAGAAGGCTGTTTCGGCTTTAGCAAGAGCTATAAGAAGAACCCGTTCGGATTTTAGTAAAAAGAAAAGACCGGCCAGCTTTATATTTGTAGGTCCTACCGGAGTTGGCAAGACAGAATTGGCCAAGGTTCTTGCCATTGAGCTTTTCGGCAGCGAGGAGGCTATGATCAGGCTTGATATGTCGGAATACATGGAAAAGCACACCGTTTCCAAATTAATAGGAGCTCCTCCCGGATATATAGGATTCGATCAGGGCGGTCAGCTTACCGATAAGGTAAGAAGGAAGCCATATTCGATATTGCTCCTTGACGAAATAGAAAAAGCCCACCCGGATGTGTTTAACATGCTCCTTCAAATTATGGAGGACGGGCGGCTGACCGACAGCATGGGCAGAACCGTCGGATTTGAAAACACTATTCTTATTATGACTTCCAATGCCGGAACAAGCCTGAAATCAAACGGCATAGGCTTCAATAAAGACGGTTATGAGGAGCTTGAAAAAAAGGTAAATAATGCGGTAAGGGAAATATTCAGGCCGGAGTTTTTGAACAGGGTCGATGAGATTATTGTATTCGAATATCTGAGCCGTGAACAATTATCTCAAATTCTTGAAATAATGCTGAATCAGGTTTCTATGGACGTAAAAGAGAAAGGCATGAGCATTTCCTTCGATGAAAAAGCAAAGGAATTCCTGATTAGTAAGGGCTTTGATGAGAAATACGGCGCAAGACCTTTAAGAAAGACCATTCAAAGACATGTAGAAGACGAGTTGTCAGAGTTGTTTTTATCCGGTAAAATCCATGAAGGCAGCAATATTCAGGTTTCGGCAGATGAAGGGAAAATTACCATGATAGTTGTGGATTTACCAATGTTAAAGCAGGTCCAAAAAGTGAAAAAGCTTCAGTAGCAAACATACACTATTGTCGACAGATGGTACGGATACTATCGCACTCGCCGTACAATCCTTGTTAAGCTTTAAATTACTGCAGCAACGCCGCTTAATTATGTTTACAGAATTAATAAGCTTCTGTCTATGAAAAGAATAAAAACCCCGTAGTGATGAGAAAATAGACTATATCATCATGCGGGGTGTTTTTTTATGGAAAGAGCAAATTATGCAAAGAAAAACAGAATCTCTCTCTATTTAATAATAGCTGTAGTAGCTATTGCGGCGCTGGCTGCGGGGATATATTTTATTGTGTCCGGCAGCCGCTCAAAAGAGCCCAATCGGGGGACTTATGTAATTAATATGACAGAGAGGAGCAGAAATCTTGAAAAAACAGATTAGTAAGCACGAATATCAAAAGCTGGTAGAAGAAAAGGCACCTGGGTCTCATATTGTACGGAATCTGTTCGCCGCCTTTATAACAGGCGGGATAATTTGTTCCGTCGGGCAGGCTGTGATGTTGGTTTTTGAAGATTTTGGAGCTGATAAAGAAACCGTGGCTTCGGTTACAAGTATTATAATGATTTTTATCGGGGCATTTTTAACCGGAATAAATATCTATGATGAGATAGGAAAATTTGGTGGAGCAGGTGCATCAATACCCATAACAGGCTTTTCAAACTCCATTGTATCTCCTGCCATGGAATTTAAAAAAGAAGGCCATGTTATGGGGGTAGGGGCAAAAATGTTTCTGATAGCCGGCCCGGTTCTGGTATATGGAATATTTGCTTCGGTTATTGGAGGACTTCTGTATTTTATATGGAGGCAGGTGATGTAGATGGCAAAAAGGTTAGGAACGCAGACAATAATTCTGGATAAGCCGCCCGTTATCTTAAGCGGTGCGGGAATTGCAGGAAAAAAAGAGGGAGATGGTCCTCTTGCAAGGTATTTCGATGATGTGGTGGATGATGAATATGCCGGTGAAAAAACTTTTGAAGCCGCAGAATCCCGCATTTTGAGAGATGCTTTCATCAAAGCTCTCGAGAAAAGCGGCAAGTCGTCTACCGACATTAACATTATTCTGTCGGGAGATCTTTTAAATCAGTGCACCGCGGCAAGTTATGCTTTCAGAGATGTGGATACACCCTATCTTGGTCTGTTCGGCGCATGCTCTACCATGAGTGAAGCTCTTGTCATAGCCGCGATGCTTATTGACGGAGGATCAGTAGAATATGCGGTATGCGCAGCCTCCAGCCATTTTTGCTCGGCAGAGCGACAATTCCGATTCCCATTGGAATTTGGAACGCAAAGAACTCCCACCTCCCAATGGACAGTCACCGGAGCAGGAGCCATGGTATTGGGAAAAGAAGGACAAGGCCCGAAAATAACCTGTCTGACTCCCGGCAAGATAATAGATGAGGGAATAAAAGACTCGAATAATATGGGAGCGGCCATGTCTCCGGCAGCCTGTGATACCATTAGAAGCCATCTTATAGATACCGGGCGAAGCGTGGACGATTATGACCTGATTCTGACCGGAGATTTGGGGAGCTTTGGCAGTACTATGCTTCGTGACCTGTTAAAAAGGAATAATATAGATTTAAAAAACAAACACAAAGACTGCGGCATGATCATTTTTGATCTTGAGAAGCAAGGTGTTGATTGCGGAGGAAGCGGCTGCGGATGCAGTGCTGTGGTATTATCAACTTATATTTTGAACCAGTTTATGCAAGGAATCATAAAACGCGTGCTTTTTGTAGCCACGGGAGCATTATTAAGCCCCACAAGAATTCAGCAGGGGGAAACTATACCCGGTATTGCCCATGCTGTTTTAATTGAGGCATAGATTTGGAGGATGGTAATGATTGATGTTTTTAAGGCCTTTTTACTGGGCGGATGTATATGTATAATCGGACAACTGCTGATTGATCTTACAAAAATCACTCCTGCCCGAATAATGGTGATTTTCGTGGTTTCAGGAGTCGTTTTGGGACTCTTTGGTCTTTATCAGCCTTTAATAGACTGGGGAGGAGCAGGAGCTACCGTTCCCCTTGTCGGGTTTGGCAATGTGTTGGCTAAGGGTGTAATGAAAGAGATCGATAAAGTGGGATTACTGGGTATTTTCACGGGAGGGGTGAAAGCTGCTGCCGCAGGCATCACGGCAGCCATAACTTTTGGATATATAGCAGCAATTATTTCTAAACCAAAGATTAAAAGCTAACGTCTAATATGGTATAATATTGTGATAAATATCAAGGCTTAGCCTTGATATTTCATATGCACTAAAATTACATTTGATAAAAGGAGAAAAAGTGATGGCAAAGACATCAAGAAAGAATAGAAGACAAAACTTCTTAATCGTGACAGCGGCTATCTTGTCTTTGATGATTTTGGCAACAGTGTTTGCACTACTTTCAAGATATAATCCAGGCACTCCGCCTGCTCCGAATACCGAAAGCCCTACCCAATCGGCTTTGCCTGGTACGGAAACACCGGCTGCGACAGAGACGCCCACACCGAGCCAAACACTGCCTTCGCCCACACCTACACCCACATCTACACCTACCCCCACACCTACGCCGATTCCGGAACAAACTCCTGTTAACGGCATAACACCTTATCCGGAGATTTCGCAGGACAGTCGAAGCACCCAAACCAAGAATATGCCTCCTGTCAAAGCGCTGTATCTGAACGCTTCGTCGGTCAGAAAGAATTTGGATCACTATATCGATTTGGCTAACAGGACAGAAATAAACGCCTATGTAATTGATATAAAAAATGATGCGGGCATGCTTATGTATGACTCAGAGATCGATGTTGTCAATAAGGCCAATGCCGATACTCCCGGTTTTGATATAAGAACCGTAACAAAGAAACTCCATGATAACGGTATTATTGTAATAGCCCGTATGGTTACTTTCAAAGATTCCGTCATGACAACCTATAATCCTGATCTGGCCATAAAAAAGGCAAACGGCGAGGTATGGGAAAGCGGTACAAAGTGGCTGGATCCAACCAAAAAGGAATCTTGGGATTATATATTAAGTATTGCCCAGGAAGCGGTAAACTTTGGTTTTGACGAAATACAGTTTGACTATATCCGTTTCCCCGAAACAAGCCTGTATACTTATAAAATGGATTTTGCACCGGGGCAGACGCGCTCGGGAGCTATAGAGAATTTCATACGCTATATGAGAATGAATCTTCCTCCCGAAACAGTTCTTTCGGCGGATATATTCGGCATGCCCATGATTTCATTGAAGGACTACGGAGAAATAGGCCAGACCCTGGAAACCATCGGTAATAGTCTTGATTATATTTGCCCCATGATTTACCCTTCACATTATGCAAACTCAGCGAAAAAGGGTTCGATGTCTAATGGTGTCGGTCAGACAATAAATGGAATAAAATTTACTCATCCTGACCTAAAACCATATGAAGTTGTATATAATACTCTTATGGTAGGTAAACAGCGCATTGAAAAAACACCAGGATACAATCTGAATGTCCGTGCATATATTCAAGGGTTTACCCTGAAAACTCTTCCGGAGGGCTATTGGATGGACTACGGAGCAGAGGAATACCAGACCCAGATGAAAGCTGTTTATGATGCAGGCTATGATGAATGGATATTCTGGAATGCGCCGAACACTTATGTTGAAGCGGCATTTAAGCCGGAGTAAGTGAAGAAGAAAAGCTTGCAAATCTTTTATCGGAGGAAATAATGAATTTGATACAATCCATAATATTAGGCATAGTACAGGGATTGACCGAGTTCCTTCCCATCAGCAGCTCGGGACATCTTGTATTATTTCAAAAGCTTCTGGGAGTAGACATATCCTCCTCTCAGGCCCAATCGTTGATAGTGACTTTTTACATCGCGCTTCATGTGGGAACTTTATTTGCGGTTATTATATTTTTCAGGGAAAAGGTTATGGAAATGCTTCGGCACCCTTTTTCCAAGTTGCCAATGCAAATCGTTGTGGCAACTATACCCGCAATAATATTGAATTTTCTGTTTGGAGACTTTATAGAAAGCACATATATGAGCCCCTTCATATTAGGCCCGGGCTTTCTGCTTACAGGTACGGCTCTTTTGATTGCCCAAAAACTGGCCGACGGGAAAAAAGGCCTGAAAGAGCTAAAAACCACCGATTCACTTACGATCGGTACGGCGCAGGGGATTGCATTATTGCCTTCGGTTTCCCGCTCGGGTATGACCATTACTACTTCTTTGATACTTGGGCTAAAAAGGGATTTTGCTGCGGACTTTTCTTTTCTGATGTCGATTCCCCCTATTCTGGGAGGAGCTCTTTTAGATACCGTTGATATTATGAAAGATAATACGTTTTCTTTTGAATCCATAGGTGTTGTGAATATGCTTGCAGGTATGGCAGCCGCCGGGATTACCGGATTCTTTGCTATAAAGCTAATGATGAACGCTATTAAGAAAATGAAACTGAAATACTTCGCCTATTATGTATTTGCCTTGGGGACACTGATAATTATCGGACAGATATTTTTCAGAGAGAGACTGCAATGGTTTTTTCAATAAGATCGAAAGTTTTATTTTTGTGAACGGGTGAGAAACTCAATGAAAGATACTATTATTTTAGGAATAGAAACAAGCTGTGATGAAACATCGGCCGCCGTTGTTATAAACGGCAGGAATGTATTATCAAATATTATCGCATCTCAGATAAATTTACATGCCGAATATGGGGGAGTGGTTCCGGAAATAGCATCACGCAAGCATGTGGAGCTTATTATTCCCGTTATCGATACTGCTTTAAAAGATGCGGGAATAACTTTGGAGGATGTGGATGCGATTGCAGTAACCTATGGGCCGGGGCTGGTAGGTGCGCTTTTAGTTGGCGTCACCGCGGCAAAGGCCGTTGCTGCTGCTATAGATAAACCTTTAATCAAGGTTCATCATATTGAAGGGCATTTAGCCGCCAATTATATCAGTCACCCTGAATTAAAGCCTCCGTATATTGGGCTTATCGCCTCAGGCGGCCATAGCCATATAGTCCATGTAAAGGATTATCTTGATATAGAGGTTCTGGGGATGACGAGAGATGACGCGGCAGGGGAGGTCTTTGATAAGATCGCAAGAGTATTAGGTTTGGGATACCCGGGCGGGCCTGCTGTCGATAAACAGGCTAAGTTGGGGAATAGGGAAGCTGTTAGGTTTCCCAGAGTAAATTTCCCCAACGGTTCCTATGACTTTTCATTTTCCGGCCTTAAAACTGCTGTTATTAACCATGTAAATCAAGTCCGGCAAAAGGGTGAGGAGCTTAATATCCCCGATATATGCGCATCATTTCAGCAAGCCGTTGTGGATGTGCTGGTCGATCATACCTTAAGAGCCGCAAAGAGTTTTAACATAAAGACAATAGCTCTTGCCGGCGGTGTTGCCGCAAATTCGCTTCTACGGGAAACACTTCAAAGCAAAGCAAAAAAAAGAGGCATGAAAGCCTTTTGCCCGCCCCCGGTTTTGTGCACAGATAACGCTGCCATGATAGCTTCTGTGGGTTATTTTTCTTTTTTGAAAGGTGAGTTTGCGGATTTAACATTGAATGCCATACCTTATCTCGCCATAGGAGAGGCACACTCAATTTGACAAATAATTGGCAAAATGCGTACCAAATGCGCGTCTATAAGATTTTAAGAGGGATTCGAAATTTTTCTATTAATCCACAAACGATTAACTATTATCTGTGAAAATGTTTATATTTTGAGCTGTGGAGACTGTGGAAATATTCATAAAATCGGCTTGTATTGCCCGTTTTATTTGTGGATAACCTTGTGGATACTGTGGATAAGCCTGTTAATTGTCCACAAGTGCCTGGTACATTTCATAAGATTTAAGTACTTTTTTTACATAATTCTGCGTTTGCGTGTATGGAGGAATTCCTCCATGTTTTTTTACCGCATTTGGCCCTGCATTATATGCTGCCAGGGCAAGCTCCAAGTCTCCGTCAAAGGCTTTTAACTGATAGTAGAGATATTGGGTGCCTCCTAATATATTCTGTTCGATATTGTAGGCGTCGGTGACACCTAAACCTTCTGCTGTTCCCGGCATAAGCTGCATTAATCCCATCGCTCCGGACGTTGAAAGCGCAAAGGGCTGGAACCCGGATTCTTCTTTTATAACAGCACGAACCAGCTTCGGATCAAGGCCGAATTGTTTTGAATACGTATTGATAGCCGCATCTATTCTGGGCATAATTTCCTTAATCTGTGTTTGTGAAAGACGGGGATAAACCGATTCATAAGAGCCGGAAACCAAGGGATACTTAGTTTTTTTCCCGTCGGTGGTTAAGGGTTCCATATCTATTACCGGTGCAGCCGAATTCGCAGTTGTGGATGCCGATTCATATGAAGCCGCAGCTTTATTCAATTCCTCGGCAAAACCGGCACTACTGCCCGAAGGAATATTCATTTTAATGGGCAAACGTCCCTGGATTTCTGCAATTTTTTGCTTCATTAAAGAAGAAATATTGGGTATATTGGGAATAGTCATAAGCTTTCACCTTTCTTTTTATTATATCGGAACACTGATAGTATTTATAGAGTCAAATTCCGGGTTATCACATGATAAAAAAATGAAAAAACGTTTAAAACCGTATTAAATAATAACTTCCATGGGAAATCAATCCGCCTGAATGAAAATCGAGTTTTAAGCGAATAATTGAAATAGAAGCATAAATGGATGGTGATTTTATGAAGGTTAATAAAAGAAGCATTTTCTCAGCCATTAAAGATACAAGTTCTGTGATTCAGCTGTTATCTGTGGCTACACGCTTTCTTTTAGTCGTTCTTATAATATGCATAATATTCGGGGGAGCAACACAAAAACAAATAGCCGATAATGTCGTCAGACTTCATATTGTAGCCAATAGTGATTCGGAATTGGATCAGGAGTTGAAACTCAAGGTTCGTGACGCTATTCTAAAGCATATGGAAGAAAAGTATCCTGACGGAGCCACAAGAGATGAGGCAGCAAGTTATTTGAAGGAAAGTCTCCCATTAATTAAAGAAATAGCAGCCGGAGTAGTAAAAGAAAATGGTTCTGATGCGGCCGTAATTGCAAAATACGGGGTTTATCCTTTTCCTACGAAAGAATATGAAGGTTTGGCTCTTCCAGCCGGGATGTATGAAGCAGTTCGGGTTGAATTGGGTTCGGCCCAAGGCCGGAATTGGTGGTGTATTATGTTCCCGCCACTTTGTGTTGCAGATGCCAATAGCCTTAAAATGGATGAAGAAGCTATGAGCCAGCTTAAAAAGGGTTTAGGGGAAGATAATTATCAACTTATCACAGATATAACCGAGAATGCGAATGGGCCGGTAAAAATAAAATTCCGTATTGTTGAAATTGTGGAGAATTCCAAGATCCGCCTTGCCGAGTTAATCAGCAGTCTGTTTTAGGAATCAGAGGGACAAGTATCTTGATTCTTATGAATATGCAGAATAGCAGGTACAGAGTTCTTACTACGAGCGCTTCTAGCACCACAGCCCAACAAATCAATTACACCGGTAAGTGACATGGCTCCGTCTGCTGCTCCTCCATGTCCCGGCATGAGATCTTTGGCTCACGGGTTGCTCTCGGGTACCCGTTCGTAACCTTTGATTCCGGCAACGGGTAACAAGTAGTAACTACCGTAAGAAACATGGTATAATTCAAGTACTACTTGTAATAGCAATAGTTTAGCGGTGCTATGTCGTGCTTTAATGCGGAACAGGGGTAATATATCTCATACTTAATATGTACGATCGGGGGATTTTTGGATCTTGAGTATTGAGTTGCTTTACGAAGATAATCATTTGCTAATAGCGGTAAAGCCGCCGAATGTGCCGATTCAGGGGGATATTAGCGGGGCACCGGACTTTTTAACGCTATTAAAGGAAGATATTAAAATCCGTTTTAATAAACCCGGAAATGTTTTTCTGGGATTGGTACATAGACTGGACAGGCCGGTAGGGGGAGTGATGGTATTTGCCAAGACTTCCAAGGCCGCTTCAAGACTCTCCGAACAAATCAGAAATCATGAAACGGAAAAGATATATCTTTGTGTGGTACAAGGTTGTCCTGAGGCCTTAAAAGGACGTCTTGCCGATAATCTTCTCAAGAATAAGGCAACAAATGTGGTCAGTGTGGTAAAGCAAGGTACAACCGGAGCAAAACAGGCAATTCTGGATTATGAGGTGCTAAACGTGGCTCAGGGGTTAAGCCTTGTCAAGGTTAGGCTTCATACGGGAAGAAGCCATCAGATAAGAGTTCAAATGTTACACAACGGGACCCCGCTGGTGGGTGACACTAAATACGGATATCAGGGGGATAAGGGCCAGATGCTTGCTCTATGGTCTCACCAGATAGGCATAAATCATCCCACAACAAAAGAGAGGATGTTGTTCACATCCTCCCCTCCAAACCAATATCCATGGAATCTTTTTTAGTATGACAGTAAGACAACAGAACCGGCAGGCTGTGCGAAAACCTTTTAATATTAAACCACTAAACTAAGCCAGTTTCTTATATTTTGCCGTCCCTTCATCTTTAATGGCAAAAACATATAAATACAGAAAATTTGGACTAATAATAAGAGCTCTAGTTCAGCAATTTTTCTTGCATTTTATTTTAATCAAGCTCACTGTTTTCAACATCATTTTCGTCAATTTTTTCTAATAAGTCTAAATATTTTTTTGCTGATTGCTCATAGTGTTCAAGCATTATTTCTATTTTTTGTAAAATTTCTACGTCTGCTATTACAAGCTCTAAATTTACTGCCATCTATCGCCACTATTTCTTTGCCTATCAATTTCATCTCATCACAAGACAAGCTGAATTCTTTAAATATACCGATTAATGCCATTTTATTATCTTTTCTAAAATCTGCTATTGTTTTGAAATCAGGAGCTAATCTGTTTAACAGCCACATTAATTCAATATTCCTTCCACATTCCTTTTAAGGATTCACTACTCGGCGCCAAATATATTGATACCCTCAAGCCGGAATAATGAGAGGTGTATTTCCATTTATCATCACCTTTGCCCGAATATCCGTAGGGGGGAAGGCTGTCGTTGTTACCGGCGAAGGAATATAACTGGAAAAAGGA
>JBMNTI010000011.1:0-33515 GCA_050945655.1 Acetivibrionales bacterium | reverse complement strand
ACCACAGGATTCAGCCCTATATATTTTAATAGAGTGATATCCTCCATCACCGAGTTTTTCAGATCCTCGTTTATCATGGCATTTCCGCCGTATTTGATAACTACGGTTTTTCCTGACAAAGCCTGAATATATGGAAGCGCTTCGACAAGAATTCCGGCTTTTTTTATTATTTCAGTGTAATCAAACATCAATAGTCCCTCTCTTTAATAAATTATCATTCTGATCATAAATACAGAGCCGGAGATAATAATCCCTTAGTTTCATCAATTCCGGCCATAATATTAAGTGCTTGCACAGCCTGCCCGGCTGATCCTTTCCCCAGATTATCCAGGGCTGAAACCGCAATAAGCTTATTTAAGCGGGTATCGACGGTAATGCCAATATCGATATAATTGGAGCCGACAACATATTTGGTTTCCGGCAGATGTCCCAAAGGAAGAATACGCACAAAGGGTTCGTTTTTGTAGTAATCTTCATAGAGCGAATGGATATCGGCAGGGCTAAGCTCTTTTGTAAGACTCAGGTGGGAGGTGGCAAGCATACCTCGCTTCATAGGGGCAAGATGCGGTGTAAATGAAACCAGAACAGGCTTTCCGCAAAGTAAAGACAGCTCCTGTTCTATTTCAGGGGTATGCCTGTGATTTGCAACACCGTAGGCCTTGAAATTCTCGTCGGTTTCGCAGAAAGAATAGGGCAGATCCGACTTTCTCCCTGCTCCCGATACACCTGAAACAGCATTTATTATTATATTCTGATGAGAGACAATTTCGCCTTTTAAAGCAGGCGCTATTCCCATAACAGAGCAGGTAGGGTAACAACCGGGATCGGCCACCAGCGAAGCAGTCCTGATTTTATTGCGATATAATTCCGGCAGGCCGTAAACAGCTTCAGAGACCAGATCCGGAGCCCCATGAGCAAGCTTGTACCATTTTTCGTAGACTTTTATGTCTCTGAACCTGAAATCCCCACTATGATCAATTACCCGTTTGCCTTTTTCTAAAAGGCCAGGTATTACCGATGCGGAAACCCCATGCGGCAGAGCTGTAATAAAAAAGTCCGCTTTTTCTGATATCGCATCTATATCCAGTTTGTCGCAAATATTATCATATATTCCTCTTAAGGAAGGATAAACGACAGAAAAAGGCTGTCCGACAAAGTTATTTGATACGACGGTGGTGATTTTTATATCGTCCCTTAAAGCTAACAGTCGAACAATCTCAGCCCCTACATATCCTGTTGCTCCGATTATTCCTAAATTCAGCATTTTTTCTCCTCAACTTTCAAACCTAATATTTTATTTAATATTGATAAAACTTCGTCCCACTATTTATATAGTAATAACAAAAAAGATTCAAATATTATTCATAATTATACATTTATATGTATAATAATTCAACAGGTGTTTTGAATTTTTATACTTATTTCAATTTCTTTGTGGATATTTACTAATACAAAGTAGCTAAAAGCAATTTTTTATTTTTGTTGAATAGTAAGCTAGTTTCCGACTCTACTTCCATGATAGATTGTTATTACTGAAAAAACGCAATGAACATGTTCTTAATAACAGGAGGTATTATTAAATGGCGGGAGTAACATTAAAAAACGTATACAAAACATATCCCGGTGGGGTAACCGCTGTCAGTGGTTTTAACATCGATATTCAGGATAAAGAGTTTATCATTCTTGTTGGTCCATCAGGCTGCGGCAAGACCACAACTCTTAGAATGATTGCGGGTCTTGAAGAAATTACGTCAGGTGAATTATATATAGGGGACAAGCTATGTAACGACGTAGCCCCTAAGGACAGAGATATCGCAATGGTTTTCCAGAATTATGCACTCTACCCGCATATGACAGTGTTCGATAACATGGCTTTCGGGCTCAAACTCAGAAAGACACCAAAAGATGAAATTAAAAGAAGAGTGCATGAAGCAGCAAAAATCCTGTCAATAGAGCATCTACTTGACAGAAAACCCAAGGCGCTCTCCGGCGGGCAGAGGCAGCGGGTGGCTCTGGGGCGTGCAATTGTTCGTGAACCTAAGGTATTTCTAATGGACGAACCTCTTTCAAACCTTGATGCAAAGCTCAGGGTTCAAATGAGAACTGAGATTTCCAAGCTCCACTTAAAGCTGAACACAACCTTTATATATGTTACTCATGACCAGACTGAGGCTCTTACAATGGGTACCCGTATTGTAGTTATGAAGGATGGATTTGTTCAACAGATCGATACCCCACAGAAGCTTTATGACGAACCGGTGAATGTTTTTGTGGCAGGTTTTATCGGAAGCCCTCAGATGAATATGGCTAATGCCCTTGTTGAAAAGCAGGGAGATAAAGTTGTTCTTAAATTCGGAGAATATGCATTGGCACTTCCCGCAAATAAGGCGGAAGTTCTTGAAAAGCAGGGATATATCGGAAAGGAAATCATTTTTGGAATTCGTCCGGAGGATATTCATGATGAAGCTTTGCCGGAAAACGGCAGCGGAGCGCTTGACGCCAATGTTGAAGTTACTGAGCGTTTAGGTTCGGAGACTTACCTTTATGTTCTTATCAATGGTATTAACTTCACTGCTCGAGTTAGCCCAAAATCCACTACTAATGCCGGTGAGACTATTAAGGTTGTATTTGATATGCCTCATATCCATATCTTTGATAAAGACACCGAAATGGCTATTGTACACTAAACTCTGATTTTATTGAGGGCTGTTCCATCGGGACAGTCCTTTTTGCATATCTGGCGTCTCCTAAACACTATCTGTATAAACAAGTATTAATATTTGCAGGGCAAAACGGTTTTTGTATAAGTTTCAGCCCGAAAAGACAGGCAGAGGCCAATTATATTTGATTCATCATATGCAGAACATGTTTTTTTGCGCAATAATAGTGGAATAATATAGTTATATGATTTAGTTGTATAATTGAATTGTATATAATACTCACATAGATTTTTATTATCATTCTCGGAGGTTTTTGATTGAAACTTGTAGCATTTGTTGGAGCAAGCGGTTCGGGCAAAAGTCACCGTGCTTTTTGGGTGGCAAGAGAAAACGATTTGGATTATATAATAGATGATGGTTTGCTGATTCATGAGAATTCAATTGTAGCCGGGAAATCGGCTAAAAAGGCTCCCTCTAAAATCGGGTCGGTTAAAATTGCTCTCTTTTTGGAGGAGGGGCATCGGGAGGATATCAAAAAAGCTATTAGTGTGCATAAACCACAGGGTATCCTTGTTTTAGGGACCTCAGACGGAATGGTAGATAAAATTGCCGATGCTTTGGAACTGGGGGAGTATGACAAAAGGATTTATATTGAAGAGGTGGCCAGCTCATATGAGATAGAGCAAGCGAAAAACACCAGGATTAAGCAGGGAAAACATGTTATTCCCGTTCCGGCCATGCAGCTGAAGAAGCAGTTTTCGGGATACTTTTTAGACCCTCTGCAGCTTTTCAGAAGGAAAGGAAAGGGACAGTTCCAGAAAATAGGGGAAAAATCTGTAGTCAGGCCTACATTTAGTTATTTTGGGAATTATACCATATCGGATTATGCAATATATCAATTAGTAAATTACATAATAACAATTATGCCTCAGATGGATAAAGTGAGCAGGTTCCGCGCCAGCAACAGCCCTGATGGACTTTACATCGATATAGATGTTATAATGGTATTTGGTTATAATTTACTTGATGCGGTGAAAACAGCAAAACGGCAAATCATTAAGGAACTGGACAGATTTGCAGGATTTAATGTAAACGTACTTAACATCAACGTAAAAAATTTGGTATTTAAAAAAAGTCCGCCGGATTTCTAGGATCATGGAGGAAATTGAAGTGCCTTACTTGGGAGAATCTAAAATAAACTATCTAAGTATGACCGATGAAGAAGTTCTTGGATACGTTCATTCAGGCTGCAAACGCGGTATGGAACATCTTATAGAGAAATATAAGCCTCTGGTGCGGGCAAAGGCCAGGAGTTATTTTCTTGTAGGCGCAGACAGAGAGGATATCGTTCAGGAAGGCATGATTGGCTTATTTAAAGCAGTCCGGGATTACAAGGATGATAAGCGTATTCCTTTTAAAGTATTTGCGGAAATATGCATTACACGGCAGATAATTACTGCCGTAAAAACGGCTACTAGACAAAAACATATGCCTCTGAATTCTTATATATCACTGAACAGAAGAGTCTTTGATGAGGATTCGGATAAGTCATTAATTGAATTGGTGCAGGAAGTATCTGTTGCTGACCCTGAAGAGCTTTTCATCAACAAAGAGGAATATACGGTTATTGAAAGTATGGTGATTGAGCTGCTGAGCCCTTTTGAAAGAGAAGTGTTGAAAAAGTATCTGGCAGGAATAAACTACCATGATATTGCAAAGCAGCTTAATAAGCCGGTTAAATCAGTAGACAACGCCCTTCAGCGGCTAAAGAAAAAAATTGAAAAAAGCATCCAGGAGATAAAAGCTGAAGATGTAGGCTAGGGATATATATATAAAAATATTGGCCTGCTTACATAACAGGCCAAATCAAAAAAATGTGCTAAAAAGGAGGTAAAAGTATGTTAAGGTATTAGTGTCAAAAAAATTATATAAGAAATTTGTCGAAAAAGCAAGAATTATTGGTTAGTTAGTACAATATATGATTATAGATATTAATTCGGGGGGTCTGGTTATATTATGATTATTAAATGGAAGCCGGAGTATAGCTGTTATGATAAGACAATTGATGAACAGCACAAGAAACTGATTGATATGATTAATGAGCTTAATGATCTATCCTTGTACGATGATCATATTGACCGTTACGACAGTATGGTAGAAATGTTTTCACAATTGAAAGATTATGCCGTATACCACTTTGGGCATGAGGAGAAAATGTTCGAGGAGCATGGCTATGACTCATTTAATACCAAGATTCAAATCCTTGAGCACAAAGGCTTTGTGAATAAGGTAACATCTATAAATCTTTATGAGATGGATGATAACCAAAGCGGAACCATAGCAGGTGTGTTGGATTTTCTTAGCAAGTGGCTTGATCATCATATATTAGATATTGATATTAAGTTTGGCAATTATTTAAGAGAAAAATATGAAAAGTAAATGCATCCCCGATGTCGGCAACGGGTGAGGTTATTAGACTAAATTGTTGCAATCGGGGCAATTATGATATAATAGGTATGATAAAGCAATACATTATGGCTTAGATGTCCCTGTCTTAACAGACGGCTGTTCCGCTTTATTTTTATAGTACAAACTTAAAAAGTCTAATGATGGACAGCCTTATTGAATAGATTACTTAAGAGAAATTGTTTTGAATGGAGCTGGTATCTTGGCTGAGAAAAATAAAGTTACTGTTCGTATTGCAGGAAATGAATATGTATTGACCGGGTCCGAGTCTCCAGAATATATACAAAAGATCGCTCTTTTCGTTGACAGAAAGCTTCTGGAGATAACCAGGAGAAATCATCTTTTGAGCACTTCCATGGCATCTGTTCTGGCTGCCTTAAATATGGCCGATGAGATGTTCCGAACAAACGAGGAACTAAAAAAAACTGCAGATGATTTATCGGGGCTGAGACAGAAATATCAAGAACTCAGAGAAGAATCCCAGAGAATTAAAGCTGAAAATGCAAAACTTAAGGAAAGAGAATCCCAGCTTAGGATAGAACTTACCAGACGTGAAACAGAGTTAAAAGAAGTGAGAAATACTATAAATACTATTTCCAATAAGAAGACCAACTATTAAGCGGAGGATATACTATGTTTAATGAAATGATATCGTGGGGAGAGCTGATAATTCTTGTTCTCTTCGTTCTTGGGTCGGCGCTTATATTTTATCTTATTTTGGCTGTAGCAAATTTGCTTCGGATTCTAAAAAATGTAAATCAGATTCTCGAGAAGAATAAAGACAGTATTAATAAAACTGTAATAAAGCTTCCCGAAATAACCGATAATACTGCCAAGATAACAGGAATGGTAAAGGATAATCTTGACGGTATCGGAAAAGTAGTCGATGACGTGGGGAAAATTTCGGAAACAGTAAAAAAGGGTGCGGAAACTATCCAAAAGGATATCGTACTGAAGGCTAAGTCGATTATAGAAATAATTGATGCAATAAAGAAAATGTACGAAAAAAGGAAGAGCAAGAGCAAATCAAGCAAAAAAAGCGGAACGGTCTATAAATACAAGTACAAGCCCGGTATGGACAAGCCTGAGGAAATTGAAGTAGAGACTGTTAACGAAGGTCAAAGCGAAAATATTGCTCCCGACGATTATGTAAATGTTGAACCGGAAGCTGATGAGGCGTCTATAGAAGTAGAAACAGAGGATCAAAAAGAAGAATAGGCAGGTATGCCAATGTCTTTATACAGCAGGTTTTTTATATGATAAACAATAAACTAGAGCTGCTCGCCCCCGCGGGCAGCTTTGAATCACTTAAAGCAGCAATTTTAAATGGTGCGGATGCGGTTTATTTAGGCGGAGGAAAATATAACGCCAGGGCTAATGCGTCAAATTTTACCGAAACCGAGCTTAAAGATGCTTTGGAATATGCTCATGAACGGGGTAAAAGGGTTTATATAACACTAAATACATTAGTGAAGGATCATGAGCTATATGACGCAATAAAATTCGCAGAGTATATTTATAAAGAGGGCGCTGATGCTGTTATCGTTCAGGATCTGGGTCTGGTTAAGCTGTTAAAGGAGTATATTCCAGACCTTATTATTCATACCAGCACACAAATGACTCTTGCCAATAGTGAGTCTGTGAAAGTTATTGAATCAATGGGCATCGGTAGAATAATCCTGCCCCGGGAGTTAACCCTTGATGAAATCAAGGCTATAGGAGAAAAAAGTTCTGCCGGGCTGGAAGTGTTTGTTCATGGCGCTCTTTGCGTATGTTATTCAGGCCAATGCCTTATGTCTTCCTTTATAGGCGGAAGAAGCGGCAATCGGGGCTTATGCGCCCAACCGTGCAGACTGCCCTGGTCCATATCCAAAGACGGAAAAAATTATGGAAGAACTTCTTATCTGATTAGCCCCCGGGATCTTATGACCATAGATATTCTGCCTCGGCTAAAACATGCGGGGGTATGTTCCCTTAAGCTTGAAGGACGCATGAAATCACCTGAATATGTTGCAATTGTCACTTCTGTATACAGAAAATATATTGATATGCTGGAAGAGCCGGGCGAAAAGGGATACAAGGTTGATGCTAAAGATAAGGAAATTTTAATGCAAGCCTTTAACCGCGGCGGCTTTACCGCTGGCTATCCGGAAGGAAGCCGAAATTTCAGGAAGCTTGTATATACGCGCCATCCAAAGAATCAGGGAGTATTTTTAGGAAAGGTTTTGGCAACAAAACCATTATACGTAAAGGTCAAATTGGAAAATCCGCTTGGTATGGGTGACGGGATCGAAATAATGTATTCCAATGAGGATGCAATAAGCTTTATAACAACGTCTATTCTTGAAGATAATAAGCAGGTGCGATTTGCACAGGCAGGCGCCGAGGTATGGATAGGGGATGTCAAGGCTGATGCGAAAGTTGGGAGCCAGGTTTATAAGACTCTTTCAAGGCAGTTATTTGAGGAAGCAAGAAAAACTTTTGAACAAAAAGAAATACCCAATGTACCCGTTGAAATGGAGTTTATACTGAAAGCAGGCCGGCCTGCTAAGCTTAAAACAATAGATTTTGATGGTAATTCTGTTGATGTGATATCTCAAGTTTCAGCCGAAAAAGCTATTAATAAAGTGCTTACCCATGAGCGGATAAGGGAGCAGATGGATAAAACCGGAGGTACTCCTTACTATTTATGCAAATTATCCATAAACTCAGACAATGAAAGCACAATGCCCATCTCGGCTCTTAATGCCATGAGACGGGATGCTTTGGAGGCAATAAAGGCTTTGCGTATCAAGAAATACAGAAGATCTGCCCCAAAAGGACTTGATTCTTTGATAAATCGATGGCAGGGTCATAATAATCAAAATGAAGGCAATCTGAATAAGAAAAAGGCCAAATTGCGTTTATCTGCATTTTTCCATATTATCCCCGATTCGATAAATGAGCTCGAGGGATTGGTCAGCCGTGTCTACCTCCCCGTGAAAGCCGGGCAAAAACTCAAATATCTAAAGGAGGGGTTTTCCGGCGAAATATATATTTGGACACCTTCAATATTGAAAGACCATGAATTAACAAATATAACCGAAGAGCTCAAAAATCTGGTGCCATTTATTGACGGTATTGCTTATGGAAACCTTGGCGTCTGCAAGATATGCAAGGAGGATTTACCGGAAATACCGCTTTGTGCCGAATCGTCAATGAATATATTCAATAATTCTTCTGTTAGGGTTCAAGAGGATATTGGCGCCGAAACGGCTGTCCTGTCGCCGGAGCTTAACCTTAATGAGATCAGGGAGATAGTGTCTTTAAAATCGGATTTGGAAGCAATTACTTATGGCAGGATCCCGTTAATGACTATGGAACACTGCCCTTCAGCCCTGGGAATGCCATGTACGGGTAGATGTGGGGAATGCGGCGGGAATAAGGGGTTTTTAAAGGACAGAAAAGGCGAAGTGTTCCCGTTTATAAGGAATACGGATTTAAAGAGAACTCAGATTTTTAACGCATATCCGATTTTTATGGATGATGTTGACACTATGAAGGAAACTGAGATAAGCATTCTCAGACTCGTTTTTACTTACGAGGACAGGACTGACCGCCAAGCACTCGCCCAATACTTCAGCGATAAACTAAGCGGCACGAATGAACACGAACCATGGGTCGGCAAAGCTATTAGTGAACTTAAAGATAAAGGATATACAAAAGGTCATTGGTACAGAGGGGTGGATTAAAGACAATGATTTTTTAATCGCCGCAGCATGCCGTTTATTCATGATCCTTATAAACACTTATATTTGCATGGCAGAACAGTTCCGGAACAGTCTTAAAGCCGGTCAAATAAATATATATATAGTAATGAAGACTAAGCCAAACAAAACAAACATAATACTGTTCAGCTTGAAATTGGTATTAGCCGTATATTTCTTAATAATGGGCAACATTGCAGTTCTTATAGTGTTGATCCTCTTAAGCCTAAGCCCGTTTACTATGCTGATATCTACAAATTTATTGTGTGAATATTGCTTAGCTATTACTTTTGTACCATTAGAGGCAAAAAATCTTTGATATTTATGTCCCTTACGTTGTCCTTCAGGTGTAAATTTCAGCGAAACCAGCTCTTTTTTCAACCTGTCCATATCAATCCCCAGAGAATACTTTAGCCCGCTTGTCAGAAAAAGAATTAAGGAGAATAATAGTAATGCAAATAAAATAAAGATAGATTCATATATAGCGGAAGCTCCTTCTACGAAAAAACCTCTTATTGCCAATCCGACTAAAAAGAAAACTGAAAAAACATTACTGCAGAGTATTGGTCTTTTTGATAAAACTGCAATATATGAGAATACTCCATATAATACAGTAGATATACCAAGACTTATAAACAGTGCTTTCAAAAGAATCCCTCCGTACAAAAACTATTCGTATAATATAGTATCATAATTTATCCAAGTAAAAAATAGGGAGTGCTGAATTGCAGAAGAACGAAGCAGTATTAATTTTTTATGTGTTCCATGATTAAGCTCCTAAATTTTTGCAGCTTATCGGGTTGATTTTCAAATACTCTTTTGGGTATCGTAATTGCATATATATTGCTGTTTAATTGAAAGCAGGTTTTAGTTTCTTTAAACTTGGCTAAATCTGCCCATTTAATACGAAACATATATGAGGAACCGGCAGAGAGAATATAATCCTCATAATACTTATATTGTAATTGGAGTCTTTTTTCAGGCATAATTTGAACAAGTATAAGAATGAATGCCGGAAAGAATATTGTGAACGTCACACCAAAAATAAGAAGAAACACAATATTGTATTCTATTAATTGGAAATATCTATAAAGAGCCAACACTCCCAGGGTGGTAAGTATGATGCCTATAGGTTTGGAATAAAAAATTTTAAAGATAAATTTTAAATATTCTATTCTTGATAATTCAAAATTCAATTCAAGTATGCATCTGCCTTCTTCTTTTTTTTCAACTATATCAAAGCTACTTGTGGCTTCGGCTTTTGGCACGATTGTTACATTTTTCAAATCATAATTCCTTAGCTCTTTCTTCTGAACTCTGTGATTAATAAGATTAATGAAAGCATCCAGTTGTTCCTGACTGTTAAAGCAACGCATCGGAATAATATAATATACTACAGGGGAGATGTGAAATACAAAACAAGATTTATATTCTGAGATTTTCCTGATATCATTCCACAACAAAGTATGATGCGTCATATTGTTTGATATATCAATTTTGCTTTCTTCAATTGACCACAGGCTTTTTGACAGAGAATTTTTTAAGTAGAAATACTTACGAATTATATAATTAAAACTAATAAACAAAAATACTATGAGTAAAAAGAATACATTAGTAAAGGCGATAAAAAGCTTACTTTCTATTGTAAGTGTGTAAAATCCTATAACGGTAATTGCAGCAACTATCAGTAATATCAAGAACAGCAAAAGAAGAACCAGGCTGATTTTCTTAAATAAACCAGTTGTAATTTTTGATAAATAATAAGAGTAATAATCTTTTTTATTACAATCTACAAATATTTTTATACTATCCAAGACAATGCCCTCCATTTATCAACACATAGCTTATTTGAGGAGTTTAAATTAGATTGTATCAATGCGATATCATTGTGTAATTTATATTATTGTACCATAATTTATATAAAATCACAAAACATTCGCAGTATATGTAGTGATACCAAAATAATGCTTAACGATGCGGCTTATGGTAATTAAATATCAAGGTTGGCTTATGGTATAATATATTTGTTTTTTAAATTGAATTTGCTAAGGGAGATAGTTATGGTTGATGTTTTTGTTGAAATTGTGAGAGAAGGCGTTAAATTGCCATTCTATGCAAATCCTTATGATGCGGGCATGGATGTGTGTGCCGCAGAGGAAGTTATTATTGAGCCCGGCCAAACAGTTATTATCCCGACTGGTTTAAAATTTGCTATCCCGGAGGGTTACGAGATTCAGGTCCGCCCCAGGAGCGGAATAAGCCTTAAGACGCCTCTCCGTATCGCCAATTCTCCCGGCACCATTGATTCGGGATACAGGGACGAACTTGGCATAATAGTGAACAATTCATCAACAACTGGTAATGCAAAACATCCTGATGAGTATATAAACCTTGACAGCAAGGGCAATATAAAAGGTACCTATATTATCAGAAAAGGGGAGCGGATTGCCCAACTTGTTTTGGCTGAAGTGCCGAGGATGAACTTAAGGGTAGTTGGTTCAGTCAAAAATATAGGCACCGACAGAGGCGGAGGTTTTGGATCCACCGGAATTTGCAGTTAGAAGAGGGCAGCCGAAAGCGGAAGTAAGAAGCATGAAGTAAGAGGCATGAAGTAAGAGGCATGAAGTAAGAGGCATGAAGTAAGAGGCATGAAGTAAGAGGCATGAAGTAAGAGGCATGAAGTAAGAAGAAGGAAGCGGGAAGTGGCACAGCCTGCCGTTTTAAATCTGACATGGAGGAAAATAATATGATAAATCGAGAAAGATTGGTCAAGGATTTTATTAGTTTAGTTAAGACGGACAGCCTTTCAAAGCAGGAAAGAAAAATGGCCGATTTACTTTTAAATAAGTTGAAAGATATAGGGCTGGAACCCATTGAGGACGATACCGGATCAAAAATAGGCGGTAATGCGGGAAATGTCATTTGTCATGTCAAAGGGGAGAAACCCAAGCCCGCTTTGCTTTTGATGGCACATATGGATACGGTTGTACCGGGTCTTTCCAAAAATCCGGTAATTGACGGAGATATAATTAGGACTGATGGAAAAACTGTTTTAGGCGGGGATGATGCCGGAGGAATCGCGGTGATTTTGGAAACAATTAGGTCACTTATGGAAGACAAAACTCCCCTTTGTGACATTTATATTGTGTTTACAGTAGCCGAGGAGGGAGGCCTTTTCGGAGCAGTCAACCTTGATCTTTCAAAGATTCCGGCAGATTATGGCATAATCCTTGATAACGGAGAGGAAATCGGAAGTGTGGCTGTTAAAGCCCCATACTACAACAGGTTTTTAGTTACCTTCATTGGCCGCGCCGCCCATGCGGGAATAGAACCTGAAAAAGGCTTAAGCGCTATTTTGCTGGCATCAAAGGCTATAGCAGACATGCCTCATTTTGGAAGAATAGATAAAGAAAGCACGTCCAACATAGGAACCATAAAGGGCGGTGAGGTCAGAAACATTGTTTGCGAAAGATGTACTGTCGAGGGAGAAGTCCGGTCGATTTCGGAAGAAAAAATTAATCAATATACCGAAAAAATTATGAACCACTTCAAAAGTACAACTGAAAAATTGGGGGGCTCAATAGAAATTGAAGTGGAAACAATGTACCCTGGCTTTGATATAAAGGAAACGGATGATATTATTATCCTCCTGAAAGAGGCATCAAAAATATCGGATATACCCTTAAAGCTCCATGCCACAGGTGGCGGAAGTGACACCAACATCATCAACGGAGCCGGCATACCCGCTGTGAATATAAGTATAGGCATGACAAATGTCCATAGCACAAAGGAATACATCAGAATATCTGATATGGAAAAAGCGTGTCAATTTCTGACAGCCATAATAAAGGCGGCTTATGAAAAATCTTGACCCCGCCTGTGTTAGTCAATAAGTTTGTGGGTGCTTCGCTTTAAATAGCAGCAACCACGCCGCTTATGTAAGATTGTATAATAAAATATTATAACCTGCATGTTGAAGCAGTTTTCGTACAGTCTGTCGATGTCTTGCGTGAAGCGGAGCAGGGAATCTTGCACCTGCCCTGCTTAGCAACATAATTAAAGCGGGTGCAAGTCTTGCACCCGCATACTTATTAACATGATTTGCTGTCATCCAACTTACATCAAAATTGCGCTTATACTACGCCTTGGGCATACATTGCGGCGGCTATCTTCATAAATCCTGCGACATTAGCGCCCAGTACGAGGTTATCCGGCTCACCGTATTCTGCCGCGGCTTCACTGGCATTTTTGTATATGTTTTTCATAATGCCCTTAAGTTTTTCATCGACTTCTTCAAAGGTCCAGAACAGCCTCATGCTGTTTTGAGACATCTCTAAGCCGGAAGTTGCAACTCCCCCCGCATTGGCAGCCTTGGCAGGAGCAAATATTATCTTATTATTGTGAAACATCTCAATCGCATCCGGAGTGGATGGCATGTTAGCTCCTTCGCCGACCGCAATACAACCGTTCTTAATAAGCTCTTTTGCATCCTCACCGTTCAACTCGTTTTGAGTTGCACAAGGCAAAGCGATATCGCAAGGGATTGTCCAAATCTCCCTGCAGCCTTCAAAATACTTAGCTTCGGGATGATGCTTCACATAATCCGAGATACGTCCTCTTTGTACTTCTTTTATAAGTTTTATGGTATCAAGGTTTATACCGTTTTCATCGTAAACATAGCCGTTGGAGTCGCTAAGAGCAACAACCTTAGCACCGAGGTCATATGCTTTTTGGGCGGCATAAATCGCCACATTGCCGGAGCCTGAAATTACAACGGTTTTACCTTCAAAGGACAGGCCTTTCGCTTTTAATGCCTCGTCCATGAAATAACAGAGACCATAACCTGTTGCCTGAGTACGAGCCAGACTTCCCCCATAAGGGATTCCCTTACCGGTTAACACACCGGTAAATTCATTACGCAGCTTTTTATACATGCCGTATAAATACCCGATTTCACGGGCACCAACACCAATATCTCCTGCCGGGATGTCGGTATCGGGTCCGATATGGCGGATAAGCTCAGTCATAAAGCTCTGGCAAAAGCGCATGATTTCCATATCGGATTTTCCTTTTGGGTCAAAATCCGAACCGCCTTTGCCTCCCCCCATGGGAAGCGTGGTAAGAGAGTTCTTAAAGCATTGTTCAAAGCCTAAAAACTTTATTATGCCAATATTTACAGATGGATGAAAGCGAAGTCCTCCTTTATATGGCCCGATGGCACTATTAAACTGGACGCGGAATCCGCGGTTAACATGTACAGTACCGTTATCATCAACCCATGGCACACGGAAAATGATTTGTCTTTCCGGCTCTACTATACGTTCAAAAATACCTGCTTTTATATATTCAGGATGTTTTTCAGCCACTGGCTCCAACGATTCAAGCACCTCTTTAACTGCCTGATGAAACTCTGGCTCACCCGGATTACGCTTTACGACTTGTTCATAAACATCGATTAATAACTTCATAACCAAACCTCCGCTGAGAAAATCTCTAAGTAATAAAAAACGTGCATATTGCAACAAAGTTAATCTATACTTGCAATAATATTTAGGTAAATTACATAAAATTCAAAAAACATCAATGTACAAACCCTGATAAAACTGGTTATATGTTCCTGTAAATATTTATTGATAAAGGCTAACCGGCGTATCGCTCATTATTCGCAAGACTGTTCTAATTATAGCAAGCGGTATAGCATAATGCAAGAATTAATTTTGAAAGTTGCAAAAAAAATATTAAAAAGAGGCTGTCTCAAAATAGGCAGTCATCCTGAGCGAAGTGAAGGATCTTCAAAAAATCTGTGCCTAACAGGCTGATTTCTTGAAGAACTTTTGTCATTTATGGCCTTAGAATGACACGTTCCGTATTTTGAAATAGCCCCTCCTACTAGTTAAACCAAAAAATCATGATTTGCTTTTTACATACTCATCAATAGACTTTGCCGCTGTTTTGCCTGCACCCATGGCCAGAATAACCGTAGCTGCGCCCGTTACTGCATCTCCGCCTGCAAAAACGCCTTCCTTGCTGGTTTGGCCGGTTTCCTCATCAACAACAATACACCCCCATTTATTAGTTTCAAGATCAGGTGTAGTGCCGCGAATTAAAGGATTCGGTGAAGTGCCGATTGCAATTATTACCGTATCAACATCAATTACATGTTCACTTCCGGTTTTTGCTACGGGACGACGCCTGCCCGACGCATCAGGCTCCCCTAATTCCATCTCGACACACTCTAATCCCTTGACCCAACCTTTGTCGTTGCCGAGAATCCGGGTAGGATTTGTGAGTAATTTAAAAATAATACCCTCTTCTTTTGCATGATGAACTTCTTCAAGCCGAGCGGGCATTTCTTTCTCGGAACGCCTGTAGATTATATAAACATTTTCTGCCCCTAAACGTTTAGCGCACCGGGCAGCGTCCATAGCAACGTTTCCGCCACCTACGACTGCTACCGAATTTCCATGCATAATGGGTGTTTCAGCATCTTCAAGGTAAGCCTTCATCAGATTAATACGGGTAAGAAATTCATTGGCTGAATATACTCCGTTCAAGTTCTCCCCCGGAATATTCATAAATGAAGGAAGCCCTGCGCCCGATCCTATAAATACGGCTTCAAATCCTTCTTCAAACAGCTCATCAATAGTGAGGACTTTTCCAATAACCATATTAGTGCGTATTTCAACACCTTGTTTCAACAAGCCGTCTATTTCTTTTTGCACTAGACTTTTTGGAAGTCTGAACTCGGGAATCCCGTAAACAAGAACACCTCCGGCAAGGTGGAAAGCCTCAAAAATTGTTACCTGGTAGCCCAGTTTAACAAGATCACCGGCACATGATAATCCGGAAGGTCCGGAACCAATAATAGCAACTTTTTTGCCGTTGCCTGGTATTTTTTCATAGGTCTTGTTTGTGTTTTTAATAGCCCAATCGGCAGCAAAACGTTCCAAGCGGCCAATTGCAACAGCTTCTCCCTTAATCCCGCGGACACACTTTTCTTCACACTGGGTTTCCTGTGGGCAAACACGTCCGCAAACGGCCGGAAGGCTATTGGTTTCAAGGATTTTATTATAAGCATCCTCAAACTTTCCATCTGCTATAAGGGATATAAATTCTGGGATCTTGACATTTACGGGACAACCGGCTATACAGGGCTTATGTTTACATTTCAGACAGCGTTGAGCTTCTTCTACAGCCATTTCCTCGGTATAACCCAGAGCAACCTCCCTAAAATTCCCGCTGCGTATCTTAGGATCCTGCTCGGGCATTGCAACTTTTTTTGGTGACATATTAGGCATTGATTTGTTCCTCCAATCTGCATAAATGTCTTTCGATTGAAGCTTTTTCAGTATCCTTGTACATAGAAAGACGCCTCATGAGTTCATTAAAATCTACTTGATGGCCGTCAAAATCCGGACCGTCCACACATGCAAATTTTGTTTTGCCTCCGACTGTAACACGGCAACCGCCGCACATCCCCGTTCCGTCAATCATTATCGGATTTAAGCTGACCATGGTTTTTATTCCATATGGTCTGGTAACATCACATACCACCTTCATCATAATTGGTGGCCCAATGGCTATAACCACATCGTATATGTTTCCTTCATCCAGTAACTTTTGAAGTATATCTGAAACAAAACCCTTTGTTCCGTTGGAACCATCATCAGTAGTAATAAATAGTCTATCGGATACGGCGTTTATTTCTTGTTCAAGAATGATTATATCCTTGTTTCTGAAACCGGCAATCACATCTACCGAAACTCCCATACTATGCAGCTTTTTAGCCTGGGGATAAGCAATAGCGGTACCCAAACCTCCGCCTACGACCGCAGCCTTTTTAATACCTTCAAAGTGAGATGCAAGACCAAGCGGACCGACAAAGTCAGCAAGTTTGTCCCCTTCATTCAATTGCCCAAGCAATTGTGTTGTAGCTCCGACTTCTTGAAATATGATTGTTATAGTCCCTTTTTCCCTGTCGTAGTCAGCTATCGTAAAAGGGACACGCTCACCGTTTTCGTCCACACGAAGTATAATAAACTGGCCCGGCTCTGCTTTATGCGCAACGTAGGGTGCTTCTATCTCGAATAGTTTGACTTGCGGATTCAAAACCCTTTTTTTAATAATTTTGAACACAGTATCTCTCCTTTCTGTGGCATATTATTAATGCCATTATAATAATAACAGATAAAAATTTGAATTATAACTATTAATTTTATAGAAATTCACAGGTATATTCAATACCTTATATAGGGAATGGGCGTTTTGTTATACTTCAATGACCAACCATAATTCTTCTGTGGTGTATTAACGAAAAACCAGTACCTTTCGGACAAATATCTAAAAAGTACTGGTTTAATTACATATCAGCAGGAAATAGATTTATTAAGCCATTTGCTTAATAACATCATAGGATTTTGCGGCCTCTTCAGCTTTTTTCAGAATCAATCGCACCAACTCATTTGCAACCTTTTTATGAAGGGTGTCACCGTTGGGAAGACTAGATAAAGAATCAAATTCCAAAGTTTTCGCTTCAAAGAAAGTATATTTAAAATCTTCATTCTGCTCAAGTTTTTTGCTTGGATCGTCAGCCTTTTCAACCTGCTCAACCCAGTCCTTCCTAAGCCCTTGGACACCCTGATATGCACCTGCGATTGAACCAGCCATAGTTGCAAGTGTATCAGTATCACGACCAAAGTTCGCAGCATAGATGATTGAATTCTGAGCGTCTCCATTTGCAAGATAAAACATAGCTAGTGCAGCGGGCACGGTTTCAAGTGAATCACACTCTGAAAAGCGAAGCTCTGTTTCGTAATATTTTTCTCTGAACAGCTCATAATCATTTGTTTCTTTTGCAAGAGTCAATGCTTTTTCTACCTTTTTAATAAATTGAGCGGCACTTTTTTGATGAAGATATTTGGTACTTGCTTCGATAATAGAATCAACTGTGGCATCCGGTTTCATAGCCTCAGCAATTGCGGCCGCCATGGCGCATGCCGCATCACGGCAATAAGATGCAGCGCCACTATGTAAGATACCTGCAATATCAAAAGCTTCAAGAGCCGCCTGACGAGGATTGCAGGCATTAAGCAGTCCCATAGGAGATATGCACATTGCCGAGCTTGAAGAGGGCATATTATCTAAACCTGCATGAACAGGAAGCACGAGATTCTCTTTTAATTTAAAATACATATTCTTGACAGTATAATAATAAAGGTATTCATATTTCTCGCCATAATCCACAAAACCTTGTGCCCAGCGGTCTGCATCCACATAACCTTCACTTTTAATAATGGCATCACATAGTATCAATCTTAGTAAGGAATCATCCGTTCCATTTCCAACAAACTCCGTAAGAACACCAAATTTTTCTTTTATTTTTTTATAATCCCAGAACTCAACTGAGGCTCCCATTGCATCTCCTATTATACCGCCCATTATACATCCGTATACTTTTTCATATAAATTTGCCATATTTAAATTCAATCCTTTCAGTTTATAATTGTTTACTCTCAAATAATTTTTCTGATTACTTTAATTTAATCTAGATATTCAAAACTGGCCAGTTTCACCTTATACTCTTGGTGGTCGTTGTCTTAAAAGCATCGTCCTACATTAATCACCTCATTGTATTTCATTTGTTGCCCGTTTAACAGGTCAGATGCAGATTTTTGACGCAAATCACCATAAAGACTCTGCAAGTTCCATACATTAAATATTTATAAGTCATGATATAATGGGACACTTGTTATTCTACTCGTCAGCAAACTTGCCTATACCAGCCGGTGCGTTGCTGCCAGACCCTAGTTTTATTATTGACGCAAATAAAGTGAAGACATATGGCATGGTCATTAAAATCTGGCTCGGGAATTTCATCCCCTGAAATACCAGCTGGAACGAATCAAAAAATCCGAAGAAAAGACCACCCAGTGCTGACCCCAAGGGATTGCAGTTTCCCAGGGCGCAAGTGACCATTGCAATATAGCCTCTTCCTGCTGTCATGCCATTTTGGAATCGGCTGAGCGTTGCCATGGAAAGATAAGCTCCGCCCAATCCGCTCAAAAGTCCGCAGACAAAGACTCCAAAATATTTGTAACGTATTGTATTTATTCCCACAGTATTTGCGGCTACCGGGTTCTCGCCCACCATGCGAAGGCGTAACCCGTAGGGAGTTTTATTCATGAAAATCCAAGATATAACGATAATCACAAACGTTATATAAAAGAAAATATATTGCTGTGACAGTATAGGTCCTAAAATCGGAATATTCTTTAACCAATCCGGACTTACTGTATTGAAGGATTCTATTTGTGGCGAGTAATTTTTGCTATTCCATATAACCTGAACCAGCAGTTCAGTTACCCCTAATCCTAACAAATTAACGCACATACCGCTTAGGGTAGCATTTACTTTATGTGTAACATGCAGGTATGCGTGAAGCAGAGAAATAATTCCGCCTCCGATAACAGCAAATAGTATACCCATCCATTTGTTACCTGTTAAAAGAGTTCCCATGACTCCGGTTAATGAGCCTACGATCATCATACCTTCGCAGCCAAAAGAGATGACGCCCCCGCGAAAAGAGAAGGATGAGCCTACTGACGCCAACACAACTGGAATTGACATTCTTATGGCGGTTGTTATGATGAGAGTAATAATGTCTAATATGTTATCCATGAACTATGCCCCCTTCACCGGTATGTTCGAATTTTGGCTTTTCTTATGAAACCTTCTGAATATTTTCAGGTCTTTTATTGACGTTATGATGGTAGGTGCCGATACGAACACAACAACTAGAGCTTGGATAACGCTAACGATCTCAAGCGGAACACTGCTGGTCCTGCTAAGAGTCATCGTACCTGCCCTTAGAATACCAAATAAAAAGCCGGAGAACAAAACACCCAATGGGTTATATCCTGCCAGTGCCGCCACCGGGATACCTTCAAATCCGTAGCCTACCGATATACCATCAACAAATCGGTAAAATATGCCAAGAGCTATACAGGCACCGGCTATACCGTTGATTGATCCAAACATAAAGGATGATAAGTAGTAAACCTTAGACGAATTTATTCCGGCAACTGTTCCAGCCAACCGATTAGTACCGACAACACGAATTTTGTAACCCAACACAGTTTTTGATAATATAATATAAAATCCAACTGCTGCAAGCACCGCAATAATGATTGCGGATGTAGTTTGAGTCCTAGGTATTAATCGCGGGAGCTTCGCCGAACTCAACACTTCTTTTGTCTGAGCTATGGAAGTCCCCTTAGGTTTTAGTGGACCTGTCGCCAAGTAGGAAGTAACCAAAATAATAATATTATTCAGCATGATTCCTATAATAATTTCCGAGGAGTTGAATTTAACTTTTAGATAAGTGGTTAAAAGAGCTACAAGGCCTCCTGCAACCGCGCCAATAAGAATGCATGTACCTAGATGTAGAGTTCCCGGTAAAAAGGTAATGTATGCACCAGCCAATGCTCCACACATAGCTCCGGCTATCAACTGCCCCTCCCCGCCAGTGTTTATAAGACCAACTTTCAGACCCATAGTGAAGGCGAGTCCGGTAAAAATAAGTGGTGTTGCCTGGCTAATGCATAACGCAATATTAGCCAATGAAGAAAAGGAATCTCTGAAAACAGCAAGATAAATTAATGTAGGAGAGAAACCACAGAGCTTTATAATAATTCCCGCTAGAACGAGAGAGCAAGTCAACGCTAGTGCGGAGCGCGAAATGCTTTGTAGGAATGTTCCTATTTTTAAATTGTTTTTCATATTGTCTTTCATGATACCCCTCTCTTTACTGACTCAAGTGGGCTGCCGGTCATTAAGAGTCCCAGCTGAACCTTTGTAAATTCTTCCGGTACGCACTCTACTACAATTCTGCCATCATAAAGAACTGCCAATCGGTCACTCAATGTATAAACTTCATCGAGGTCGGCAGAAACCAATAATACTGCTTTTCCCTCATCACGAAACCTCAGAATCTGTTCATGCATATACTCAGCAGATCCAATATCAAGACCTCTTGTAGGATGGGCAATAATCAAAAGTTCAACATCCTGACTCAATACACGGGCAATAATTACTTTTTGTTGATTTCCTCCGGATAAAGCACGCACGGGTAGTTCAGGACTTGATGTTTTAACTTGAAATGCTTGGATACATTTTTTTGAGAATTCTTCTATATAATATTTTTTTAAAAAACCTTTTTTTTGCATACTGGGACTATCGTGATAACCCAATATCAAATTTTCCCGGATGCTCAACGGTAACACGAGACCCATAGTTGAACGATCCTCCGGCACATGTCCCACCTTACGATTTAGGAATTCATTCGCATCACCTTTAAGTTCTTTTCCGTTCAAGGTTATCTGCGCTTGTTCCGGCCTAATAAGACCTGTTAACGCATTCAGAATCTGAGTCTGTCCATTTCCCTCAATACCTGCAAAACCATATATCTCACCTTTGCGTATCTCAAAAGAGATACCACGAACCTTTTCTATGCCGCGATCGTGAACAACAAGATCTTTAACTTTAAGGCTAATCTCACCAATATTTTTAGCTGGCCGCTTAACATCTAATTTAATAGGGCGCCCAACCATCATGTTGGAAAGTTCTTCAACATTGGATTGAGATGGAATTACATTACTATGAATTAATTTTCCATCACGCAGTACGACAACGCGGTCCGCAATTGTCATAGTTTCATATAGTTTATGAGTAATAATGACAATGCTTTTATCTTGTTTACGCAATTGGTTAAGCATTACAAAGAGGTCATCAACCTCAGAAGGTGCAAGTACTGCCGAAGGCTCATCCAGAATAAGAACTCGTGCGTCGCGGAAAAGCGCTTTTAGTATTTCTACTCTTTGCTGCTCTCCCACAGATAATGTCGATACTAGGGCATTAGGGTCAAGATTAAAGTGAAATTTATCAATAAGTTTCTTGATTTCTTTCATAGCATGACGGTTATTTACAAAAACTCCTTTTCTGGGCTCATTTCCAACGATGATGTTTTCTGCCACAGTAAAAGCGGGAACAAGCATAAAATGTTGGTGGACCATACCAATGCCAAGGTTGATGGCATCCGTGGGACAAGTGAGCTTAACAAATTTGCCATCAAATTCTATATTCCCTTCATCAGGCTGTATCATGCCGTACAAAATCTTCATTAAAGTTGTTTTACCGGCACCATTTTCACCTAAAAGAGATAGAATCTCACCGTTATTTAAAGTAAAATCCACACCCAACAACGCCTGAGTCGTTCCGAACGATTTTTTTATATTGTGCATTTTAACGATTTGCTTCATATGTTTACACCCCTATTATACCCCGTCTTGTTAAGTTTCCCCGGTGCATTGACAAGACACCGGGGAAACAATATATTTACCATTGGTATTTATTGTTTGCACACCACTCGTCTATCTCGTTAGGATCGTAGGGAAGTTCTAATTCTCCATTGACAACCATCTGACGAATTTCATCCACAACATCGAGAATTTCTTGCGGGTATTTATCTTCGATAGCAAGGTTCTCAAGACTTACATCACAGATTCCTTCCTTCATGCCAAGCGTTGAATAACCTGCTTTCCAATTGCCCTCAACAAATGATTGAACCTCATTATATATAAGTTTATCAGCCTTTTTAACAGAACTGCACAGACTCTGGTCTACATCGTTATCAGCAATACTTGTGGCTATATAGTAGGACTTCTGCTCTTTACAGGCCTCTAAAATACCTATGATTCCTGCGCCGCAGTTTCCGGTTACTACATCCGCGCCCTTAGCAATGGCAGTAAGTGCGATTTCCTTACCTCCTGCGGGATCGGTATAGCTGTTGAGTATTGTATACAAAACATTTACATCCGGATTAACATACTTTGCTCCTGCAATAAAGCCTGCCGCACCAGAGCGGGATATCGGGCTTTCTGATCCACCAACATAGCCAAGAACGTTAGCATCGTTTGACATTGGAAACGCATCTTTATACTTGCCCATAGTGACAATACCAGAAATTACACCAGATAAAAAATGTTGTTCAGGATCTCGTGCACTTACCGAATGGACGTTAGCCACGCCTTCCAGCTTCGAATCGGCCAAAGTAAACTTTTGTTCAGGGTAGTCTTCGGCGATTGTTTTCACAATATCAGCCAGCTGTGAGTTAACGAATATGATTAAATCATATTCCCCGGTCTCTGCTAAGAAGCGTCCCTGTGTCTCATAGTCTGCAATCTCTTCCACTTCAACATATTCAAACTCAATACCCAGCTCATCCCTGGCAAGTTCTAGGCCTTCATAGATTTCATCGATAAATGCGACACTGCCTAGGGGATTGCCCACAGTCACAATTTTTACAGGCTTTTCATTTGGTGGATTGGAAGAACCAGATGGATTAGATGACGGAGAATTGGTATTTTGGGGTGACTCTTGACTGCCACAGCCAGTGAACAATAATCCAGCAATCAGTATTAGTGTTACAAATACGCGTAGTTTTCTCATAATAATCTCCTCCTTAATTAATTTCTAATCAGCTTCCCGTTGATAACCAGATTTCAATTATAGAGCTAACCAAGTTTCTGGCTATGAAATATAAATGTGCTTAAATTCGTTTGGATGGCACATTTCGGGCGCGAATAGATAATGATGAAACGTTTCAAAATTAAGTATATATTTATTTTGACATATTTGTCAACCATCTAATTCGGATTAATAATAAAAATAGTAAATCTGCACAACCTAAGTGAAGTTATGTGTTGCAGTTTAACATCTTAGAGTTCTCTTATCAGTTATTTGGGATTTGAATATCCGACACTTTTGCGAACAATAATATCTGTTTTCATCATCAATGTCCGTTTTGGCTCTACAGTATAATCATTCCCACTATTAATTCGATGCAAGAGAGTTTCTACACTAAGTGTTCCCATTTCGTATTTAGGATGCCTAATGGTAGTTAAGGGAGGAGTGCTTATAGATGCCATATCTATATCGTCAAATCCAAGAACAGATATATCAGATGGTATTTGGAGCTGACGTTCGTTTATTGCTTTAATAGCACCTAATGCCATTAGGTCATTAGAGGCAATAATTGCAGTGGGAGGATGTTTACTATTAAGGAGTTTCATGGCACAGTTATAACCGCTTATCCAGGTAAAATCTCCTTTTACAATTAAATCTTTATCATGGGGAAGCCCTTGCTCCCGTAAAAACTTCATGTATAAGTTTTTACGTGTCCGACAGCTTTGGGAGTCTCTTAGCCCTTCAATGTACGCAATCCTTCTGTGATTATACATATACAACAATTGCAGAGCTTCCATAATTGAGCCTTCCATGTCTAAGTAAATGGAATCCACATCTGTTCTAAAATCATTATCGGGATCCACTAGAACAAGAGCGCAATTTTTACTAACCTCGGTAATCTCCTTCATGCATAATTTTGGTTTTACAAGTATTATGCCATCCATTTTTTTATCCATAAGTATTTGCAAATATTCGCGTTCCTTATCCTGATTACGGTCAGTATTACAGAGTAAAACCGTATACATGTTTTTTTTTGCTACATCCTCAACACCCCTGAAAAGTTCAGGATAATATGGGTTTGTAATATCCGGAATAACAAGGCCGATGCTTTTTGTTGTATTCGTTTTTAAATACCTGGCTATAGAGTTAGGACGATAGTTTAATTTTTGGACAGCGCGCATTACCTTTTCTCTGTTTTCAAGGGATACCGATGAACGGTTATTTAACACATTGGATACTGTCCCAAGAGAAACGTTTGCTTCCTTAGCAACATCCTTCATAGTAGGCATAAATAAGCCTCCTGATTTTGAATTTTTTAGTATTTATCTATTTCGCAGCTTGTTTTACAGCAAGTGATAACTATTAACAGCATTAAAAATGGCTGAATATCACCCAATATTGCTTTTATATTAGTATTATGAGTTAAAAAATGCAAGTGAAAAAGTGAAGTAATTGCGTGATAAACTTTAAGCTGCTCGCAAGCTTAAGCTTTTTTAAAGAGAATAACACATTATTTTGAGATATATGTAATATGAAAAGGATCGGATATGATCCGATCCTAAGGGTCTTATAGTTTATTCTTTTCAGTATATCCGACTATGCCGAATTAAGAAAAGTGTTTATTCGGATATCGGATCTAGATTAATCCAGTATTCGACTAAGTATATTCCGTGCCTCTCAGTGTTGCGGCCATTAATACTGAAGTAATAACCATGAGCCTCTCCGCTAAGCTCAAAGTCGTCCGTTGAGCTTGATTTGGACTTGTTTGTTATTTCTCCGATCGTTTCTTCGTAGAAAGTCAATATCTCTTTGAAAGTCTTATCTGTATACAAATTAAGATAGTAGGATACTTCGCCATTACTTTCAGATTCGGAAGCATGAGAAATAGCCGCACCTTCTACTATTGGGAAGTAATTGTCAGGATAATTATCAGGCAGCTCGCCTTCATTTAGTTCTTTCAGAAGGGATTCGATAGAGGGTAGCTTTTTCAGTACTAATGTGTATATGGTGTAGTCTTTATTTGAGTCTTCCGGTGCACAGGTGATCGCATATTCATAACCTTCATATTTACCTGAAAACATGTTGAGTTTATCCATTGAATAATCCTCAAAATCTTCGCCGCCCATAACTATATTCTTATAAAAGGAGCTTATTTTTTCTGCATCACCCTTGCATACTGCACTAATGTTGAAAATTTCCAAATCACTGGATTTATCAACTAAAGCAAGCCAAATGCGTGAGCCTTTGTAAATTGGGAAAATATCATCGGGGTAATCTGAAGGGAGATCAACTTCGTTATAACCATCCAGGACATCGTCGTCTTTATCGTCTTTATCGGCCTTACCTTTCTTATCATCGTCCTCGTCTTCGTCTTCGTCATTATCGCCTTTATCGTCCTCATCATAGTCATCTTTATCATCGTCATCTTTATCATAGTCATCTTTATCATCGTCATCTTTATCATCGTCATCATCACTTAGAGAACTAGACTTAGAACTTCTGTTATCGTCGTCGTCTTTATCTTTATCTCCACAGGCGACGAAACTAAAAATCATAGAAAAAATCAACAATAGACTAAGTAGTTTTTTGAAGTTCATGATTGCTTCCTCCCAATATATATTAATTACGGAAATATCTTATCATATACAAACAAACAAATAAAGGATATTTTTGACATAATATATATCCGGATGAATATATATCCTGAAACTCATAATAGTTTTATATTCCACATAGTATGAAAGGACACAGACAAAGAGCTGGGAGAAAATAAATGTCTCGTCGATCCCTTAAATACAATGCTGCCCTACTTACCGTTACAGGGTTTATAGTTAAGGCAATCGGATTTGTGTATCGGGTTTTTATTGCGAACAGTATAGGAACGGAAGGGCTAGGTCTTTATCAGCTTATGACACCGATATACTCTTTTTTGGTTCTTGTGCTTTCAGCAGGAATTTCTGTGGCTGTTTCAAGGTTTGTAGCCGAAGAAAGTGCAAAAGGGTCAAATTATGCCGAAAATAAAATAGTATCTTTATCGGCAGGTCTTGTTCTTGCTGCAGGCATAATAGTAAGCGGGATTCTGCTATTTAATCTGGATACTTTGGTATTTGTAACAACAGGTGATATTAGAACAAAACATTCGCTTTATTGGATACTGATTCTGGTGCCCCCCATAGCGGCAGCTTCAGCATATAAAGGCTATTTCTACGGCAGACAGGAAATGCTGCCCAACTCTATTGGTCAGATTTTTGAGCAGGTAGTGAAGCTTTTATTCGTATTGATTCTTTATGGGAGCTTTAAAGGAAAAGGCGTGGAAAGCATGTGCTTGTTAGCTGTTTTAGCCATGCTTGTAGGTGAATGTGCGAATGTTCTGGTTGTATATATTGCATTTTTAATATCAAAAAATAAAATTAATAAAAAATATAGAAATAGAGCTAAAAGCACGCTTACATCAATAAAAAAAATTTGCAGGGTTTCCCTCCCGATTTCTGCGAACCGTCTTCTTTTATCAACGATAGGAACTGCCGAAAGCTTATTGATCCCGCAGAGGCTGATACTTTATGGGCTTAATTTTCAGGAAAGTCTGAAGGAATTCGGCAGATTGAACGGTATGGCCGCTCCGCTGGTTTTTTTCCCTTCCATGCTGCCAATGTCACTGGCCACTGCTTTGGTACCTGCCATCGCAAGCTCGGTAGCTGCCAAGAAATACAGGGTGGCAAACAGGCAGATTGCTCAGTCTATAAGATTGACCATTATAATGGGATTGTTCTTTACATCTTTTTTTGCTGCCTGTAGCTACGAACTTGCCGAGCTTGTCTATCCGGGTCAGAATGTAGGAAAAATATTAAACTTGCTCGCATACACCGGTGTATTTCTATACCTGCAGCAAACTATGCTAGGCATATTAAATGGTCTTGCAAAGGAGCGCTTGATGCTTATTAGCACCTTAACGGGAAGTATGGTAAGGCTTGTAACCATATGGATTTTTATGCCCGTTTGGGGAGTAAGCGCTTATATCTATGCGGTTATAGCAGGAAGTGTAATTTCCATAATCTTAAATGTAAGAACTATTTCAAAGCTTACAGGCATGTCTATTGATGTGGGAGAATGGGTTGTGAAACCTTTATCGGCGGCTCTGATAGGGTCAATCATGGCTGCGTGGATAAAACGTTTGCCTGTTTTTGCCGGGCAGACGCAAAGAGTTGGGCTGATTATGGCGGTAGGTATCACAATAGCATCCATATTGATCATATTTTTAATAATGGGAATAATAAAGGGAGAGGATCTGAAACGTTGGACAGGCAAAGGTAATATAATAAGTAATAATATAATACAATAATTATCAGCATGAAATTCAAATAAAGTGAAAATATTAGAAAACGAGAGATATTTAAAGAATGATTCAGCTAATAGGCATAATAGTGGAAATTAAGGTCAAAGATAGTCAAAATCAAACTTGCCTTACAAAGAAGTAAAATGTAAAATATAGCTAAGGTCAAAGAAAGTCAAATTATTGAGTTTAGTAATTTAATGGAGGTGTTTTGTATGTTTAACCTTATTCCTTATTCCAAAAAGAATGGCAGTATAACAAGAAAAGATGACTGGTTTGGTATTGACAGATTTTTTGAAGATTTTTTCAGAGATCCGTTTTTTGCGAGAGTATCATCAATGACTACACCTATTAAGGCTGATGTAAAGGAAACAGAAAAAGAATATATTGTCGAGGCCGAACTGCCGGGTGTCAACAAAGAGGATATAATAATTGATCTTCATGATGATATTTTAACACTTGGAGTAGACATTAAGAAAGAAAAAAATGAAGAGAACGATGGCTACATTTATAGGGAGCGCCAGAGAGGCTCTTACAGAAGAAGCTTTAATGTTTACAATATTGACAATGAAGGGGTAAAAGCTTCTTATAAAGACGGTATTCTGACTGTTAACCTTCCGAAATCCGAAGAGGAAAAGAAAACAAGAAGAATTAGTATCGAATAGGGCGGATTTGGACGAGTATCAAGCATTCTAATAAAAAATTCCATGCAGTTTGATGAATTGTACCAAACTAGTTGGATGACAGGCAAACCACTCATGAAAGAGCCATAGATATAAAATGTCTAGGGCTCTTTTTAACAACGCAGGAATCTGGGTATAGTATTTATGAAAAAGCAAAGAGCAAAATGAGGTAAAGACGGTTTTCATTTTGGCAGCCATTAGGTATAATTATAATTGTGTTTTTGACCAGACAGAATAATTTAAGGATGTGAATAGATGAGACTTATTGCGGACTGCCATTTTCACACAATAAGCAGCGGACATGCCTACAGCACACTGAATGAATATGCCAGGGAAGCATCGGAAAAGGGTATTGAACTTATTGGAATGACCGATCACGGTCCTGCTATGCCGGGAGGTCCTTATGCGTTTCATTTCGATAACCTAAAGGTATTACCGGATAATTTATATGGAGTTGAGATACTCAAAGGCATTGAAACAAATATTATTGGGTATGGCGGTGAAACCGATATTGATGATGTAAATTTTGAAGATCTGGAGATAGTGATTACAAGCTTTCATAGCCCGTGCCTTAAACCTTCTTCGATGAAGGAAAATACTCGAACAATAATAAAGAGCATGGGAAATCGCTATGTCAATATTATCGGGCATCCGGATGATTCACGCATTGCACTTGACTACCCTGAATTGGCAAAGGCTGCGGCCGATACCGGAGTAATGATTGAGGTTAATAATTCTTCTTTAAAACCTACTTCCTTCAGAGTTAATGCCAGGGAAAACTATGCAAGACTATTAGAAGAATGCTACAAAAATAAGGTGTTTATTATCATAAACAGCGATGCCCATTTTCATACCGATATCGGAGAAACAGACGAGGCACTGGAACTTGTAAGAAAGCTCGGTTATCCGAAAGAGCTGATTGCAAATGCGAACTTAGCAAAGTTGAAACAAAGGCTCGAAATAAGGAGAAGGTAAAAAACGCATGTTTGATAGACTTGAAGCAATAGAAAACCGTTTTGAAGAGTTGAATATGAGGCTGGCCGATCCAACGGTGGTAAGCGATCAGGAACAGTATTTGAAGCTTATGAAGGAGCATTCTGAGTTTTCAGATATTGTAAATACATTCCGCGAATATAAGAATTTTGTAAAAGCGCTGGAAGATGCGGAGCTAATGCTTGAGGAAAGCCCAGATAAGGATCTTGAAGAAATGATAGAAGCAGAGATCAGGGAATCAAAGGATGGGATAGAGCGAACCGAGAGAGAACTCAAAATTCTTCTGATGCCAAAGGATCCTAATGACGACAAGAATGTTATTGTCGAAATAAGAGCCGGAGCTGGAGGAGATGAGGCGGCTTTATTTGCGGCCGTACTTTTTAGAATGTATACGCATTATGCCGAAAACAGGGGATGGGAAACAGGTATTATTGACTCTAACCCAACAGAAATCGGAGGATTCAAGGAGATTGTATTCGAAATCGAGGGTAAGGGTGCATACAGTCGATTGAAGTTTGAAAGCGGGGTACATCGGGTGCAACGGGTACCCACAACTGAGTCAAGCGGAAGGATACATACCTCAACGGCAACGGTAGCGGTCTTACCGGAAGCTGATGATGTGGAAGACGTTGAAATTAATCCTGGCGATATAGAAGTAGACACATTCAGGGCATCCGGAGCCGGAGGACAACATGTTAACAAGACTTCTTCTGCCATTCGTATTACCCATATCCCAACGGGAATCGTAGTAACTTGCCAGGATCAACGCTCACAGCATAAAAACAGAGAGAAAGCAATGAGAGTGCTGAAAGCTAAACTTTACGAAATAGAAAGGCAAAAACATGATTCAGAGTTGGCTGAAAATCGGAAAAGTCAAGTAGGAACAGGGGATCGAAGCGAAAGGATCAGGACTTATAATTTTCCGCAAAGAAGGGTCACAGATCACCGAATAGGCTTTACTCTTTACCAGATCGAGCAGTTTATCAACGGTGATATGGACGAGTTGATAGATGAACTTATAACCACCGATCAAGCCAACAGGCTGACAAACGGTGAAAATGCTTAATATTATATCAGACTGTACGAAAACTGTTTTGACATGCATGTTATTATATTTGATTATGCAATCGTAAATAAACGGCGTGCTTACTGGGATTTAAAGCGAAGTACGGATTGCGACGTAACACTGCTTTGATGGAGCAAAACGGTCATGAAGCAGAGCAATATATTTCATTCTGAGCGTCAGCGAAGCATGGATTGCGTAGCAAGCGCGACTGGAGACTGGATGTTGGAGATTGAGTACTAAAACGCAGAAGATTCTTCGCTGACGCTCAGGATGACAAATGTCAGCTACAGCCGTAAAACTTGCCTGGATTTAGTATTATTGATAGTTTTTGCACAGACTGGTATGCCAGCGGGGGGGATTCATAATGAAATACGATATTATTGCTGCCTTTGGTCTTTCTATTCTTGCCGGTCTTTCAACAGGTATCGGCGGTTTGACACTTCTTCTTTTCAAAAGAATCAATACAAAGATACTATCAATCGCTCTTGGATTTTCAGCAGGTGTGATGATTTATGTATCTTTCGTAGAAATATTACCTGAGGCCAGAATTTTTTTAGTAAATGCATATGGTGTTTCTAAATGCGAGTGGGTAACATTTATTGCGTTTTTTGCGGGTATATTTTTAATCGGAATAATTGATAAGCTGGTTCCGGAAGCAGATAATCCTCACGAACCTCAAAACGTTGAAAGCTTAGATGTCTGCGGCTTTGGACAGAATTCGCAAAAGCTTATTAAAACAGGTAAGATGGCTGCTCTCGCTATCGCTATCCATAATTTCCCGGAGGGTCTTGCCACTTTTGTTTCCGGTATGAATGAGCTGTCTTTAGGTATTGCAATTGCTGTCGCGGTAGCTATACATAATATTCCGGAGGGAATTTCGGTGGCACTGCCTATTTATTGCGCCACAGGGGATAAAAAGAAAGCCTTTTATATGTCTCTTTTATCAGGACTTGCAGAACCTGTGGGAGCTATCATGGCGTTCTTACTTCTATCCCCGTTTTTAAACGATGTTGTTTTTGGAATAATATACGCATTAATTGCAGGAATCATGGTATTCATATCCTTTGACGAATTGTTGCCCTCGGCAAGAGAATATGGCGAGCATCACCTGTCCATTTTGGGGTTGATATGCGGCATGATTGTGATGGGGCTTAGCCTGTTGCTTTTAAGATGAATAAAATCAGGCGGTGATCCGTGCTCCGGTTAAGCCGTAACTTTGCACCCGCTTCATAACGCTAAGATAAATCTTGCATCTAAATTAGATAGTTTAACCGCAAAAGATGCCAAAACCAACCTTGATAGGAACAACTGGCAGTGTTATATATGCAGCGGGATTACGCAGCGGCCGCGAATAATTTCCGATGAAAGTGCTTAGCGGCACCCAGATATCGACTAAAGGTTCCAAAGTTATACAAACTGCTGGCGATATCACACATGAAGCGGAGCAGGACAGTACAGCGGCATGAATAATAATACGGGCGGCTAAAAAGACCACCCGTACAAAGCTGACGTTAACTATGCAATTAACTTAGATTAAATCAAGCAATATTTAAGATTATCACCGAACATTTGGTAAGGTATTATGAATACTTGAATGCCCTCGGAATATGGTGCGATTGTGTATAAGGGATAAAAAATTGCGAGGCCTTCATCTGTCAAATAAAAATTCTTTGATTCAAAATATTTATTAAGATTTTCATTCAAATTATCAAAATAATGTGCCATACCGGTTATTTGTCTTCTCCTGGCCTCAGCTCCGATATATTTTATCAATACCGGCATATAATCATAATCTTTTACAAACAATGATTCTAACTTAATAAGAATCCCTTTTCCCATATCCCATGTATTGCCGCTTCTGACAGTGTTTCCGTGGGCACCTCCCGTAAATTCGTAGATATCATAAAACAAGCTGATTAGAGGCTTCTTACAGTAAGTGGGCTCAAAGGTCTCAACGAATTCAAAGCTATTAAATGGGAAGCCTTGAGAGACAGAGACGTTATAATGCTTAACAGCCGCCTGATAGAGCTTGGTAGATACATAGCGGTAATTCTTATGTGCCTTTTGCCGGTAATGCATATTAAAGCGCATAGAGTTTCCACTGTAACCCGGAGCTAAAAAAGGATAATCAATTTTTAAATTAACCATTAATATCTTATTATGATATAAACGGTCTTTTATTGTCTGGGTTTTAATAAAATCGCACTTCATTCATACCACCTCACACCATACTACTGGGGAGGAGCGAATTTTGTGCCCGTCCGATTGATATATTTTAAGACGCTGTCAAATATGACGACTTTTTCCGTTATTGGTGAGAGTAGTTTTTGGCTTATTTTAAAGGCGAAACGTATTGAGAGCTTTCATACTATGAACTAATAGATTTATCTGCGATTGAATGGAAAGCGTACCAGATTGGAATTGTAGTATCTTGCATCCGAGGTTACCTCCTCGCCTACCCACGGGGGCAGCTCAATAGGCTGATTTTCGTATTCAAGCTCAACCTCGGCAATAACCAGGCCTTTGTTTTCACCGCAAAACTCGTCAACTTCCCAAGTGACACCTGCATATGGCACCTTATAGCGGTACTTTTCTATTAAGGGCTTTTCACATAAAATGAACAACTCTTTGGCATCCTTATATGGAATGGAGTATTCGTATTCAGTACGGACAGCGCCCCTTAAGGCCCCCTTAATAGTAAGAAACCCCTTACTCCCCACAGTTCTTATGCGTACTGTCCGTTGTGGGCTGGTACATAAATAACCCTGTTTGTAAAATGTGCCGCTGGCACCTTTCTTATAATCATCATTTAATACCAAAAATTTGCGCTCTATTTCCTGAGCCATACTTAATCCTCTCGTTTAATAAATTTATTCTTTAAGAATAATCCTCCCAGCACGAACAAAATAAAAACTGCCATTATTATTATCAGCGAAGTCCAGTCCATATTAGACACTGCTGCTCCTCCGCTTGCTTTAATAAAAATATCGGGAATTCGGCAAAGAAGAAACACAATTAGAAATCGAGCAGGCTTTACAGGCGTTATAC
>JBMNTI010000010.1:0-33807 GCA_050945655.1 Acetivibrionales bacterium | reverse complement strand
ACGTTAGATGGTATAATAGTCATGAGACTTGAGCGCTCCTTTCTGGGAGGTAATGGTTGTTTGACGATTTCCATTATACCATAGGCGTTTCAGGTCTCATTTTTATTATTAAGTTAACAGAACAGTAATAAGCCGGTGGAGGTGCAAAATGACTGATTTTATGAATTTTCTTATTGCCGCGGTACTTGCAGCCTGTCCACTTTTGCTTGGAACACTTGGAGAGACTCTTACCGAAAAATCCGGAAATCTGAATCTCGGTGTTGAGGGTATGATGTTCATGGGCGGAATAGCGGGATTGGCCGGCTCGTTTTTTTACGAAAGGTCGGTTGCCGAACCTCTGGCATGGATGGCTGTTGTTATCGCTCTTGTTTGTGCATTTCTCTGCTCAGCTTTTGGAGCATTCATATATAGCTTTATTACCATAACTTTAAGGGCTAACCAGAATGTAACCGGCCTGGCGCTTACCATTTTCGGGGCAGGTTTCGGTAACTTTTTCGGTGAATATATAGCAAATTCGACGGGAAGTTATGTAGCAGTAGATCAGGTGACTAAAGCTGCCTTTAATAATCCGCTGTTTCCCGGATTGGCAAAGATTCCGCTTATCGGGAAGCTTCTGTTTGCCTATAATTTTATGGTGTACCTCAGTATAACCATTGCGCTTCTTATGTGGTATTTTCTTGCATATACAAGAAAAGGCCTTAATCTTCGGGCTGTGGGAGAGCAGCATGGCGCTGCCGACGCAGCCGGCATCAACGTTGCTCGCTATAAATACCTGGCTACCTGCATAGGCGGCGGTATTACCGGTCTGGGAGGACTATATATCGTGATGAATTCCTCCAACGGCGTTGGCGGTGTATGGGTTCACGATTGTATAGGCGGTTATGGCTGGCTGTCTGTGGCACTGGTTATATTTGCTACATGGCACCCTTCAAGAGCCATATTATGCGCTCTTGCTTTCGGAGCGTTATCTGTATTGAGATTCTATTTTCCCACCAGCTTAATTCCAATCTCAATATACGAGATATTCCCGTATCTTGCAACTGTCATTGTTCTGGTAACGGTAAGCTTAAGAAAACGCCGTGTGAATCAGCCCCCGGCAAGCCTTGGCCTGGCCTATTTCAGAGAGGAGAGATAGTATATTGTATGATATCATAAGTTAAGTAATCCTGATACTTGAGCTTGCCGAAGTTATTATTTCTCTTGTTTAGAATGACAAGGACAGCAAGCGTTTAGAATAGATACGGTGCTTTTCCCGACAATGATAATAGTTAGTTCTTGTTATTTTTAAACCAATATGGTAATATGTAATTTGTTAAATCTCTTTTGACGGTATCTTAAAGAGCCGTACTAAAAAGAGACTGTAATAACTTTTTAAAAACCCGCTTGGATCAATGATGACTGAGACGGAATAAGGTTGTTAATAGTGCCTTCCTGTCTTCAGGAGGGCTTTTTTGTTTTTTTATACTATGAAAATAGAGAGGTCTAATAATGAAGAAAAAGATTTTACTCGGCATAACCGGTTCGATCGCGGCTTATAAAAGCGCCGAGATTGCCGGCGGATTGACAAATGCAGGATATAATGTCCAGGTGGTAATGACTGCGTCTGCGGTAAAGTTCATCACTCCGCTTACTTTGGAAACAATCACCAGGAATAAGGTCTATGCAGATATGTTTACCGATGAAGACCATACACAGGTTACCCATATTACACTCGCCACCGAATCAGACCTTATTTTAATTGCGCCGGCCACTTACAATGTGCTTGCAAAAGCCGCCGCCGGGATTGCGGATGATCTTTTGACCTCAATATTGGCTGCTGCAAACTGGAGCAAGGTCATCTTTGCACCGGCAATGAATGTCAATATGTATCATAATCCCATCAACCTCGAAAACATTGCAAAACTTAAACAATACGGCTGCAGCTTTATAGAGCCGGATGAAGGCATGTTGGCTTGCGGTACCACCGGAAAAGGACGTCTCAAAAACGTGCCTGCCATTCTGGAGGCGGTTGAAGAGTTTTTCAGTGAAAAAATCTTAACCAATCGGAAAGTATTGATTAGTGCCGGGGCAACAAGAGAATATATTGATCCAATTCGCTTCATTTCCAATACCTCATCCGGATTAATGGGCATAAGTCTTGCCAAAGCATGTCGCAATATGGGAGCAGATGTAACGCTTGTACTGGCCAATTCACCACTGGAAGTAAGCGGCGTAAAAACAATCAGGGTGGATACTGTTTCGCAAATGCGTGAAGAGGTTGTCCGGGAGTATAAAGACGCCGACTACGTTTTTGCCGCAGCGGCGGTATCCGACTATAAACCTAAGACATACAGCTGTTCAAAGATAAAAAAGACCGGTTCGGAAATATGCATCGAATTTGAAGAAAATATCGATATTTTGGCAGAGCTCGGACATTTAAAGCAAGAGCAGGTGTTAATCGGCTTTGCTGCCGAGAGTGATAATTTATTAATAAATGCACGCACCAAGCTGGAAAAGAAGAACCTGGATATGATTATTGCCAATGATCTGTCCAATTTTGCAGCTAATGATGGAAAGGTGTGGATGATTACTTCCGATAAAACAGTGGAACTGGAAAAAAAAGCCAAAGAAAAGCTGGCCTACGACATAGTACGGGCTATATCAAAACAGCATAAATGATCTAAAACATGACCAAAGATGAATTTTCAGTTAATTTATGGATGAAAGCTTTATCCATTGGAGGTTTTTATCTGGAAAAAGTTAAATCTAAAATTTATAAAACTTATTATACGAGGAGACTGGTATGAAAAAGAGTGTCACAACATTTTTGAAGGCAAAAGAAGAAGGAAATAAACTGTCCTTGCTTACAGCTTATGATTACTCAACTGCTAAGTTGATCGACTCGTGCGGCATTGACGGAATATTGGTCGGAGATTCATTGGGAATGGTCTGCTTAGGGTATAGAAGCACTTTGCCGGTTACCATGGAAGATATGATCCATCATGTGAAGGCGGTAGCACGGGGTGTGGAAGAGGCATTAGTAATAGGAGATATGCCATTTATGTCCTATCATACATCAATCAGTGAAGCCATACGCAATGCCGGGAGGCTGATTCAGGAGGGCAATGCCGAAGCAGTAAAGCTGGAAGGAGGAGCCCGGGTTCTGCGGCAAGTCCGTGCAATTGTAAAAAGCCAGATTCCGGTGATGGGTCATCTGGGCCTGACACCCCAGTCTATTAATGTCTTTGGGGGATTCAAGGTGCAGGGTAAAAGCCAATCCGACGTACAAATGTTGATTGAGGATGCCAAAAGACTGGAAGATGCCGGTGTTTTTTCAATAGTATTAGAGTGTATACCGGCTGAACTAGCCGCCAGGATTACCGAAGCCATTACGGTACCTACAATCGGCATTGGTGCAGGAGCGGGCTGCGACGGACAGATTCTGGTGTACCATGACATGTTCGGAATGTATTCCGATGCCAGACCAAAACACGCCAAGGTGTTTGCTGATGCGGGAGCAGTGATGAGGCAAGGCATTAAGGAGTATGTGGATGAAGTAAAGAATTCGGTTTTTCCAACCGAAGAACATTCCTTTTGAGTATTAGCTTAGAGCATTAATTGTATAATCATAAAAAGAATCAGGTGAGAAAAATGATTACTTTGTATACTGTACAAGAAGTACGGAAGGAAATAAAATCCTGGTCCGGGCATGGATTTACGATTGGGTTTGTGCCAACCATGGGCTATTTGCACGACGGACATGTATCATTGATCCAAAAAGCAAGAATTGAGAATGATAAGGTGGTTGTAAGTATCTTTGTGAATCCTATTCAATTTGGCCCAAACGAAGATTATGAGAGATATCCCCGGGATTTGGAGCGAGACCGGGAAATCTGTGAAAAAGCAGGAGCAGATTTGATTTTTGCGCCGTCGGCGGCAGAAATGTTTCCTTCTGAAAATCTTACGTTTATATATGTTTCAAAGCTGGGTGATTATTTATGCGGTGCCCGACGTCCCGGACATTTTCGCGGTGTTTGTACCATCGTAACCAAACTTTTCAATATAGTAAAGCCGAATCGGGCATACTTCGGTGAAAAGGATTTCCAGCAGTTGGCCATTATCCGCCAAATGACCCGGGATTTGTGTTTCGATACTCAAATCGTGACCTGTCCTACAATACGGGAAAGTGACGGCTTGGCATTAAGCTCACGAAATTCTTATTTGTACGGTACTGAACGCAGCGCAGCCAGGGTGATTCCTGAGAGTCTTAACCTGGCACGTGAGACCATGAACGGCGGAGAGAGGGATTCAGCAATGATAAAAAGAATAATTTTACAAAATATCTCTGCCGAACCGCTTGCTAAGGTTGATTATATTGAGATAGTGGACGCTTTACATTTACAGCCAATACCCAGGATTGATAGACCTGCGATTGTGGCGGTGGCTGTTTTTATCGGTACTACCAGACTGATTGACCATTTTTTATTTGAGGGAGGATTATAATGACTTTAAATATACTAAAATCAAAAATTCACCGGGCTACCGTCACCGAGGCCGATATTAATTATGTCGGCAGTATCACTATTGATCCGGATCTTTTGGAAGCCGCAGGGCTTATTCAGTATGAACGGGTACAGGTTGTGAATATAAATAACGGTGAACGTTTTGAGACATATTGTATAGGCGGCAAGCGGGGAAGCGGGGTTATTTGTCTGAATGGCGCCGCAGCCAGACTTGTCTGCCCAGGTGACAAGGTGATCATTATGGCGTATTGCCAGATAGATTCGGAGGTTGCCCATAATCATCATCCAATGGTTGTATTTGTTGATGAACGCAACCGGATTACTAAAATATGCGGATGTCAGGAACACGTAAAATAAAGATGATAAAGAAAGTGGTTAGGCATGGGAAAACGCTTGATCGTTCTTTTTGGTAAAACCGGAGCCGGCAAAAACTATGTCTCCGAAATATTTGCCAAAGAGTTAGGCTTTTATTTTTATGACGCTGATAGGGATTTAACTGCTGAAATGAAGGAAGCCGTTGCCGAAGGCAGAGTTTTTACCGTTGAGATGAGAGACAGATACCTTGAGAAGATAATTGAAAGAACAAAAGAACTGTTTGCTTCTCATACCCAAATAGTATTGGCACAGGGACTTTTTAAAAACAAACAACGTCGGGAATTGCTGAAGGCGTTCCCGTTTGCCGAATTTGTCTGGGTGGATGCGGCCGATGGTTTGATTGAGCAAAGAATAGTTGAACGGAACAGCAGCGTGACTTTGGAATACGCTCTAAAAATAAATCAAATGTTTGAAGAACCTGATTTTTATTGTGAAAGGATCATTAACCACAACAGTTCCGAGGAACTGTTAAATAAAATCAGAAAAATCGGAGCCAACCTTGGCTCCTGATGATTCCGGTTCCTTATAAAATCGCGATTTTCTAATACAGACTGTGCAAAAACTGTTTTAACATTCAGGTCATAATATTGATTATGCAATCATAGATTTAATACTATTGATAGTTTTTGCAAAGAAAACGTATACCTTCATTTATTGCATATAATACTTCACAATTGCCGTTGCTATCGTCCTGGCGAGTTTGCTCTGTTCCGCATCGTTGGTGAGCCACTCAAACTCCACCGGATTTGGAACAAAATCACTCTCAATGAGGAATGATGGAGCCCAGGTGTTCCGCGTCACATAAAAGTTCTTCTTATTTACACCATGCTTATTTCTGCCATGTTCGTTTATAACTGCATCATAAACGATCTGTGAGACAGGCTTCGATAGCACCTCTCTGTAGAATATGGAAAAACCTCTGATTTTAGAAATATCAACATTGTCGGGCATGCTGTTGGCGTGGAGTGATATAAACATATCCGGGCGTGCGTTCCTTGAAGCGGTGAGCCTGTCTGCCAGCGAAATAGTCGAATTGTCTGTTCTGGTCATTAAAACCCTTGCTCCTAATGATTCCAATTCACTTTTGAGCTTGAATGAAAAATTCAGGTTGATATCTTTCTCTGAATATACTGTTCCCAAAGGTCCGATTGCCCCTGGATCACTGCCTCCATGCCCGGCGTCCAGCATAATGGTAATGCCGGTAAGCGGCTCCGTGGATGACTGAACTTTTGGTTTTCGCTTAAGTACCAGTCTTATGCCCGTATCGGTTTTTTCAACATAATAGCCTTCGATGCCTTCTTTGCTGGTCATGATATACTCGGTACTATAAATACCTGTCGTACACTTAATATCCGAAACAAGTGAATTGCCGGGAAGCGTGGGCAAGGCGGCGGAGGATGGGCAGGAAACATTAAGTACGACGTTTTGTCCGTCATAGGATACTATTGCTGCCACCAGGGATGTCATTGTAAGATCGAGGATATCATTGTTTTTACCCGCCTGGTAAACAGCCTTTCTTACTATTGCACTTGATGGCTTTGATTGAGTGTAAATTCTAACTCTGTCTTTAAAAACCCATTGTCCCGAGGAGAGCCTTGCATAGCTGCCTGTCATGCCTGTAACATAGTCCACCATGCCCTTATACAGCTCGTAAGCTGCGCCGTTACCTGAAACAGGTGCATTATATGTATCAACGACGTCATTGGCAGCTTCGGCAAAATAGGGGGAACCTTTCATAATTACACCTATATTAGCCGGAGCTTTTTTAGTTTTTACCGTCCCATTATAATTAACGGTATAAACAGGGGCACCCAAATCAATATTTCTCGGTGTTCCGGAAAAAGAAGGCATGGTGTACCCTACGGAATAAGTAGCCTTATATAAACCGGAAGGCTTTGTCGGTCCTGAGGTTTGTTTCATAGTGTAGGTTTTTCCATTCAGCTTTACTGACACGGTTGCTCCGGCAGGAGCCTGACAAGTTAGTGTGATCTTTTCTCCCGGCATCCAATATTCTTGGGATTGGGGAAATGCAGACAGTATATCTACCGAACTCATCTTTTCATAGCCGGACGAGGCTGTTCTGTAAATGGTGCAGGTATCGCTGGAGCCGGATTGGGATAGAGTAAAAGTATTTTTTCCTACCGAAAGGGGTACAAGCACACCAAAATAGCCTTTAGAGGATCGGCTCTCTACAATCTTCCCGTTCAGGTATAGAGGCTGTGAAGGATCTGATGTTCCGTTTAAATAGAAAGACGACATACTTGTTGTAATACCGGAGGTCGGACGAGAGATTTTAACGTTGATTTTCGGCGCATTACCATCCCGTCCGTCAAAAACTGCCTTAACCGTATTAGTGAGGACGGGATTTTTAGCCATTACATTATAATTAAAGAAAACACTTCCTTTAATGATATTGCTGCGCTCATTCAGATACAATTGCCTTGCTATCTCAGCGGTTCCATACCACGGACTTTTTGGATCGGAATTACCTGCCTTATAGGCGGCATGACCGATATAAAGGTCGACATTTGAGCCTTTTACGGCGTTTTCCCACCATACGGAAAGCTTTTCATAGTCGGCAATAGAATAACCTATATTCCAATAAATCTGAGGGACAATGTAGTCAATGAGTTTATTATTGATCCAGTAAAGAGAATCGGCATAATGGCTTGAGTAGGATTCGAGGCCGTTCGTATCGCTTCCGCGCGGATTACTTGATTTATTAGCCCATATTCCAAAAGGACTGATTCCAAAACGTATGTTGCTTTTCCCCGAGCCTTTTATGGCTGTGTAAACATCTCTGACCAGTGTATTTACATTGTCACGGCGCCAGTCATCAAGACTTTTTTTCAAAGGGTTGTATTTCTTATAGGTTTCGTTATCATTAAAATTTCTGTCCGGATAAAAGTAGTCGTCGAAGTGAATTCCGTCAACATGGTAGTTCTCAACTATTTCAAGAACACCGTTTATTATCAGCTGCCTTGTTTCTGGGAGTCCGGGGTTCAAATAAATATTTCCGTCGGCATGCTTTACAGTCCAGCCAGGATTTTTTTTGGCAGGGTTTGTATTGTGCAGAGATGCATAATCGTGGGCAGGTTCGCCATATGCCCTTTTTGTCACCCTATAGGGGTTTATCCAGGCATGGAGCTCAAGGCCACGCTTGTGAGCCTCTGAAATCCAAAATTCAAGCGGATCGAATCCTCCGCTGGGAGCAAGCCCCTGTGTCCCGGTAAGATATTTTGACCAGGGATAGTATTTTGAAGGGTACAGGGCGTCTCCCGATGGGCGTACCTGCAAAAATACGGCATTGAGGCCTGTATTTTTTGCATAGTCAAGTATCTCTATTGCTTCGCTTTTAAGAATTTCGGAATTGGTGGTCGGCTTTGTGGGGTAATCGATGTTTGCAACCGTTGCAACCCATAGCCCTCGAAAATCTCCACTTTTTTTCCCGCTTGTTTCGTTTGTTGCGGCAAATGCCGGCAGATTAAGCAATAGAATAAAGATAACGATTAAGACAAAACTTTTTCTTATGTACTTCATGACAAACTCCAAACTGTTTTATTTTGGTTTTCCTAACCATAATTTTAGCATAAACAAACACTTTACCTTATAATTCGAACGGATTTTTAAGAAACTTGTAATAGTAAGGAAATAAACTATTTTTCAATATGTGCAGTGGAACCGAAAAACCTTGAATAATCTGCAAAGATATTATTGAAACTTTGCTTAAAGGAAAAAATCTAGTATTATAGTAAGTGATCATATTTAGATATGAAATATTTGTGGATGGTGATTTAAGCTATGATTCAACAGTATTTTATGCCGACCAGGATATTTATGGGCGAGGACTGTGTTAAAAATAATGGCCCTATAATCTCAAAAATGGGTAAAAAGGCTCTAATAATTACGGGTAAGCATTCGGCAAAAATGAACGGGTCTTTAGATGATATAATAAATGTACTTTCTTCAAACGGACAAACGTGGGCGTTGTATGACAAAATTATGAGCAATCCCACCATTGAGAGTGTTTATGAAGGCGCTGCTTTTGTCAGATCTGAGCAAGCGGATTTTATTATCGGTGTCGGCGGCGGTTCACCAATGGACGCCGCAAAGGCCATTAACTTATTAGCATGCCAGGATATCCCCAGGGAGGATTTATATAAAGGAAATTATACAAAAGACATATTGCCTATGATTATAGTTCCCACAACTGCAGGAACAGGCTCCGAGGTAACTCCTTATGCAATCCTTACCAATAATAGCGCACAGACTAAAAAAAGCATTTCTTCAGATATACTTTTCCCTGAAATAGCTTTTTTGGATGCCAGATATATGGATAACCTTCCGAAGGAAATTACAGTTAATACGGCAATAGATGCACTTTCTCACGCTATTGAGGGAATGTTGTCACTTAGGGCAAATCCAATCACCGATTCAATAGCCCTGGAAAGTATAAAACGTATATCACACTGTTTTGAAAGCCTTAAATCAGGTAAATTGACTAGAGAGCAAAGATTTGAGTTGTTATACGCATCAACACTTGCAGGGATGGTTATTGCAAACACTAAAACTATCACAGTTCATGCCTTGGGGTATTCATTAACTTATTTTCATAATATTGACCATGGAAGGGCTAATGGTTTGCTTTTGGGCGAATATTTAAAATATGTTGAAAAAAGCTGGCCGGAGCGTATTTATGAAATGCTGTCGGCTTTGGGACTAAGTACGGTTGACGATTTTATTGCTTTGCTTGATGAACTTTTAGGTGAAAAAGAACAGCTCACTGATGAGCAAATCGAAAAATATGTTTCGATTACTTTGAAGTCTGCAAATTATAAAAACTCCCCGATAATCCCCACAGAAGAAGAAATGATCGAAATTTTTAAACGAAGCATGCATAAATAGGAAAGGCCGAGTTGCGGTAATCGCAGGGGTGGAAAAGGTATATTAAACAAAGAATAAGGGAGCTTACGGCTCCCTTATATTGATTTTTGGACTCTAGTGATATTATTTATCCGAATACAATTTCGAATAGTATTCATCGAGCATTCTTTTCATGCCAAAGTATGTTTTGGTAGTATTGATGGAAGCCGCCATCATATCGATCCATTTATTTCTGTTGTTGTAATACGTAGGTGTTACCTCGGTCAGCAGGCAGCTCTTAAGGGCTTTAAAGTCATGCTCGTCGCATTTTTCCTCATTATCGTTTTGATAACCATTACCGAATTGCCAGCCGTTGACGCCGTGCTTACACGCTTCAGGCCACCAACCGTCAAGTATTGATACATTAAGGACGCCGTTCATGGCAGCCTTCATGCCGGATGTCCCCGATGCCTCTTTAGGACGTCTGGGATTGTTCAGCCATATATCGGATCCTCTTGTAAGCATCCTGCCTATTTCCATATCATAGTCTTCAAGGAAAACGACGCTATCGGGATAAAGCCTGGTCATTTCAATAATATCGGCTATTATCTTCTTGCCTCGGTCATCAAGGGGGTGGGCTTTTCCGGCAAATACGATTTGGAGTTTTCCTTGTGTTAATAGAGGCTCAATAAAAGCTTTTTCGTTAAAAATAAGGTTTGATCGCTTATAAGGCGCGGCACGACGGGAGAAACCTATTAAAAGCACATCAGGATCGAGCTTTACACCTGTTTTCTTTTCTACAAATTTAATAAGCTCTTTTTTGTTTTCCATATGCCTTTCCCATAGCATATTCCGCTGAGATTCGCGGCAATTATAGTCCTCGGCAAGCTCCGGCATTTTTTTGTCAACCCATGTCGGAATGTGAATAGCATTTGTTATGCCGATAATTTCACTTCTGCCTTTGATTTTTTTCCACATCTTGTTTGCTGTTTTCATATGCAGTTGGGATACCGCATTAGACTTTCTGGACAATCTCAAGGCTCCGACAGTCATATTAAAAGGATCTCCGCCAATAGCTTTCAGTTGCCTTTTACTTAAGCCTGAATTTGCACCCATATACATCAGGCGCTCTACGGGATGGGACTCGTTTCCCTGGACTATAGGTGTATGAGTAGTAAAAACAACCTCTTTGCGGGTCAATTCCAGTGCTTTTTTAAAAGAAAGCTTATTATCCATCTTTTCCCTGATAAGCTCTAACCCTGCAAAAAGCGCATGTCCCTCATTAAAGTGGAAAACTGAAGGATGAAATCCCAGAGCTCGTATTGCTTTAACGCCGCCAACACCTAATACTATTTCCTGAGCGACTCTTTCTTCCCCAAACCATCCATAAAGCTGGCCGGTTATCCATCTTGCTTCACCGTCATTACCGTCAATATCGGTATCCAGAAGGTATAAATTATCGACGCTATGTGCATTATACTTCCATACCTTTACTTTTACGTCTCTTTGGCGTATATTTACGGTTACGGTGATTCCGGTATCTTCTAAGAAATCATAATGCCTGTTTTTATAAGAATCAAAGGGTATGCCTGTGTCTTTGTCAATTATCTGATCACCATAACCTTGCTTCCATTTGATTCCTATACCGATGAGAGGGTAATTGTTATCGCATGCTTCTTTCAGATAATCGCCTGCAAGTATTCCCAATCCGCCCGCATATAGTTTAACGTTACTTTGGATAGCATACTCCATAGAAAAGTATGCCACATTAGGTAGTCTATGCATCATTTTATCTCCTCGCTTATTTAATTAGGGTACTATTTACAGTAAAATTTTTCTTTTATTTTATTAATATTTTATGATAATACTTGTTTATTATCAAGGATATGAAATTTCAACATATTTATCATATTCCCATATTCAAAATTTATTAGTTTATAAAAATTTCTGATATTGTGAAAACTGTTGTTTATAAGTAGAATAAGATAAGGTATTAAGAAAACTAACATTTTATTTTTGTTTACATCCGGGAGGATCTTTATGAGACACAATAAGACCAGTTACAAAGCTTATACGATTATTGGTACGGTTCTGCTTTTGGTGATAGTTCTTGCGGCTATGCCAAATAATAATATAAAAAAGGTTGTGACCATGGAAGCGGGAACGGTGTTGCCTGAAGCCAGATATTTCTTTAAAAGCAAGGGCGAAGATGCTGAATATGTTACGGATATGGCCGAAATCAATATAAATGAGCCCGGTACATATGAGGTTCAGATAAAATCAGGTAAAAAAATTAATAATGTGGTACTGGAAATTAAAGATACTATAGCGCCTGAAGCTGAAACATCAAACGTGGATCTGTATGAAAGCCGTGAAGTAGACCCGAATGAATATATAAAGAGCATAAAGGACGCAACGAATGTGGTTGTAAAATACAAAACCGAACCGGATTATGGGAAAACAGGCAACCAAGATGTTTTTCTGGTGCTTGAGGATACGTCGGGCAACCAATCCGAATACTTAGCAACACTCAGAATATCAAAGGTAAAGGAAGTTGCCGAAGTGGACATATCGGAGGGCATACTGGATGCGGGAGTTTTTTTGAAGGATCAGAGCGATATTGATAAGGCATATATTGTGGATACTGCATTCCCTGTTACATTAGGCGTCTTCCCCGTAAAAATAAATATCGGTGGCGTGATTTACGATTCATCCGTTAAGGTTGTCGATAGAGTTGCTCCTGTTGGAAAAGCCGTAAACAGAAAGTTTTGGATTAACGATAGAATATCGGCTATGGACTTTGTTTCCGAAATTGTCGATGCAACAACCGTAACAGCTAAATTTACAGAAGAACCGGATTTTACTCTTGAGGGGGATCAAAATATAAAGATCATGCTGACAGATCAAGGGGGAAATGAGACTATAATCGAAGCCGTACTTACCCTTGAGGCGGACAAAGAACCTCCGGCCATATATGGAGTGCAGGATAACACAGTTTATCTTAACACACCGGTTTCATATAAAAAAGGCGTATATGTTATTGATAACAGGGATACCGATCTTGAGGTTTCAGTAGACAGCAGCCAGGTCAACTTAAAAAGAGAAGGTTCCTATAAGGTTATCTACAGTGCTGTCGACTCTTCAGGGAACAGTACCAGCAGAGAAGTTACTTTCAATGTGATTCAGAAGCCTGAAGACCTTATTGACCGTGAAGTCGTTGAAGAACTCGCCAAAAGTATTTTAGAAAAAATTATTACCGATGATATGACTCTTGAGGAAAAAGCCCTGGCAATTTATAAATATATCAAAAAAAATGTCTATTATCTTGGGGGAAGGCACAGTGATGACCTTATTACCGAAGCCTATTACGCATTGATGGAAGATCCGGGAGATTGTTATACATATTTCGCTGCATCCGATTTGATGCTTAATCTTGTCGGTATTCCCAATATAAGAGTGGAAAGACTAAGATACGAAGGCGAAACAAACCACTACTGGCATATGATAAACTGTGGCAATGGGTGGTACCATTTTGACGCATGTGTTCATTTGCCGGAGTTTTTCTCCTTTATGCTGACCGATGCCGAGGCAGAGGCCTATTCCAGACAAAAAGGGAAAAACGCTTATTACTATAGGCATGACAAAACAAAATATCCTGCGACTCCGGAGGAATAAGCAGGGGTTATTGCACGACAGACTGTGCGAAAACTGTCAATAGTATTAAATCTATGCAAGTTTAGCGGTTGTAGCTGACATTTGTCATCCTGGTGTCAGCGAAGGATCTTCGGCGATTTAGCGCTCCGTTCCAGCATCCTGTTTCCAGTCGCTCTCACTGCGCAACCCATGCTTCGCTTTAAATCGTAGCAACCTCGCCGCTTTTTTACGATTGCATAATCAAATATAATAACTTGCATGTTAAAAAATTTCGCACGATCTGGCGAGGTCTTTGTTTTATGTCATATTTGTGTTAAAATGTATTACGATTTAACTGATGAAACCATCGTTTAAGGATTATTGTATGCTGCTAAGGTATGGAGGATCAACTAAGATGCGACTGCGGAAAAACAAAAGAATTTACAGATTTTATATTATTGTATGTATACTAATCACCTTGCTAATACTGCTTTTTGCCAATGCTTTTAAATATAGTTCGGTTAACAAGAGAATTGAATTGGAAGCCGGTACAGAGCTGCCTGATGCTAATGTGTTCCTGAAAGATCAGACTAAACATGCCGAATATATTTCCGACACAACAAAAATTGATATGCATAAGCCCGGAACATATACTGTTAAAATAGAGTCCGACGGTCAAAAGTATAAGGTAAAATTTGAAATTAAAGATACGACCGCGCCTATTGCAGAAATAAAGAATATCGACTTGTACGAAGGCCGTGAGGTAGAACCACAGGAATTTATAAAAGAAATAACCGATGCCACCAATGTTGTCGTGGAATATAATACTACACCTGACTTTAACAGAACAGGAACCCAAGCCGTAACCTTATTACTGGAGGACGAAGCAGGGAACAAATCCGAATATCAGGCGAAATTGAGAATTTCAAAGACGAAAGCAACGGTAAAGGTTGATATATTAAATCCGAAATATACCGTCGAATCCTTTCTGAAGGAAGAAAAGGATCTGGCGAATGCAAGCATTATTGAGCCCCTAAATGTTCCGGCCAAATTAGGCACCTATCCTGCCAAAATAAATATAGACGGCATAATATATGATTCAAATATATTGGTTACCGATATGACTCCTCCAAAGGGAGATACTGTAAATCAACAAATATGGCAAAATGATCAGATTGATGCCTCTGATTTTGTTACCAATATAAACGATTTAACAAGTGTTACGGTTAGGTTTAAAGAACAGCCGGATTTTTCGCTTGTAGGGGAGCAGACCGTAAAAATCGTACTGACTGATGAGGGTAATAATGAAACAGAACTTGATGCAAAGATGACCGTAATACAGGACACGGAACCGCCGGCTATTTACGGGGTAAAGGATAATACTATATATTTAAACAATCCGGTTTCATTTAAAAGGGACGTTTATGTATATGACAACAGGGATGGGGAAATCTCTGTTGAGGTTGACAGTTCAAACGTTAATTTAAAGCAGGCAGGCCAATATAAGGTGATTTACAGCGCAACTGATTCTTCAGGCAATACTTCAACAAAAGAGGCCATATATACCGTCAAGGAAATGAGGGTCACAATGGAGGAGCTTGAGGCCCTTGCCGATGAGATATTAGCCAGGATCACCACTCCCGATATGACTTTGAGGGAAAAGGCCTGGGAAATATATCAATATGTAAACAAACACCTTACTTACACAGGATACTCGGATAAAACCGACTGGATGTTTGAAGCATATAACGGAATAACCAATGCCGTAGGAGATTGCTTTACTTACTTTGCCATGTCGGAGCTGTTTCTTAACAGAATAGGCATGCAAACTATGAGGGTGGAAAGACTGACAAAGCCCGGTGAAAACAAGCATTACTGGCATTTAGTGAATTACGGAGAAGGCTGGTATCATTTTGACGCTTGCATACATATTCCGCCGCTTGTTTCCTTTATGCTGACAGATGCGGAAATGGATGCCTTCTCTGCCAGGGTAGGAAAGGACAACTATTACTACAGATTCGATAAGTCTAATTACCCGAGAACACCGGAGAAGTAATCTCAGAAGTATCATCCGGAAATTATTCATGCCATTTAAATCCATGCTCCGCTTCACACTTGACATCTACTGCAGCTCTTTGCCGTTAAGGCCTGGCAGGATCCAGTTATCGCAGCCTGGGCAACGTCTCCGAAAAGGAGCAGGAGATTGAAGATATTTTTAGTAATAATTTAGCAAGGGGGAGTACCTACGAAAGAATTGGGCGTAATTGGCGGACTCGGCCCGATGGCGACTGCCTACTTTCTGGAATTGATAATTAAGATGACCGAAGCAAACAGCGACCGGGAACATGTCCCTATGATTATTTTCAACCATCCTGCTGTACCCGACCGCACCGATTATATTTTAGGCAGAAGCAAAGAGAGTCCCCTGGATGCCATAGTATCAATAGGTAAAACTCTCGTTGATCTTGGGGCAGAGAATATCTCCATACCCTGTATAACTGCGCATTATTTTTATGAAGATATATTAAAGGGTATTGGAGTTCCGGTTATAAATATGCTGAGAGAGACCGCCAATTACCTTAAAGCCAATAATATCGACAAAGTGGGACTTATGGCAACCGATGGGACAATCAAAGGCGGATTCTTTGCCGATGAGCTGGAAAAACAGGATATTAAGGTATATACTCCGTGTGAAAATAGCCAGAAAAAGGTTATGAGTATCATATATAATGATATTAAGGCCAACAGACCATATGATATTAATGAGTTTAAATTCGTTGAGCGGGAGTTGAGAGAAGCAGGAGCTCAGGTAATTATATTGGGCTGTACTGAGCTTTCCTTAATCAAAAAAGATGGAAAAACCGGTTTGGGCTTTTTAGACGCTATGGAGGTACTGGCTGTTAAATCTATTGAGATGTCGGGTGCGTCGGTGAAAGAAGAGTACAGGAATTTACTTGTTCAACATATCAATTTTACGGAAGGGTATTAAGATGAAAAGGCAAAATAATATACTTGAGTATCTGGATAATATAGTAAATACTTACCCCGATAAAACAGCATATGCTAACGAAACCGATGAATTGACGTTTAAAACGGTTTATGACAATTCAAGGGCGATAGGTACTTTCTTGCATAATAAAGGCAAACATAAAGAACCTGTGGTTGTTTTTATGCGCAAGCACCCTGATACAATAGTTGCCTTTCTTGGTGTTGTTTATGGGGGATGTTATTATGTTCCCATTGACAATGAAATGCCACGACACCGTATTGAGCTGATATTTCAAAATCTGAAGCCCGGTGCGGTTATATGCGACGAAACAACGATAGATTCTATTAGCGACTTTGATTACAACGGAGATATCTACCTATATCACAAAATAATTAGTGAGCCTGTTGATCAGGCTGCATTGGACAATATCAGAGATAAGTCTATTGATACGGATCCTATTTACATTGTTTTCACATCCGGATCTACCGGCAGACCTAAGGGTGTCGTTGCATGCCACCGCTCAGTAATAGACTATATCGAGGCCTTATCGGAGGTTCTGGAAATATCCGGGGATACGGTATTCGGGAATCAGACTCCTCTTTATGTTGATGCCTGCTTAAAAGAAATATATCCTACTTTAAAATTCGGGGCAAAAACGTATATCATACCCAAAGAGCTTTTTATGTTCCCGATTAAGCTGGTCGAATTTTTGAATCAATATAGAATAAATACTGTCTGCTGGGTGGTACCCGCACTAACTCTGATTTCCGGTTTGGGCGCTTTAGATAAAATTGTTCCAGAGTACCTTCGCACGGTAGCATTTGGAAGTGAAGTATTTCCTATAAAACAGTATAATAAGTGGAGAAAAGCCTTACCGGATGCAAAGTTTATTAATCTTTACGGACCTACCGAGGCCACCGGAATGTCATGCTATTACATTGTGGACAGGGAGTTTGCACCGGATGAGGCAATACCAATAGGGAAGCCGTTTAAAAATACCGAGATATTACTTTTAACCGATGAAAATAAGCCTGCAAAAGTTGGTGAACAGGGCGAAATATGTATAAGAGGAACTTCACTTACTTTGGGATATTATAACGATTTTGAAAAAACCAATGAAGTATTTGTGCAAAATCCGTTAAATACTAAATACCCCGAACTGATCTATAGGACAGGGGATATTGGAAAGCTCAACGACAGAGGCGAGCTGGTGTTTGTATCCAGAAAAGATTATCAAATCAAACATATGGGCCACCGCATTGAGCTTGGTGAAATTGAAATGGTTACGAATCAGATGGAAGGCATACAAAGTGTGTCATGCATTTTTGATAATGACAAAAAGAAGATTATTATGTATTATGTTGGTAATGTATCAAAGGCTGACGTTGTAAATTATTGCAAAGACAAGCTTCCCAGATATATGGTTCCGAATCTTGTGGAGAAGCTTGAAGTTATGCCCCTTACATCAAATGGAAAGATTAACAGGCTGGCATTAAGAGAAATGTATGCCAACAGGTAGGAGGAAAAATGGAAGCATTATTGGAAATACTCGGTGAGCTGCATCCGGAAATTGATTTTAAAACACATGAAAAATTAATAGATGATAAAGTGCTGGACTCCTTCGACATCATTACCCTTATTGCGGAGATCAATGATGAGTATGGTGTTGCCATTCCGGCTCATGAAATTATACCGGAAAACTTCAACTCAGCAACGGCATTATATGCTTTGATTGAAAAACTTATGGGCGAGGATTGATCAGGGGGAGCTATGCTATTCACTTCGTATGGGTTTATATTATTTCTTTGTACGGTAACAGGACTGTACTATATAATACCGAAACGATTCCAATGGAAGCTGCTTCTGGTATCGAGCTTTGTTTTTTATTATTTTTCCGGCTGGAGCAATTTAATATATATATCGGTAACGGTTTTATCGACCTATTTTACAGGAGTAAAACTTGAGAACTTAAGTAAGAGGCAGGATGAGTATCTTAAGGAAAATAAAGAAGTCTTATCCAGAGAGGATAAAAAAGCATATAAAGAAAAGGTAAAGGCAAAACGCTGGAAATGGCTTTTGCTTTGTCTTATTTTCAATTTGGGAATCTTAGCAGTAATTAAGTACACGAATTTTGCTATAGCCAATATCAACTCTATTTTTGTTCTGTTTAAAATGAATGAGCTTTCTTTTGTGAATTTTTTGCTCCCTATGGGTATATCGTTTTATACATTCCAAACCATGGGATATATAATAGACGTATACAGAGGAAAGTATAAACATGAAAAGAATATTGGCAAGCTGGCTCTTTTTGTTTCGTTCTTTCCACAATTGATCCAGGGCCCTATAAGCCGTTTTGACGATTTGAGCCTTTCTCTTTATAAGGAGCACAGCTTTGATTCCAAAGGCTTTTCCTTCGGTTTTCAAAGAGTTCTTTGGGGATATTTTAAAAAATTGGTTATCGCCGACAGAATAGTTGTGGCAGTGCTGGAAATCACCAGGAATCCCGATACCTATGACGGAATATTTGTTTTTGCAGGGATGGTGTTTTACGCTATACAGCTTTATGCAGACTTTACCGGAGGTATTGATATTACGATAGGCATCGCTCAAATGCTTGGCATCAAGGTTAAGGAAAACTTTAACCGGCCATACTTTTCCAAATCTATAACGGAGTACTGGAGAAGGTGGCACATTACTATGGGTACATGGTTCAGGGATTATATATTCTATCCCATATCGGTTTGCAAACCTATGCTGAACCTGTCCAGATCATCCAGAAACCGGCTTGGGGAAAAATTAGGGAAAAGGGTACCCGTATATCTTTCAACTCTTGTAGTATGGTTCACAACGGGTATATGGCACGGCTCCAGCTGGAATTTTATTGTGTGGGGTTTATTGAACGGTATTGTAATTTTGGTTTCCCAGGAATTTGAGCCTTTGTACGCAAAATTCCACAGCAGATTCAATATAGGAAATACCTTTGGTTTTAGATTGTTCCAGGTTATACGCACTTTTCTGCTTATGTCCTCGCTAAGGATTCTGGATTGCTACCGGGATGTAGGCGTATCCTTCAGAATGTTCGGTTCGATGTTTACCAGACTAAACATTAAAGAGTTATTTACAGGGTCATTGCTGAAATTGGGCTTGAACATCCATGACTACATAGTGCTGATAATGGGTGTCATTATTTTATTAGTAATAAGTCTTGCTCAAAGAAGCGGAGGCGTAAGGGAAAAGATATCGGGAAAGCCTGCTATATTAAAGTATACGGCTTATATACTGCTGTTTTTCTCAATTATTATTTTTGGAGCGTACGGAATAGGGTTTGACAGCAATCAATTCATTTATAATCAGTTTTAGCTTTAAGGAGAATTGATGGGATCAATGAGAAAAAAGAAAATAACATCCTTTGTGATTGTAATACTGGTGATCGTCACACTGGCTATATTGCTTCAAAAACTGTTGGTGCCAAAATATATGACACAGATAGTGGAGGGGGCTCTTATAGCCGAATATTATGACGAAAAAAACAAGGGGCATGATGTGTTGTTTATTGGTGACTGCGAGGTCTATGAAAATTTCTCCCCGATAACACTCTGGGAGAAGTATGGTATTACAAGCTATATCCGGGGCAGTGCTCAGCAACTGATATGGCATTCCTATTATATTCTGGAAGATACTTTGAAATACGAGAAACCGGATGTCGTGGTTTTCAGCGTTCTCTCAATGATGTACGATAAGCCGCAGAAGGAGGCATATAACCGCATGTCCATTGACGGACTGCCTTTATCCCTTACTAAGATTAGGGCTGCAAAGGCAGCCATGCTTCCTGAAGAAGACTTGATAACATATGTTTTCCCTCTGCTCAGGTTTCATTCCAGGTGGAATGAGCTTTCCCGGGAGGACTTTGAATACTGGTTCAAAAAGGACCAAATCGCGCATAATGGATATTTGATGAGAGTTGACGTTAAACCGGCAGGTTCTATTCCAAATCCGAGAAAGCTGGCAGATTATCAATTTGGCGACATTTGCTATGAGTATCTGGACAAAATAGTCAAGCTATGTAAAGATAATAATATAGAACTGGTGTTGCTTAAGGCGCCGAGCCTATATCCTCATTGGTATGAGGAATGGGACAAGCAAATAATCGACTATGCGGGAAAAAATGATTTATTATATATCAACACTCTTGATTATTTTGACGAGATTGGCCTGGACTTCGATACTGATACTTATGATGCAGGTTTGCACCTTAATCTTTCGGGTGCCGAGAAATCGTCTGTATTCCTGGGAAAAATTCTGCAAGAAGAATTCAATCTTGCCGATAAGCGCCAGGATGAAAACTTAAAGGCAATCTGGAAAGAAAAAGCTGATGCATATTACAAAATGAAAGAGGATCAATATAGGGAATTAGAGGAGTATGGTTATCTGCTGAAATTCAATAAGAAGAGAACTGAAGAAGAAAGCTGAAACAATAAAAGGAGAAAATTATGAGAATGAAGATAAAAGTATTTGTAATTATTATGATAATTATGGCTATTCTTGCCGGCTGCGGTTCGGATACCGAAAACGTTGATCCGTCACCTACCGGTACCAGTACATCCGAAAATAATACCACAAATCCTGCTACAGAAAAAAAATCTAAATATTTTTTTGAATATAATGGAATAGCTATCCATATGAACGAAGATGCAAAACCTGTATTAGAGGCTTTGGGCGAACCACAAAATTATTTTGAGTCTCCAAGCTGTGCATTTCAGGGAATGGATAGAATATACTCGTATAACGGATTCGACCTTTATACGTATTCCGACGAAGATGACGAAAATGAGTATGTTTTTACTGTCGCGTTTATGAGCGATGCTGTTGCTACAACTGAAGGCATAGAAATCGGAGATAAGTTTGACAAGGTTATTGAAAAATATGGTGACGGGTATGAACAGTCGGGGGAGCAATACGTCTATACCGATGAAAACTGCAAGCTGTCATTCCTGACTAAAGACAATGAGGTTATATCAATCGAGTATAGTATGTTATTGCCTGAATAAAGTGGGACAGGTGGACAAAGGAACCCAAAACACTTTATTTTACTTATTTCCCCAACGCGCTAATAATCAAGATTAGAAAGAAGTTAAACAACGGTGTAATATGGCTGTTTCGTCAGGGCTTGGTCTTGTAAGATATCTATAAACTTGCAAATCATATTTGTTTTGGAGCTGTTATGCGAATAACAGGCAACAAGCTTCCTTGTCGTGGGCAAATCACGCATTGTTTTGCATTTCGTTGTCCGTTGTGCCGCTCGCCTTGTTTTCTAGATGTGAATGGACAGGAGATAAACTATGAGTAAAGACTTAAGCAAAAAAACTTTGGGCATCATTCATGCATCACACATCACAATCGCTGCCATGAAGCCGTATTTAGAGCGCTATCTGCCGGAAGTACAGGTCATGCATCTGTGTGATGATACCATTCAGCGCGACAATATCAAAGCCGGGGTTGGTGTGATCCCAAAGGTAAACTATTTCAAGTTTGCACAGTATGCGCATAATTTAGAAGAAGCAGGCGTGGATTTGATATTGCTTGCCTGCTCTACGTTCAATTATGCAGCAGAACTGGCACGCCCTATGATAAATGTGCCCATTGCTCAGATCGACCGGCCGATGATGGAAAAGGCCGTGCGTACAGGTAAACGTATCGGATTGCTTGCTACGCTGGAAACCACGGTTCCCTCTTCAGAACGTCTGCTGGATATTGCGGCTTCGGAAGCGGGTGTGACGATCCAACGCAAAACGCTTCTCTGCAGAGAAGCGTTTGAAGAATACACAAAGGGAAATATCGAACGCCACAATGAAATTCTGATTAAAGCCGTTGATACACTTTCTCAGGAGGTTGACTGCATTGTGATGGCCCAACTCTCCATGTCAGCCCTTGCGCCCTATCTGAAAGAAACAAAAGTACCTGTATACAATAGTGGTGAAACAGGCCTCCTGAAGATCCGTGAACTGCTGGATAAGAAAGGGGAATAAAATCCAGGGCGCGAAACTGGGTGTGTCTCCTGAGATTGTTTATATGGCGATCCGCAGTGGACTGGCAGACAGCACTATAATGAATGCCAAAGCACCCATGATGCCGGATTGCAATTTCCAGCCAGGATTTCGGATTGACCTGTATGTCAAGGACTTGACGAATGCGCTCGAAGCAGCGCAGGCTACGGGCATAGAACTGCCTATGGCGAGCAAAGTGCCGGACATGATGCACTCACTGCAGGCAGAGGGGCTTGGCAGTTGTGATCACAGTGCCGGTATTATGAAAAGAAAGAACACATCAAAGTAAAACGCTGAAAAGCGTACTCACATAACATACGGTAGAACGAATGGAAGAAGGTGAAACACGATGAAATTGGGATGCTGTCTCAATATGCTGGCCAATAATGAAGATGAGATTGGCTCACGTTACATTTCATGCCTGAAGGATTTTGGATACGATTATGTGGAATTGCCTCTCGCGCAGGTCATGGCGTTGTCTGAAGAGGAGTTTCACTTATTGCTTGACCGGATAGAAAAAACAGGAATCCAATGCGAATGCTGCAACAATTTCTTCCCGGCTTCCATCCGGCTGACAGGCCCGAATGTGGATGCCATGGTGGTGCGAAACTATGTGCATCGGGCCCTGGAGCGCGCATCACAGCTGGGAGCAAAGACGATAGTGTTCGGCAGCAGTGGCGCCAGGAACGTGCCGCAGGGGTTTTCGCATGAACAGGCCTTTCAACAACTCGTGGAGCTGCTTCAACAGACTATAAGTTATGAAGCGGAAAAGAAGAACATTGAGATTGTGATCGAGCCATTGAATAGGCATGAGAGCAATATCATTCAGACTCTGGAAGAGGGCGAACTGCTGATGGAGCGGGTCGCGCGGACAAACGTTGCATTGCTGGTGGACTATTATCATTTTTATTTGGAAGAAGAGCCGTTGTCTGTTCTAAGCCGATGCGTGAGCCGGATTCGCCATGTGCATTTTGCTGAGCCTAAAGGACGGGAGATCCCGACTGTTCCGCGAGAAGAATATGAAGTGTTCTTTTCAGCGTTGCAGCGGGGTGGTTATAGCGGAAGAATCAGCGTGGAAGGGTACGCACAGGCTACGAAAGACGCTTTACAGAAGGCAATTTTCCTGAAAAAATACTGGGATTAAAGGTGAATAAATCGATATCAACTGGAGATACTTTCTTGCTATCGGTACTAATCAAAGATTTTTGTCTTGAGCATCCGATGAAGTTTAAACAAATAATCATAAAAAACAAAATTAATACAATTTTTTTATTAGTTGGATATTCGGTGGCATATCTTCCTCATAAAAAACAAACCTTAAAATCAGAAGTTTATAGGATATAGGATGAGTGGCAGATAAACAAGTGTGCGAATGCAAGATTCTCACTAAAACGCCTTAGAAAAATCTTGACAAATATAAATTACCAAAATATACTGTAGCTAAGTAAGTGATTACTCACTAGGATGGTAATAAATGAGAGATTGTATTTTGCATCGAAAGGAACGTCTCATCATTACTGCTATTGAGGTACTGGATGAGCTTGGGATACAGGGATTGTCAACAAGGGAGATTGCAAAAAGGCAGGGTGTTTCGGAAGCAACATTATTCCGGCATTATAAGAGTAAAAATGAACTATTGCTTGGTATGCTTGATCACTATTCTAAATTTGATAATGATATTCTCCAATCAGCTAAATTAAAAAAGCTGTCATCGAAAGAATCTATTATTTTTCTTATTGCATCAACCATGGAATATTATGAAAACTATCCTGCTGTAACATCAATTATGCAGATTTTTGATGTCTTAAGATATGATTCTGCGCTTAGAGATAAAGTCAATATGATTCTGACTAACCAGTCAAACATGATTAAAGATCTTATTGAAGGAGCTCAAAAGGAAGGGGACATTTGCGCGGAGGCAGATAGCGCTGATTTAGCGACGGCGATTTTAGGATTTTGTCGTGAGATATGCCTTAAATGGAGACTTTCGGGGCAAATATTCTCATTGAGAAAAGAGACTTTATCCATACTTGACATGACGCTCAAAGCTTTTAGAAAAAAGGAGGGATAAACGAATGAAACGAGTATTGATTGTTGATGACGCCTGTTTTATGAGGATGACAATCACCATGATGCTCAAAAATCATGATTTTGAGATTGTAGGTGAAGCCGGAACCGGTATCGACGGCGTAAAAAAATATAAGGAACTAAGACCGGACATAGTCACTTTGGATATTACTATGCCCGAGATGTCAGGCTTAGAGGCTCTTAAATTAATTAGAGAATTTGATCCCCAGGCAAATGTCATCATGATATCTGCCTTGGGACAGGACTTACTGGTTAGGGAAGCAATATTAAACGGCGCAAAATCCTTTATAGTAAAGCCTTTTAATGAAGCACAAGTCGTTCAGGTGTTTAATAAGATCCTGGGTGCTTAATCAACCGGAGAATCATAAATTTGGCAGTTATAATACTACATAAGAGGCGATAAAGAATGACAGAAAAGTACGCAAAAGAACCGATGCTGGAAATGTTCGTATTTGAAACTTCCCAGTTGATTGAACAACTGGAACAATTGATTCTAACAAGCGAAAAATCCAACTCCTATACGCAAGACTCCATCAACGAAATATTTCGGATAATGCACACCATAAAAGGTTCATCTGCTATGATGATGCAAAACGGCATTTCAACTATTTCTCACTCCATGGAAGATCTGTTCTATTACCTTCGGGAAGGAAAACCACAAAAGATAGATTGTTCTGCTCTATCAGATTTAGTTCTGGAAGGAGTGGATTTCATAAAGGTTGAGTTGGAAAAGATCTGCAATGGAGACAGAGCAGATGAAAACACTTCTGAGCTTCAGGAAAAAATTAAAGGCTTTCTGACTGATTTACAGTTGGATAATCCCTCATCAGAAGCTACTATAGGCAGTAAACCTACCGATACTGAAAAGCAGCAGTATTATATTAGCCAGGATAAGGCGAAAATTACTGCATCCAGTTATGAAAACGCATACAAAGCCATCATACATTTTGAAGAGGGTTGTGAAATGGAGAACATTCGCGCCTACACAATTATTCACAATATTTCTGATATTTCCGAAGAGTTTTTTCACATACCGGAAAAAATCATTGATGAAGATAGCAGCATTGACATAATCAGACAGAACGGTTTTAAAATAATTTTAAAAACAAACTGTTCTTATGAAACCGTATATGAGTTTTTTAGTCAAACCATATTTCTTAAAAGCTTAGAACTTGTCCAGCTTGAAGACGGTGAATATGAGTGTTTACAAGGAGTAAAGCAGGAGTTTGAGAAGGAAGAGATATCGGAAGACAGTAAAGAAACTCAAACCGTTTCCTCACAGCATTGCATGATAAGCGTCAGTGTGTCTAAGCTGGACAGGCTTATGGATTTAGTCGGAGAAATGGTTATATTGGAGGATATGGTCATTAAGAACCCTGATCTTAAAGGGATGGAACTGCAAAACTTTAATAAAGCTGCGCGGCAGTTGCAAAAAATAACCGATGAGATTCAGGATATCGCCATGTCAATCAGAATGGTTCCACTTTCAGCTACATTTTTAAAAATGCATCGAATAGTGAGGGATATGAGCAAAAAACTGGACAAAGAAGTGGAGCTCAGGATCACAGGAGAGGAGACAGAGGTAGATAAAAATGTAATTGAACACATTTCAGATCCGCTCATGCATCTTGTAAGAAATGCTTTAGACCACGGTATAGAATCTCCTGAGGAAAGATTGGCAAAAAACAAGCCTAAGGCCGGAACCATAACTATCGAAGCAAAGAATGCGGGCAGAGATGTGCTTGTTATCATAAAAGACGACGGCAGAGGCCTAAACAAAGAAAAAATCCTTAAGAAAGCGAAAGAAAACGGTTTACTGTCTAAAACAGATGCAATACTTTCCGAAAAAGAAATATATAATTTGATATTTCTTCCGGGCTTTTCTACAAAAGAGAGTGTTACCGAGTTTTCAGGCCGCGGTGTTGGTATGGATGTTGTTGTGAATAATATCGAAACAATAGGTGGATCGATTTCGGTGGACAGTGTACCTGACAAGGGCTCAACGATCACACTAAAGATTCCTCTGACACTGGCTATCATCGATGGCATGATAATTAAAGTAGGCTCATCTTTTTACACTATCCCCACCATTTCAATAAGAGAGTCCTTAATACCAAATGAAGATGATATTTTCTCTGATCCTGGCGGAAACGAAATGATTATGGTAAGAGGCCAATGTTATCCGATTTTGAGGCTGCACCAGCTGCTGAAGGTACATACGGATATTACAAGATTTAAAGATGGAATCATAACAATAGTCGAACAAGACGAGGGATCCGTATGCATCTTTTCAGACGGAATAATAGGCCAGCAACAGATAGTTGTAAAGCCGTTGCCTGAGTATATACGAAAACACAAGAAAACAAAAGCTCTTGCAGGATGCACGTTATTAGGCGACGGAAGCATAAGCCTGATTCTTGATGTGGCAAATTTAAATGATTTGTAGGGGGAGAGCCTTGCTGAACCCAATTAATACACACTAATAAAACTAAATGACAGGGAGGCGGATTTCAAGACAGAGGTTTGTTACTTTGCATCAGATTATTTGGAAAGGAGATGAAAAGATGGCGGAAAATATAGAAAAGTATTCAGAAATAGAGGAGGAAGATACACAAAAAGATAGGTATCTGACCTTTTCACTGGGTAAGGAGAGCTACGGTGTGGAGGTAAGATATGTTATTGAAATTATTGGGATGCAATCTATAACCGAGATACCAGAGATGCCTGAATATGTAAGAGGCATTATAAACCTTAGGGGAAAGATTATCCCGGTAATGGATGTAAGACTTCGCTTTAAAAAAGAGCCAAAAGATTATAGCGATAGAACCTGTATCATAGTAATCGAAATAAAAGACATATTAATAGGTCTTATTGTTGACAGTGTTTCAGAGGTAATTTCAATTCCGGAACAGGATGTTGTTGATCCTCCAAAGATGAATAAGAGCTTAAACAATAGGTATATTAAAAAGATTGGTAAAGTCAGAAATGAGGTCAGACTATTGCTCGATTGTGAAAAACTGCTTACAGAGGATGAATTAGAAGACATTAGTGATGCTTTATAACTAGAATAAGATTGAAATTAGGGGTGGATTAAATAATGAAATGGTTTTATAATTTAAAAATTTCTACCAAGCTGGTCATAGGATTTCTTATTGTTTCATGTATTGCGGCTGCGGTTGGCATTGTGGCTCTGATTAATATAAGTAACATAGTAGAGGCCGATACTCTTTTATATGAAAGGAATACTCTGGGAATTAAATATTCAGGCAACGCGAATACATATTATCAGACATTGAGGTATAGCGCCATTGAGATGGCTTTACTGAAAGATTACAGCTTAAAAGAAGAGTATATAGATAAGCTAAATACATACATTGCTACTATTGATGATCAACTGGCAAATTATGAAGCAGGAATCATAACTGAAGAAGAGCGCCAACTTTTTAATGAATTGATGCCCTTGTGGGTACAGTACAAATCTCACATGCAGTATGCTATCGGGTATGCCGAAAAAGATGAATATCAGAAAGTACAAAGTGAACTTTTGGGAAATGCAAATGCGGTTGGAAATTCATTGGAGGAATCCCTTACAAAGCTGACCGAATATAACGATAAAGCCGCAGAAGAGAGAGCTGAACGTAATTCCCGTCTGGCTCAAACTACTATATACCTGATGGTAATAATAGCAGGTGCGGGAATTATTATTGCTGTTTTGCTGGCAATTTTCATATCCCGCATTATAAGCAAGCCGATAACGAGAATAGTAATGGATGCCGATAAGCTCGCCATGGGTGATATAGATATTCAGTCAACTATAAATACAAAGGATGAAATCGGAAAACTTGCCGAGTCTTTCAGAAATTTAGTTGCCAGTACACGGGAACAGGCCCTGGTGGCCGAAAAAATTGCCGGCGCAGATTTAACTGTGGACGTTACGGTTAGATCTGAAAAGGATCTGTTGGGTGAGAATTTGAAGAATCTGGTCAATGGTCTTAATGAAATAATACATAACATTGCTTCTGCCTCCGAACAAGTGGCCGCAGGGTCGAAGCAGATATCCGATTCCAGCACGGCTCTTTCACTGGGTGCTACCGAGCAAGCCAGCTCTATTGAAGAGCTGACGGCTTCTATTGAAGAAATTTCTACCCAAACCAAGTTAAATGCACAAAACGCCAATAAAGCCAATGAACTTGCCGAACAAGCCAAATCAAACGCTTTAGAGGGCAATGCTCAAATGAAGGAAATGCTTAAGGCCATGGAAGAAATACAAGAAGCATCTACCAATATATCAAAGGTAATAAAGGTTATAGATGATATTGCCTTCCAGACAAATATGCTGGCATTGAACGCCGCAGTCGAAGCAGCAAGAGCGGGACAACACGGGAAAGGCTTTGCAGTAGTGGCGGAGGAAGTTAAAAACCTTGCAACCCGTTCCGCCAGTGCCGCCAGGGAAACGACCGAAATGATAGAAGGCTCTATAAAGAAATCCGAAATCGGTACAAAAATTGCAAAAGACACCGCAGAGGCATTAAATAATATAGTAGATGAGATTGAAAATGTAGCAGGTCTTATTAATGAAATTGCAGTCGCTTCTAATGAACAGGATGCAGGCATTGCACAGATAAATCAGGGAATTATGCTGGTATCGGAAGTAGTACAAAACAATACGGCTACCTCAGAGGAAGGTGCGGCTGCAAGTGAAGAGCTTTCAAGCCAGGCGGAACTACTGAGGGATTTGGTCAAAAATTTCAAACTAAAAAGTACAAAAACAAACAGTAATCACGAGGAACGAAATCCTGAAGTGTTAAAACTGCTTGATGATATGTCTCAAAACAGCAAAAAAATCAAACACGATAATGAGGAATCTGAGGAACTCGGAAATGAAAACAAAATATCACTAAGTGACAGGGAGTTTGGTAAGTATTGACGATGGAAAGTAATAGATACAATAAGAGTATGGAAGGGTCGGAAGGCTCCTTCCTCTGTTGTAATTATAAGACCAGCCGGAAGCAGTACAAATTAAAGCCGCTTAATACATATTCAATTACCAACAAAGAGTATAATCAGCTGGCTGAATATATCAAATCAAATTACGGCATTAATCTCAAAGATGAGAAGAGAGCACTGGTGACAGGAAGACTCAGTAATGTACTCATGAATAACAACTTCAGAAATTTCTCCGAATACTATAACTATATTATTTGTGATAAAACAGGTGATGCTTCCGCTACTTTAATTAATAAGATCTCAACTAATCATACGTTTTTTATGAGGGAGGCCGACCATTTCCATTATTTTATGAACAGTGTGCTTCCATACCTAAAAATAACAGTCAAGAGTAAAGATCTTAGGATATGGAGTGCGGGTTGTTCCTCAGGAGAAGAACCCTATACATTGGCTATGATCATTGACGAGTTCTTCGGAGCAGAAAAAAAAGAGTGGGATACGAGAGTACTGGCAACGGACATATCAAGTAAAGTACTTGATATAGCAGAAAAAGGAATATATGATAAGGAGAGAATAGCTAGTCTTCCATCAAAATGGAAACATAATTATTTTCAACGAATTGATGATAAAAACTGTGTTCTTACTGATAAGCTGAAGAACGAAGTAATTTTTAGAAAACTTAATCTCATTGATGAGGAGTTTCCTTTCAAACGGAAGTTTCATGTCATCTTTTGCAGAAATGTAATGATATACTTTGATGCGCCAACCAAGCGAAAGCTGGTTGATAAGTTTTATAATTTGATGGAGCATGGAGGATACCTTTTTATAGGGCACTCTGAATCCATTAACCGGGAAGAAACAAGTTTCAAGTACATTAGACCTGCCGTATACAGAAAAGAGTAGTTAGCTGCAGGATCCCGTATAATTTCTACTACTGTTGGTTTTTACACTTAATATATATAGCCTGGCTGAGGAGTAAAGGTGGTTAACTATGAAAAAGGAAACATCTGAAGCAAAACATCATGAGCTTGAAAGCGCGATTTTATCCTGCATAGGTGACGGCATCATAGCTATGGACGTAAAAGGCAAAGTTGTGTATATCAACAATATTTCAGAAGAAATAACCGGCTATACAAAAGATGAAGCCATCGGCAAAGATATAGACAGTGTTTTAAATATTTTTAACGCAAATACTAAGGAGCCTTTAAAGGTACCTTATGAATATGTTATTGAACACAACGTCGCCACAGGTCTTTTAAGAGACACTGCAATAATAACCAAAAGCAATTTGCAAAGATTTATTTCAGCCACCTGCTCCCCGCTAAGACACGAAAACAAAGGCATAATCGGTGTTGTAATGACCATTCGTGACGTTACCAGACTAAGAACTTTGGAAATTGAAAATCTGAATGAAAAAAACTATTGTATGAATCTTCTTAACCAGCTGCCTGCTTTAGTCTGGCGTTCCGACACAGAGCTGAATAACAATTATATAAATGAAAGCTGGACCAGATATACGGGGAAGAACATGGAAACATTATTATCCCGGGGATTGACCGATATAATTCATCCGGACGATTACAAAAAAGGAGTAAAGTTTATTAAGGAAGCTATCAGCAAGAAAAAAGCCTTTAACATGGAAGTTCGAATTCTCAGGAACGACGGTAAATACGGGTGGTTTCTTAATATTGGTCACCCGTATTACAATCTGAGAGGAGAATTTGATGGTTATATAGGTATACTGCAGGATATTACCTCCAGTAAACAAGCTTCGAAGAAAATCTTTGAGAGTCAGGAAAAATACAGGTCTCTGTTTATGAATATGTCGGGAGGCTATGCTTATTGCAAAATAGAATATAATAATAAGGGGATTTTCAAGGATCTATTGTTCTCTGAAATAAACGAGGCATTTGAGAGAATGCTGGGCAGGTCAAAAAAACATGTAATAGGTAAGCGTTATACTGAAATATTTTCAAAGGAAGACCACTTGCTTGCCGATCATATTCAAAACCATATAAGTGACCTTGAAAAGGGTAAAAGCTTATATATCAATGAGTACCTGTTGGCCTCTTCGGGCAAATGGTGCTCAATATCCATATACTGTCCTAAAAAAGATAATTTAGCAATGATACTTACTGATATCACTCAAATGAAAGAGTCGGAATTTACTCTAAAAAGCGCAAAGGAAGCGGCTGAAGCTGCTAACAAAGCAAAAGGAGAATTTTTGGCAAATATGAGCCATGAAATACGAACCCCAATCAATGGCATAGTAGGAATGGTAGATCTCACATTGCTTACCGGCTTAAATGATGAACAAAGGGACAATCTGCTTACTGCAAAAGCATGCACTAATTCGCTGTTAGGAATTATTAATGATATACTGGATTTCTCTAAGCTTGAAGCTGGTAAAATGACTATTGAAAATGAAAATATGGATATAAAGAAACTAATTGAAGAAATAATAAAAGCCCATGTGCCTTTTGCAGCCGAAAAAGGGCTGGAACTGAATTATACATTTACTTCTCCGGTACCAAAGTATATAATAGGCGATCCGAAAAGGTTGCGGCAGGTGTTAAATAATTTGCTCAGCAATGCTGTAAAGTTTACCGACAGTGGATACATCAATCTCGACGTCAGAAAGATTTCGAGCGTGAATGATAGTGTGGAGCTAAGGTTTTCTGTGTCGGATACAGGAATAGGAATTGCTGAGGAAGATATCGGGAAAATTTTTAAAAGCTTTGGACAAGTGGATGGTTCGTTTACAAAGAGATTTGGAGGAACAGGGCTTGGACTTGTCATATCAAAACAGTTATTAGAGATGATGGGCGGCAAGTTACGGGTTGATAGCAAGAAAGGTAAAGGAAGCAGATTTTATTTCGTGCTGAAATTTAAAATTGGCAGAAGGACGCATGTAAGAAAGAAGGAATTTCTGCAAATTTCAAAGGCACAAGAGCCTTTGAGAATTCTTCTGGTTGAAGATGACCTTATTAACCAAAAGGTTATTATGAAGATGCTGCAAGGCAAAGGACATATGGTTGAATTATCAGGCAATGGAGAAGAGGCTCTTAATATTTATGAAACAGGAAAATATGATATTATTCTGATGGATATACAAATGCCGGGGATAGATGGAATCGAAACTGCCAATAGTATAAGGAAGATAGACGGACCTGGTAATCACACGCCAATCATAGCGCTGACTGCATATGCCCTGAAAGGCGACAGGGAAAGATATCTGGCTTTAGGTATGGATGAATATGTCTCGAAGCCCATTGATATGCTTGAATTATTTGAAACTATTGACAGAGTTGCATCAAAACAGAAGGGTATGTTACAGCTGATTCCTGACAGGGTTATGCTTACCGAAAACGGCGATATTGAATTCGGATATAATAATACGGATTCCCGGGCAGTAGATATGACCAACGCAATAGTAAGAATAGGAAAATTTATCGAAGACGTTGAAGCTGCACTAAAAAACAGTAATTTAGCAGCCGTGGAAAGGATAGCTCACAGGATAAAAATTACTTCAAAAAAGTATGATATCACCGAAATCAAAAATACGGCTTTTAAAATCGAACTTGCAATTAGACGCAGCAGCTTAGGCGAAGTTGCTGCGTATATTGAAAAGATAAAACTGCAGTACAAGACTTTGAAAAAATATATAAGCAGAGAGGAGTAATCACTTATGAGAATTTTGATAGCAGAAGACGATTTGGTCAGCCGTAAATTTCTTTTTAAGTTTATGTCCCAATACGGCGAATGTGACCTCGTAGTAGACGGGCTCGAGGCTTTGGATGCGTTTTTGATGGCTATGAAGGATAATAATCCATATGATTTAATATGCCTCGATATTATGATGCCTAAGGTAGACGGCGTTAAAGCTCTGAAAGCTATAAGGGATTTGGAAACTCAGAAAGGAGTGCTCCCGAAAAAAAGAGTAAAAGTGATTATGACTACAGCACTTGCCGAAACGCAGCTGGTGCATAATGCGTTTGAAATCGGATGTGAAGCTTATGCCGCTAAACCTCTGGACATAGAAAAGCTTGCCGATGTACTAAAGAAACTGGGATTCAAAAAGACAGCGACAAGTTTTACATAGTATGACAATCATCGGCTTAATTTTTATATTCTTTATCGAACAGTTCATAAAAACTTGATAGATTATCGTTTATTAACCAGCTCTTATAGCCGCCGACGCAGGGGCCGACATCAAAGTCTATCGGCGTTAAAAAACCACCCGGAAAATATAATACTATAATAATGATTAGCAACTTAAATATTTATATCTTAGACATAATTTCCTCTAAATGTTGGTCTTTGCATTATACCTGAAACATGAGGTTATATGATCGTTTATTATCCC
>JBMNTI010000009.1:0-35004 GCA_050945655.1 Acetivibrionales bacterium | reverse complement strand
AGGCACCACCCAAAAACATCATAACTTTTTTGCATAACTTAATTCCACTATATCTTTTTTTCGTTTTTGAAAAACTAATTTCCGCTCTAATCTTTTATGAGGTGGAATTTACTTTTTCAAATGAGGAGCTATAAATACTTATAAATAAATAATAAAGGGTATTGTAAAAAACCCGATGCTGTTGTAACATATTAATTAAAAGCTGCGTCTTTATTTTAACAAGCTGATTAAATACTATATACCACAATAAAATGGCTGATAATTTCTAAAGTGTTTAAATATATTTATTACGACAAAAATTGAAAGGGCTTTCAAAAATAGACTGCTAATGATATGTGAGACAATAATTTTTGTTTTTTATGGAGTTGGAATCAGATGACCATTTACGATATCGCAAAAGAAGCAGGAGTATCGATAAGTACCGTTTCAAGAGTATTAAATTCTCCGGAAAAAGTGACTTATAAAACAAGAGAACAAGTATTGCGGGTTATTAAAAAACATAAATATTCACCCAATGCTATGGCCAGGGGATTGGTATCCAAATCTATGAAAACCATCGGGATACTCCTGCCTGATATCCGCAATCTTCATTTCTCATCGGCAGCATATGTGTTAGAAAGTATGTTTTTTAGTTGGGATTATAACACAATACTATGCAATACCGGTGAAGACCTCGAAAAGAAGAAGAAATATGTGCGTTTGTTTTCTGAGAGAAAGGTAGACGGATTAGTCTTACTAGGCTCTGTTTTCTATGAACCTGAAATTGAAAAAATGATAATGGACTACCTTCCCAACACACCTGTAGTAACATCAAACGCAGTACTGTCAAATGTAAACTCTCATTCGGTAATGATCGATTACTCCCATGCGTGCAAACTCATTATTGATCACCTTTGCGAACGCGGATACGAAAATATATATTTTGTAGCATCCAATAATACCGAAAACACTAAAAGAAAAAGAATCGGATTTAAGGAAGCGTTGGCGGCTCATGGCATGCCATTTAACGAGAAAAAAATGTTCTTGCACTGTGACTATTCATTCGAAGGCGCTCTTAAATTTGCAAAAGCATTTAAACCTTTAACAGGGAAGATAACAGCCTGCATATTTCATGATGACTATTTGGCGAATTGTGCGTGCAATGCATTCAGCAAAATCGGGCTGAGCATCCCTGAAGATGTTGCCGCAGTTGGTTTTGATAACTCCCGCTTTTCTGTTTGCCTCCACCCGCAGCTTACATCGGTGGATACAAAAATTGAAGAGTTATCTGTTATTGTTGCAAATACACTGCATGATATATTTTTGGGAAGGCCTGTCGGGCGTTCCGTAACAATATCGCCTGAGCTTATTGTCCGCGAAAGCACGTAATACATATTAATAAGGCTTTTTCACCGTTACTGAAACCTTTATTGCCGACGTATAGCGATGTATATTTTACATCGCTTTTTTTCAACTCAGTTATTACTGAATATTTAAGCCTGAAGGAATAAATGGTGCTGCTTGAATTAAACTGATGTAATACTTTGGAACCGCTTTCATCATAAACATTACCAATTCCATCGTTAGAATGATGTAATTAAGCGTATTTATAAAAAAATTTATTGTACAGTATTGACAAATTTCTATGTAATATTATAATTAAAGATATGATAGATGAAAGCGGTTTCACTTTTATAGCATTTTGCACCCCAACTAACAAGTGAAATTGCGCAGAAACCGTTCAAAGCATCTTGGGCAACCAAAAGACGAAATCCACATAATAGATGTAAGCTTTTGTCCGATTTGTCCATAAAACTTCAGAAGTAAAGATTAGGTTTACTTTAATTATTAGATTCTAACCCCCTATTAAAAGACCATTTAACCTATTATTCTTTATTAGATAAAAATAAAAACTCAACAGGAGGGTTACGCATGAACAAAGATTCTTTAATGATCAAATGTTCAATCGTTCGAGGGGGAACCAGCAAAGCAATTTTTATCATGGAAAACGAGTTGCCTAAGGATCCTGTAATGCGCGAAAAAATTATTTTAGCATTGTATGGCAGTCCTGATTTAAGGCAAATTGACGGAATCGGTGGAGGAGATCTGCTTACCTCAAAATTAGCGATAATCGGACCACCATCACGTCCCGACGCTGATGTAGATTATACATTCGGCCAAGTCAGCTTAGATAAAGCATTTGTTGAGTTTAACAGCAATTGCGGCAACATTTCAGCAGCGGTGGCGCCTTTCGCAATAAATAACGGTTTAGTAGCGCCAGTTGAGCCTATCACAACTGTTCGCATCCATATGAAGAATTTCGGCAAGATTATGATTGCCCAGGTTCATGTAAAAGACGGCAAGTCAGAGGTAGATGGAGACTTTTCAATAGATGGTGTACCTGGGACCGGCTCAAGAATTGCCCTTGACTGGAGTGATGTTGTAGGAGGCAGCACAGGAAAGCTTCTCCCAACCGGCAATGCACAGGATATCCTTGAACTAAACGGAAAAATCTATCACGCTACCATAGTTGATGCGGGTACAATAAGCGTATTTGTAAAGGCTTCGGAATTAGGCATGACAGGCACCGAAACCCCACAGCAGATTGAAGCTGATGAAGAATTGTGTACATTGCTTGAACAAGTGCGTGGTAAAGCCTGTGAGCTATTGGGTTTTGTTGATGACTACAGAGACGCCGTCAATAAAACGCCGTATCTGCCATTTATGTGCCCGGTAACCAATGCTGTGGATTATACTTGCTTTAACGGTGCTCAGGTAAAGTCTGAAGAAATAGATTTCGTGGCTCGCTTATTCAATATGGGCAGATTTGTAAACAAAACATACGCAGGCAGCGGTACCGTATGCACAGGTGTGGCGGCTAGGATCGAGGGTAGCGTAGTTTGGAATTTGCTCAGCGAGGAATCAAAGAAAAAAGATATATTGAACATCGGTCATGCGGCCGGCCGCATCCCGGTACAGGCAGAAGTTGTTAAGGATGATGACGGCAGCCTTAAAGTAAAGACAGTCAATATATTCAGAACTGCGCGCATTCTCATGGAAGGTTACGCTTATGTTCGTAAAAGCGTACTTTAAGGCAATCGGTAATTCCGGCCGCAAATGCGCAGATTTCAAAATGGCGATGCCAAATGAGTTTTTATCTGCAATCAATTGATAATATAACAAGGAGTGAAATATTGAATGACTAACGGAGCTTTATCAAATGTCACGGTCTTGGATTTAACCAGGGTGCTTGCAGGACCATACTGCAGTATGCTTCTTGCGGATATGGGCGCAAATGTAATTAAAATAGAATTGCCCGGTAAAGGCGATGACAGCCGTGGTCACTATCCGCAAAAAGATGGTGAAAGCTATTATTTTATGAATCTTAACCGTAATAAACGCAGTATGACCCTGAATCTTAAATCTGCCGAAGGGAAAAAAATATTCTTAGAGCTTGTAACAAAGGCAGATATTGTATTGGAAAATTACCGTCCCGGAGTTATGGAACGCTTGGGTTTAGGATATGAAGAGCTTAAAAAGGCAAATCCTACGATTATTTATGGATGCGTTTCAGGATTTGGACACACCGGCCCATATTCCGACAGGCCGGGGTATGATATTATTGGACAGGCAATGAGCGGAATTATGAGCACCACCGGTTGGCCGGATGGAGACCCGACAAGAACCGGAACGGCTATTTCTGATGTAATGGGCGGTATAAGCTTGTGTACGGGTGTGCTTGCAGCATACATAAACAGACTCCAAACAGGGATAGGCCAAAAGGTTGACATAGCCTTGGTAGATTCGATGGTGTCTTCTCTTGAGATAATAAACCAGATATATCTTGCCACAGGGGAGATTCCGGGAAGAATAGGGAACAGGTACGAGGCTTCTTACCCTTATGATTCTTTTAAGGCTAAAGATGGAATGTTAGTGATAGGTGCCGGAAACAATAAGCTTTACGCAATTCTTACCGAAGTTATGGGGCGTAAGGACCTCCTTGAGGATCCCAGATATACTACCAATATACTTCGTGTACGGAACTATAAGACTTTAAAAGTAGAGATTGAGAAGTGGCTTGAGGATCTGACAGTTACAGAAGCTGTGGATATGCTGTTGAAAGCAGGCTGTCCCGCAGCTCCCATTTATAATATTGCCCAGGTAGTTAACGATCCTCATATATCAGGGGCTCGTGAAATGTTTGTTGAAATAGACCATCCAGTTGTAGGTAAAATGAAAATCACAGGAAATCAGATCAAACTAAGCCGTACTCCTGTCAAATATTCCAGACCCGCACCTCTGCTTGGTCAGCATACTAAGGAAATTATGACGGAATACCTGAATATTCCGGAATCACAAGTGGATCGGATGGCTGCAGAGGGGGTATTTTAGCATGGAGGCAAATAGGAGTATAACTCTTGTGGAGGTAGGACCAAGAGATGGTTTTCAAAATATCCGCGATTTTATTCCAACCGAAATAAAATTGACAATTATCAGAAAGCTATTAGATGCGGGTGTATCAAGCATGCAGCTAACTTCGTTTGTAAGCCCGAAGGCCGTACCCCAGATGGCCGATGCGAAAGTAATTTCCGAAACGATTTTAGCTGAGTATCCCAATGTCGAGTTTGACGCACTTGTACCTAATTTGTACGGTGCCAAGGCTGCAGCAGCATGCGGATATAAAAAAATCACAAATGTAATATCGGTAAGCGAATCCCACAATCTTAAAAATATTAACAGAACTCATGAACAATCTTTACAGGAGCTGGAAAAGATTCTTCAGGAAGTACCGGATATAGAAGTAACGGTCGGTTTATCAACCTCCTTCGGCTGCCCTTTTGAAGGTGAAACCCCTATTGAAAAGCTGAGGGCTTTTATAGAGAAAATATACAACATAGGCATAAGAAGAATCGAATTAGGAGACACAATTGGTGTTGCTTATCCGGTTCAGGTAGAGAAAATCATGCAGTTACTCAATAAAACATATAAAGATGTTGAGTTTGGCGTTCATATCCACGATACCCGCAATATGGGCATTGTCAGCACATGGGTTGCAATTCAGAACGGTGTTTCTTTCGTGCATAGTACCGTAGGCGGTTTAGGCGGGTGTCCCTTTGCACCTGGGGCGAGTGGAAACACATGTACTGAGGATCTGGTGTACATGTTAGATCGCTGCGGAGTACGGACAGGCATTTCTTTCGAAAAAATGATGGAAGCTTCTCGTTACACAAAAAGCGTTATCAATGGCAATTACAGCGGCCATCATATTAACATCCAGCAATGCTCCGCGTAGTATTTCAACCCACAGCCGATGTTTTATATTTAATTTGAAGGGAGTATCACAATGGGAAAAACACTTGCAGAAAAAATATTGGCAAATTGCTGTGGCAGGGAGGAGGTTTCGGCAGGCGAAATCATAACTGCCAAGGTGGATTGCCTCATGATGGATGATGCTTTGGGACCCTGGTTTGTAGATAAGCCTTTCCAGAGCCTAGGGGGAAAGATTTACGATCCTTCAACCGTAGTTGTAATATCAGATCATCTTTGCCCGTCCGGAAATGTAGATCAGGCAGAGAACGTAGCTGCTGCAAGGCGCTGGTGTGAAAAATATGGCATTGATTATTTTGAAGGCTACGGCCCTTGTCATCAGATATTGGCTGAATATGGATATGACATGCCCGGTACGCTTTTGGTCGGCACCGATTCTCACACATGTACGGCAGGCGCATTCGGATGTTTCGGCACCGGTATCGGCTCTACTGAGGCGGCTGGCGTACTTTATTCCGGACATATCTGGTTGAGAGTTCCCGAATCTGTACTGATTAAATGGAATGGCAAACTCCCATATCGTGTAATGGCAAAAGACATGATTTTGCGTTCAATACGCGATATAGGACATGCAGGTGCAACCTATATGGCAATGGAATTCGTTGGCTCTACAATTAAAGATTTGCCTATGGACGAGCGTATGTGCTTATCCAATATGGCTGTTGAAGCAGGTGCAAAAGCCGGTCTTATCCAGGCAGACGAAAAGACGGAAGCATACATAAAGGCAACAGGGCGAAATAAGCCCTATAAAATCTTTGAAAGTGACAAAGAAGCAAGCTATAAAAAGGTCTATGACTATAAGGCAGAAGATTTGATTCCGCAGGTGGCATGTCCCCATGCGGTGGATAATGTTCATGATATTACCGAGGTCGCAGGGTTGGAGGTTCATCAGGCATATATCGGATCCTGCACCGGCGGCCGTATGAGCGATCTTGAAGCGGCAGCTGAAGTGCTTAAAGGCAAAAAGATTGCATCTAACTGCAGGTTGCTTGTATCTCCGGGTTCCAGACAAATCTATCGCGAAGCGATGCAGAATGGCATTTTAGATATTCTTATGGATGCCGGAGCTTCAATTCTGGCGCCTACTTGCGGGGCCTGTGTAGGCTTGCATTCAGGTGTAATTGCATCAGGTGAGCGTTGCGTTTCGACTACCAACAGGAACTTTAAAGGCCGTATGGGCAGTTACGATTCCGAAGTATATCTGGCATCTCCCGCGACAGTAGCAGCATCTGCAATCACGGGAAGATTGACAGATCCGAGAACACTTTAAAAAACTGGAATAGGAGAGAGATTTCATGAGTGAATTTACAATCCACGGGAAAGTTCATAAGTTCGGCGATAATATAAATACTGACTTAATCTCGCCTGCTCCTTATATTGGAATGGCAGACGAAATCATGATCGCCCATGCAATGGAAGGGGCGGATCCTGAGTTTTCCAGGAAAGTAAAACCAGGCGATATTATAGTTGCAGGCAAGAATTTCGGATCGGGATCAAGCAGGGAAACAGCGCCGTTTGTAATCAAAGGCAGCGGGATCTCCTGCATTATCGCAGAGTTTTATGCAAGAATATTCTACCGTAATTCTATCAATATCGGTCTTCCTGTACTTATGACAGATAGCGTATCAAAGATTAGTGATGGAGATGAACTTAAAGTTGATCCTTTAAACGGGATTATTTTAAACGTAACTACCGGTGAGGAATACCAATGCAGCATTCTTCCCGATAACATCATGGAGCTTGTTAAAGATGGCGGATTAATTCCCCACTATCAGAAAAAAGGAAATATTGTGCAGGAATAAACTATTGGATAAGTTGCGTAAAAGCAATTTCAGAGAAATTACTTACCAAAATTACATTAAGGGGGAGAATGTTACATGGAAGAAAAAGTACTCAGCAAAGAACAACTTGAAGAGCTAATCTATGCTGAAGAAGCTTCCGGCGGTAGTGTTGCGGAGGGTAAGCGAACCCCTCTGCAGACTTTCACCAGGATCATGACAATTATATTTACGCTCTATATGTTCTATGCCACAGTTTTTGGACCTTATAAAACTACCATAGTCCATCGTGCGATATTTTTACTTGTGATGGTATTTATTTTCTACTCTTCTGGCAAGCCTTTAAAGTTTGGCAAGAACAATCGGTTCCCTTTACTGGCAAAAACCATTGACTGGATCCTGATTGGAATGGCTGTTTTTAGCCTGGGATATACTATCATGAACTTTGAGCATTTACTCGGCCTTTTAAGTGCCAATCAATTGACAACTATGGATCTGATTGTCGGGGCTATGATTATTATAGTTGTTCTGGAAACGGCACGCCGGACAAGTTTTGTATTTTTTATCCTGGCTTCGATCGGAATTCTGTATACCCTGTTTGGCAATCGCCTTTCCGGAGCATTCAACCATGCGGGTATGAGCTATAAACGTTTGATATTCCTTACATCCTTTACTGAAGAAGGTGTATTTGGTTTAGGTCTTGCCGTAGCGTCAACATATTTATTCATGTTCATCATGTTCGGAGCATGTATGAATAGAACACGTGCAAGCGATTATCTGATGGATGTATGTAACGGCATGGTAGGTAAGTATGACGGAGGTCCTGCAAAAACCGAAGTTGTCAGCAGCGCATTGATGGGAATGGTTTCAGGAAGCTCTATAGCCAATGTTGTAACTACCGGCTCCATTACCATACCTATGATGAAAAAGCTAGGATTTAAACCTCACGTTGCAGCTTCCATAGAGATAACCTCATCCGAAGGCGGTCAGATAATGCCTCCTGTAATGGGCGCCGCTGCTTTCCTTATGGCTGAGATGACAGGGATACCCTATTCATCAATTGCTATTGCCGCTATAATCCCTGCCATACTCTATTTCACCAATGCCTTCCTTGTAGTTCATTTTGAGTCTAAGAAAAGCGGTATTAAGGGTTTGAAACATTCAGAACTCCCCAGCGTTAAAGCTGCTTTAGCAAAGGGATGGCATGTATTATCTCCTGTTATCGTTCTGTTCTACCTGCTATTGGGTGCAAAGTACACTACAATGTTCTCAGGGATGGCTTGTATAATCCTTACAATAATTTCCGCGATGTCCCGTAAGCATACAAGGATGAGTTTAAGGGAGATTTTAGACATTTTTGAGCAAGGCTGCCGTGATGTCGCAGGTGTTGTGGCAATACTGGCAGGATTAGGCCTTGTTACACAGGCAATTATAGTCACTGGCCTGGGTGCAAGATTTACTGAAATTCTAATTGGAGTAGCCGGAGGTTCGCCTATCGTACTCGTTATTCTCGCTGTTCTCATTACCCTTTTATTGGGATGCGGAATGACAACACCAGTTGCGTATTCACTGGTTGCCATATTCGTAGCTCCGTCGCTTGTAAAGGTAGGTTTCCCGGTACTTGGAACTCATATGTTCCTCTTCTTCTTTGCTATTAAATCCGGTTCAACGCCTCCTGTAGCGGTTGTTGCCGCTGTTGGCGCAAGTATCGCAAATGCAAGTTTCTGGAAAACAGCATTCACAGGAACATTCTTCGGTACGGCTTCTTACCTTATGGCATTTGCTTACCTATATAACCCGGCTCTTCTTATGAACGGTTCCTGGGGATGGATAGCGTTTAGTTTCATAGCAGCTTTATTTGGTTGTATAGCGGCTGCTAGTGCAATACAGGGCTGGTTATTCACCCGTTTTGCCATATATGAAAGGCTGATAATGGGCGTTGCTGCCATACTGTTGGCAATTCCCAACCCGGCTACGTTCATACCAGGTATGATAATCGTTTCTGCCGAAATCTTTATGTCATACAAGAAAAGACAGGCAGAAAAAAATACTCTTAATAAGGCTATAGCATAATTCTTATAAACTTTAACATTTGTATTATTGGCTAATGCCAAAAAAATAAAAAAAAAGGGGAATAAGAAAATGAAAAGAAAGATCTACAGCGTTCTTACTATTCTTATGGTGGCAACACTTGTTCTTAGCTTAGTAGGCTGCAATCCTCCCAACGCGACACCGGCTACAAGCAGTACTCCGGCGTCAAGTGAACCTACTGCCTCATCTGCAGCTCCTTCAGCCAGCCAGCCGGCTGCACCCAGCAAAGAAACCGTATCGGTTGCATTGGCAACATCCAGCTCAGGTTCAAGCCCTTATAAACTTGGATCAATTATTTCCAATGTAATTAACACAAACCAGAGTGCAGTTTCCCTATCCGCCCAGGTTACGGCAGGATTCAACGAGAATCTGTTCATGGTTGCATCAGGTGAGATTCCTGTAGGTATGACAACAGCATTCGATTTGCATCAGGCTTACAATGAAAATGACAAATATGCCAATAATCCTGAAATGAAAAACCTTCGCAGATTAGGTCTATATGCGATCGAATACGGGCACCAGATTGTAAGAGCCGACTCGGACATAAAGACTATTTACGATTTAAAAGGCAAAAAGGTTAACATGAACACTCCCGCATCAATTACCGCAGCTCGCAATGACATGATATTCAAAGCTTTTGGTATGACCAGGGAAGACTTTACTCCTGTAGAAATTGCTACTTCCGGTGCTATGGATGCCATTCGTGACAGAATAGCCGATGCTACCTTCAATGGTATGAGTGCAGGCAATTCATCACTGTTTGAACTTTCAAATGAGATTCCGGTTCGCCTGCTTGAAATACCTGAAGCAGAATTTGAAAAGTTGAATTCTTATGTTGGCGGTACTTTCGGTTACGGTGCGATCCCTGGCGGAACATATAAGGGACAGGATACTGATGTTTATACCTGGATGGGTTACAACCTGTTGTTCGCTCATAAGGATACTCCAGACGATGTAATATATGAAATCACAAAAACATTCTGGGAGAACCTGGACGATTTAGCGGCTGTAGATACCGGATTCGCTTTACTTAAGAAGGATATGGCTACATATGGCCCCGAGTCGGTTCCTCTTCATCCCGGTGCTGAGCGCTATCTTAAAGAGGTAGGCTTCATTAAATAATTGCAACATGTAATTTTCAATATTAAAAGCCCACAAGACTAACTAATTCTAATTTAAGACGCTCCTGGTAGCATGTTGTGTTCACAGGGGCGTCTTAAACTTTACAAAAAGCATAAATCCGATGCGCATTTTATCGTTCCACCCATGTATATCTACCCTCATCACTATTCCACTTCCAGATATAAAGAGTTGCGTTCTTCCATGAATTGCTGACTTCTAAATAGCCGTAAAGAAGATTTTTGATTCTGGCAATTTCACAACGTTTCAATTCATTAGAAGATAGAGGTTGCATATTTTTGCCGTTGTACTTTATTACCTGCAAATAGATTCCATTATCTGAAGGGTTAGTAACTCTGGCCGCATAAGCAAAATAACCTTTTTCTTCGTCAGTGATTGTTGGAATAAACACAGAATGCTTGATTGAATCAACTTCATCACCCAGTAATGTTTTTGTGAAATTCTCCATTGATGGTGTTTGAAAAATTTGCACACTGAAAGGTAGATCCAGTTTATCGTAGTCATAATCTTCATATATGACAGTGCAGTTATAAACCGGCGAAGCTTCAATAAATATGTCTTTGTCTAACTGATAAGCCTTGTAGAATTCACCGACATGATAGGATAAAACCTCAAACTTGTCAGTTGTCAAGTCTATCGAAAGAACAACCTTCGTGTCAGGGTAAAACGAGTAACCGGTTTTGGTCATATCCAGATTATGCTCAACGGCACCCATTTCTTTAACCATTTGGTCAAAATTAAAAGGAGATGATACAACATTAAGATCAAATTCAATGCCTACGGAATTAAATTTCTTGAGCATACTATCAACCTTACTGCCTTCATTATCTGCCCATTTTAATTCCTCGCCTTCTTCAGGGTCGAATTCTTTGATCCATCGAGGAGCTTGGCATGAGAAGACAAGCTTATTACCTACTAATGAAAAACAGTTGTTATATACATGGTCAAGCATATCTCCAGTATCATAGTAATCGTGTAAGCTTTCTCCAATATAGAACATTTTCTCATCAATTTTCAATTTATAATTAACTCTGTGCAGGTAGCCGCTACTAACGTAGTAAAAAAAGTCTTTACCGAAAATAATAGAAGAATCGATACCGAGATCGTCAATTTTTATGGGTTCGGTTACATTTCCGTTCTTATAATTTACACCGATAAACTCCTTGCCCAGATCCTTATTAAACAATTCCATAAAAACATAATCACCGAAAACCTGAAGGGCAGTATTTCGTTGAGTTAATGCGACACTTTCGGAAAGTGAAGAGAATCTTTTGGAACTGGATTCGTTCTCTTTAATTTTTTGAAAAATACTGGATGTTTTCATGTCACCGTTTTCGAAGGATATGAGGTCAAAATTCATATTCCTGTGTTCAGCGTCCGTAATATTGTATGTACTTTGGGCCAGCATACCATCATCGCCTAAATCCACGATAAAATCGGTAATATTTGATTTCCTGGGCTGCTGATTTATTATTTCCATTACAGAGTTTGGAATATCATATATTACCTTTGAAAACGGAAAAGGAGGAACATTATCGGACTCCTCACCCGTTTTGTCTGCGCTCTCATCAGGTAGTGTACTTGTAGTTGAATGGTCGGTTGGATCGATACCTTCAAGCCACTCCTCATACGCAGATTCTATGCTGTCTGTATCACTTAGTGAGTCTTCAACATCTCTCTTTCCGCAGCCTAATGGCAGTAAAATAATAAAGAATAAAAATAATATCAGGAGTACCTTTTTCATATGCGCCACCTCTCGGGTAGTATAATATACTTTATATATTATAATAAACTAATATTAACATAAATGTACAGTTAAATATTAAAAAAATAATTAATATTTACAATAGAAGTATAAGAATCGCTTCTATTATAATATTTGAGCTGATGCGCAACATAAATATTACCAATACTATTTTTGCCATATTCATCCGCGCTATTCATTTATGGAATCTGCTTCTGCAAAGTAGAATAGATCAAAATTACAGGACGTTATAAAACGTGTTTTTATTTATAGGTATATAAAAACAAGCTTATATCATTAACTAAATATTAAAGTTGATTTTTTGTCGTTGTATAGTATAATTACAAGTAAATACAAAGGGGAGCTTGCTAAAGCAGGCTGAGAGTAAGCTGTGTGCTTAGACCCGTAACCTGATGTGGGTAATGCCAACGTAGGGATATAATTAGCAAAGACTGCTGCATGTATACTCCTACTGGTATATATGCAGTTTTTTATTGCAAAAGAATTATCTACAGACGATGAAAACATTTGATTTTATGCTATCCGCCGGATTTTTCCGCCGCACCCCGGCAGGCTGTACGAAAACTGTTTTAACATGCAGGTTATAATATTTGATTATGCAATCGTAAATAAGCGGCAATCTACAGCCGCTAAACTTGCATAGATTTAATACTATTGATAGTTTTCGCACAGTCTGCCGAAAGGGCGGATAGTGCAAACCAAAGGCATAAAGATTCCATTTCCCTGTTGACATGCCTTTCAGTTAAAATTTAGTGAGGAGGATAATATGTTAAAAGAATGCATTGAAATTGTCAGAAGTAAAAGTCCACTTGTTCACAATATTACAAACTACGTGACCGTGAATGATGTCGCAAATGCCATACTGGCTTGCGGAGGAAGTCCGATTATGGCCGATAGTATGGATGAAGTGGAAGAGATTACGTCCATTTGCGGCGGTCTTAACATTAATATCGGAACGCTTAATAAAGATACCATATCTGCAATGCTTCTTGCCGGAAAGAAGTCGAATATGCTGAAGCATAAAGTATTGCTTGATCCGGTCGGTGCAGGGGCAAGCAAGCTTCGCACCGAAACAGCAATCATGCTGATGAACGAGATTAAGTTTAGTGTAATCCGTGGAAATATTTCCGAGATTAAGACATTGGCAGTGGGAAGCGGAAAAACAAAGGGTGTTGACGCTGATGTTTCCGATGCCGTGACCGAAGACTCACTTGATAGCGCAGTGGCATTTGTGAAAGCATTTGCGAAAAAGTCAGCATCCATTATAGTTGCTACAGGAGCAATTGACCTTGTTACCGACGGAGAGAAATGTTATGTCATCAGAAACGGAAGACCGGAAATGGGGAGAATCACAGGCACAGGATGCCAGCTTTCCGGAATCATTACGGCTTTTCTTATCTCCAATACGGAGAATGAGCTTGAGGCAGCAGCGGCAGCCGTGTGTACCATGGGGCTCGCAGGAGAAATAGGATGGAGCAATATGCAGCCTTCCGAGGGAAATTCCACATACCGTAACAGACTTATTGATGCTATCTATAACATGGATGGAGAGATGCTGGAAAAAGGAGCGAAGTATGAGATTAGATAAAAACGACTTGCTTTTATACGCTGTTACAGACAGATTCTGGCTTGGCGGCGAAACTCTCGAAAGTGCGGTTGAAAAGGCTATAAAAGGCGGTGCAACCTTTGTACAGCTCAGGGAGAAAGAACAGGATGCCGCAAAGTTTCTCGAAGAAGCAAAAGAGATAAAAGCCTTGTGCAAAAGGTATCATGTTCCGTTTGTTGTTAACGATAATGTAGATATAGCACTAGCTGCCGATGCCGATGGAGTACATATAGGACAAGAAGACATGGAGGTAGAGCATGCGCGTGAGATGATAGGTACGGATAAGATTCTTGGTGTATCGGTACAAACAGTGGAACAGGCGTTACTGGCAGAGGAAAAAGGTGCCGATTATTTAGGAGTCGGTGCGGTATTCTATACCGGCTCCAAAGCCGATGCAGATTATGTAAGCTACGAAACATTAAAAAAGATATGCGAAGCAGTGGAAATTCCGGTTGTGGCAATTGGAGGAATCAGTAAGGATAATATAATGGAATTGTCAGGCTCCGGCATATGCGGGATAGCCGTAATCAGCGCAATTTTTGCACAGGCTGATATTTTTAGGGAAACGGCCGAACTAAAAAAACTGAGCGAAAAGATGGTGCAAGTATGATTGAGGGAGCAATATTTGATCTGGACGGTACCATATTGGATTCCATGCCGGTCTGGGATAATGCAGGAGGTATGTTTTTAAACAGCATCGGGATAAAGGCGGAACCCGGGCTTGCCAAAGTTATGTTTTCAATGAGCATGACAGAAGGAGCGGAATTTTTAAAGGAAAGATACCGTTTGGATATGGATGTGGATTTGATCATAGCAGGAATCAATCACACCATTGAAGACTTTTATTACTACCGTGTCCAGCTGAAAGAAGGGGTCGAACAGTTTTTAAAAAACATGAGACAGGCAGGAATTAAGATGGTGATAGCTACAGGCAGTGACAGGCATATTGTGGAAAGGGCGCTGGAAAGGCTTAATGTCATGGATTGTTTTGACAGGATATTTACATGCACTGAAATAGGTTCCGGGAAAGAAAAGCCGGATATCTATCTTGCCGCAGCCGGGCATATGGGAACCATTCCAAAGTATACATGGGTTTTCGAAGATGTGCTGTTTGCAATTAAGACGGCAAAAAGCGCAGGTTTCAGAACTGTTGGCGTATATGATGCATCCAGTATTGATAGTTTGGATGAGATAAAAAGTACTTGTGACATCTATCTGGAGAAGCTGGACGATATAAATGAATTCCTCGACAGACTGTGCGAAAACCATAAATAGTATTAAATATATGCAAGTTTAGCAGTTGTAGCTGACTCTTGTCATTCTGAGCGTCGTTCCCGCATGTCATCCTGAGCGTAGCGAAGGATCTTATTGTTTAACACAAAGATCCTTCACTCCAATTCGTTCCGTTCAGGATGACAGGTATGGCGCGGAGCGTTATGAGGAATGACATCAATTTCTCTGCTTCTTGGCTGTTTTGCTTCAATAGAGCGGTGTTACGTCCATAATCCCATGCTTCGCTTTAAATCGCAGCAACCACGCTGCTTATTTATGATTGCATAATCAAATATTGCAACCGGCATGTTAAAATAGTTTTCGCACAGGCTGTCGGGGCTTATGAGGGTTATCCGGAATTAGCCGGTTTGAGCATCCGAATAGCGATAGTAATTTGTTTTGTCTTAGTTATAAGTGAGGCTCCAGAAGGATTCGGAGCCTTTTTGATTGTAACCAAAGGTGGGGACAAGCAATATTATGTAATAGAAAACAATGCTTTATTATGTGAGGTGCTTATATTGTCAACTATATTGGTTACTACCGGGGTAATGCGCTCAGATTCTACAATGAGTAGAATCGTAGTAGAAATGGAAAACACAAGTGATAGGACTCAAGAGGTTATTTTAAATGTAATCGATTGGAATTCTGATACTCCTGTTGACCTGCTTGCTCCTACCCTCATAGCAATTCCGGTCGGCGAGATCCGTGTGCAGTTTATACCGGCAGAGAATAACTTTGCTTATGAGGTAAGGGCAAAAATACCCGGAAACAACAAGGTGATTGTGACTTCCTTTGCTGAAACAGAAAGTAGAACACTGATCCATGGCAACACAGTTCTATTTCCGGATTTCAACATACTATCAACATGCAATTCTGCTATTCAAATCCCTCTTCCGCCGCCTAACGGTCTGGTTTTGGAAAAAGCGTCCGAAAGATTGGACGGAAAGCAGATTATTAGGAAAAGCAATTCAAATTCGTGACACAAGTGGACCGTTATGCCTGTCTTTCAGATGAGGGGCGGCTCCCGGCTTTCTTTTTTAGGATAAATACTTCTAAAAATAAAGCAGGGACCGCCTGTTTTTATGTTTGTTCTAAACCGAGCGATTTTTGAGAAGGAGAGCTGAAACAACTGAAAAGCATAAATGGTACTTCTCAGCTTTCTGCTTAAGCCAGGAAGGGATAGTCAATGTTTTTTGATTATAACAATATCCACACTTATCATGGCGATAAACTCAAATTTCTGGAACTTAAATAGAAATTTAATAGCCTTGAATCTCCGATGTTAGATACAGTATTTTATTTAATATATAAAAATTCACCAATACAGGTAGATATTATTTTTTGCATAAGGTATAATAAAACATTTGAATCTATTGATATTTAAAATAGATTAACACAACGATTTTAATGAAAAGAGGTAAATTATGAAAACAGCGTTGACAATTGCAGGCAGCGATTCCAGCGGAGGCGCCGGAATTCAGGCTGACATAAAGACAATGACAGCATATGGGGTATATGCCATGAGTGCGATTACCGCACTTACCGCGCAGAATACAACCGGAGTTGAAGGGGTTATAGAAGTGACCCCGGAATTTTTAGGACAACAAATGGACTGCATTTTTACTGATATCTATCCCGATGCGGTCAAGATTGGCATGGTTTCATCGGCCGGATTGATTAAAACCATATCGGAAAAGCTGAAGTTTTACGACGCGAAAAACATTGTTGTGGATCCTGTGATGGTTTCCACAAGCGGTTCGAGACTTCTGCATGACGATGCGGTAGAAACCTTGAAAAACTGTTTATTTAGCCTGGCAACCGTATTGACGCCTAATATTCCGGAAGCGTCTGTCTTATCAGGTATAAAAATTGCAAATGATGCTGATATAATTAAAGCTGCTGAAATCATCAGCGGTGAATACGGGTGTGCTGTTCTTTTAAAAGGTGGACACGGCGTTAACGATGCCAATGATTTATTGTACCAAAATCATAAGTACAGATGGTTTACCGGGGAGAGAATAAACAATAATAACACCCACGGAACCGGATGTACGCTTTCCAGCGCCATTGCATGCGGTCTTGCAAAAGGAATGGATTTGGAAATGTCGATTCAGTCAGCGAAGGAATATATATCCGAGCTTTAAAGGCAATGCTTGATCTGGGTAAAGGAAGCGGGCCGCTCGACCATATGTGGGACATTAAGGGTTTTCCCAAAGCCTAAAGGGTGCCGGATTGTGCGAAAAATCAATATTATTTAATCCATGCAAGTTCAGCGGCTGTAACTGACAACTGTCATCCTGCGCTTGCGAAGGATCTTGCGATTTATCAAAGAAGGTTTTTAAATGGCTTTAAACAAATGGGATAAAACAAATATCCAAACCAATGAAGGAACAGTGGAAGGAATTGCCCCTGTGATTATTTCAGCAAGCCGGGCAACCGACATCCCTGCCTTTTATTCCGAATGGTTCATTAATCGGCTAAGAGTAGGATACGTCAAATGGGTAAATCCGTTTAACCGAAAAACACAGTATGTATCTTTTGAAAAAGCCCGGGTAATTGTGTTTTGGACGAAGGATGCCGGGCCGATTATTCCGTATCTCAATGAGATTGATAAAAAGCAATTAAATTATTATTTCTTATTCACCGTAAATGATTATGAGAAGGAAGGGCTTGAGCCGGGAATACGGGAATTGGAGAAAAGAATAGATGCGTTTAAGACGCTTTCTGAAAAGATCGGGAAGGATAAGGTGATATGGAGATTCGACCCTTTAATATTGACCGACAGAATCACCGCCGGCGATTTGCAGAATAAGATATTAAGGGTGGGAAACCGGATTTCCAGCCATACGAAAAAACTGGTAATAAGCTTTGCAGATATTTTTAACTACAGGAAAGTTCAAAACAACTTAAAGAAGCACCATATTAAATATAAAGAGTTCATCCCTGAAGCTATGGAGGAAATAGCAAAAGAACTCAATGAGTTAAATAAGAATTGGGGACTGGATATTGCGACTTGCTCGGAAAATATTGATTTAAGCAAATACAATATCAAAAAAAATAAATGTATTGACGATGATCTAATGATCAGACTGTTTTCACACGATAAGGAATTAATGAGGTTTTTAGGTTTTCATAATAAGCATGAAGAATCGGAATATGAGGAAATATCCCTATTTGATAAAGATATAAGCTCAATGCAAAATAGAACAAAAAGGATGAAAGACAAAGGCCAGAGGGAAAATTGCGGATGCATAATGAGTAAGGATATCGGACAATACGATACCTGCAGCCATCGATGCATTTATTGCTATGCCAACAGTTCTCCGCAAGCTGCCGGTATTAATTATCATAAATATCTGGTATCAGATAGAAATGATGAATCAATAATTTGAAAGCGTTAGCCAATAATCCCGCCACGCCAAACTGTACGAAAACTGTTTTAACATGCAGATTATAGTATTTGATTATGCAATCGTAAATAATTGGCGAGTTTGCTGCGATTTAAAGCGAAGCATGGATTGCGTAGCGAGCGCGACTGGAAACTGGATGTTGAAGAAGGAGTGCTAAATCGCAGAAGATCCTTCGCTGACGCTCAAGATGACAAATGTCAGCTACAACCAATTATTTTAGAAAGAGCAGATAGGTAAACTAAAGTGGTGACACCAAAGTGGTGAAGACGGCTTTAATTTTTGAATTATTCTTCCCAAAAATCCGGTTATTTATGGCTTAATATTAAAACAAGTGCATAATGCATATGGGGTATGCCATAAAGATTTTAGTAGCAACTATATTCTAATTGGTTTTACCAGTAAGCCGGGAGTGTTCATGTGAAAAAAAAGTGCAATTTACAGAGTATAGACCATGAAGCGCTTGAAACAGCGAAGAATTGTAGGCATTATGCCATGTGCAAGATTGATTTTCTTGGAAGCGGTGTTTGCCCATCAGGTTTTGAAAAGCGTTATGCAAGTTTTTATCCTGTGGGAAGAATGGATCTATACGCATCGATTGCCGCCAACATGATTCCGGTCACAGAAAAATGTGTGGAAATTGCGAACAGCTGTAATTTATGCGGAAAGTGCGATTGCCAATGCTATTTTGTGAACGAAATGCGTCCATCTAAGGTTATGAAGGCCTTAAAGCAGTATGTTGAAACGTATATAAAAAACGGGGGCGAAATTGCTGCTACTGAAGATGATAATATTCTAAATCAGATAAGAACAATTGTAGGTGATTTTTGGGCATCCAACGACCCTGCCGTAAGAATAGCCTACCATCATGATCTTTGCCCTAATGCAGTTTTTAAAATGCCTGATTATGTTATCATGCCCGGATCAAAGGAGGCGCTCTCCTCTGTAGTCAAACTTTTAAACAGTAAAAGCATACCCTATGTCGTGCGAGGCAATGGTGCGTCGTCCCACGGTTTGGTCTTCTGTGAAGGTGCTGTTATTGACCTTAACCGGATGGATATGATTGAATTTGATGAAAAAAACTGGTGCGTAAAAGTAGGCCCGGGAGTTGCATCTTTTGATCTTCAATCCAAGGCCAAAAAGCGGGGCTACAGGGTACATACCGCAGAACCCGCATCCAATGTATGCGCCAATATAATGACATCGGGGCTGCTCTCCACATTTTCCACAACATACGGTATAGCGGCAGACAACTATGTTGATGCGGAGTTTATTGGCAAGGACGGATCATTTTTTACTCTTAACGACATAAAAGCTCCAAACCATTTTGCTTTTGATAATTCATTGCGCGAACACCAACCTGATGTAATTTGCACATCGGTGAGTGTCAAGCTTCATCCTGTTACAGAGGATGAGGCGGGTGTTCTTGTCCCATTTTCATCCATTGAATGTGCCTTTGATTTTGCTAGGGATTGTTCGATTAGGCATATAGGGTTAGCCATAGCCATACTTGGAATAGAATTCATTTCCTCTTTTCTGGCGCCAACCAAAAAACTTGCATCGGCAGCCAAAAACATATTTGGAAGCAAGTTAGGAATGCCATACCTTGTGCTTATTATAGGAGATAAATATGCACTTAGAGCTGTTGATGACATGGGCATGCCTTTTATTGATCAAAAACTCTTCAAGACCATCTATTACGGCCTTCCGTCACTTGAATCAGCGGGATGGACCGACCTGTTAAATGAGCTTTCCGAAGATAGGCCCTTTTCATATCTTCGGCTTAATCAGTTTAATGAGCTTGCAGAAATAGCTCTTGCGCCTTCGGCAGCCAGGCTGACTGAAAGTATTGATCCGGAATTAAGACCATTCTTTGAAGAAATCTACTCCAGACCTGAAATGAGCGATCTTGTCTGGCTTAATACATTTAGGATACTAAGTTCGCGTTATCGCAGGGAACAGCCTTGTGAAGCATATATTTGCTATCTCCCTGCCGATATTGTGCTAATAACCGAGATTCAGAGTGGATTAAGAAAAATAGGTGAAAAGTATAATGTCAAAAATGATTTAGGCTTTATCACTCCTTTTGACAATGGAAAAAGATGCATCTGGGAATATGACTTTTATTTTAACCATAATGATATGTATGACATTGCAAGAATCCGAAAGGCAGTTCATGAAGCCGGTGCCCTTTTGGACGATTATTCGTGCAAAACAGGAACAGTAAAGCAAGTCCGCTACGTAGCTGGCCAAGGCTGCTGCAGGAAGGAAAATCTGTTGTATACTTCAGACTGTGCAAAGACTATAAATAGTATTAAAGCTTAGCGGCTGTAGCTGACATTTGTCATCCTATGCGTCAGCGAAGGATCTTCTGCGATTTAGCGCTCTATCTACAACATCCTGTTTCTAGTCGCGCTCGCTACGCAATGCATGTTTCGCTTTAAGTCGCAGCAACCACGCCGCTTATTTACGATTGCATGATGAAATATTATAACCTGCATGTTAAAACAGTTTTCGCGCAGTCTGACGTGAAGGAGAAGATGACAAAATGCGTGACAAGGTCGATCGTCCAATTGTTCTTACAGGAGCTACGGGCTTCCTGGGAGCTTTTTTAATGGAAAGTCTTCTGAAAAAGGGATGCAATGTAACGGTATTGGGGCGTGCTTCGAACGGTATAAGCCTTACCGAAAGATTATCGGCACTTTGCCGACGGTTCGGTATTGAGCCCGGAAAAAGGTTGACGGCTATTGAAACGGATTTCTCCAAAGACCTTCTTGGCCTCGATGCAGAAACATATGGCTTCCTATGTAATAATGCAAAAAAGCTGATTCATTGCGCATCGGATACCAGCTTTTCCGAGCGAAACAGAGACCGTGTCATGGAAACCAACGTAAACAATACTTCCGCGTTACTAAAGTTTGCCGCGGACTCCAGTATCGAGAAATTTTATTATATAAGCTCGGCTTATGCGTCAGGCGTTACTGAGGGTATTTGCATGGAAGCTCCGGTTACCAGTATCAGTTTTACCAATGTATACGAACAAAGCAAAGCAATTGCAGAAAACATTGTTTTAAGCAATTGTGAGAATATTGGAGTGCCTTATGTGATATTGCGCCCTTCTATAGTATTAGGACATTCAGAATCGGGTATGTCGCTGAGGTTTAATACATTGTACCATGCTGTAAAATCGCTGTTGATTATTCGTGATATTTTTATTAAAAATATTATTGAGCAGGAAGGCCTGCGTTCCAAAAAATGGGGATTCAGTCTGGACAATAATGGGACATTACATATGACTCTGAATATCCGTATTCCCAATAAAGGTTTTATAAACCTGATACCGGTGGATTATTTTGTTGATGCATCATTAAGAATCATTGAAGATTCGGGAGCAAAGGGGATATATCATTTGACAAGTGAGATACCGTCGGAAATTACTACACTGGTAGATTATGCCGAAAGATTCTTAAACGTAAGAGGAGTCAGCGTAGTTGTAGACTTATTGACCAGAGAATCTGAACAAAATCCGGCCGAGGAACTGTTCGATAAATTCATTTCTCACTATCGACCTTATCTCTCCGATACAAGGGTTTTTGACAGGAGCCGCACAAATGAGATCACCCAAGGGCTTTCTTTGCCTCCCTTTACTTACGATGCTTTTAAACGGTGCATGGACTATGCTATGGAAAACAACTGGGGGAAGAAAACATAAAAATTGAATATTTTGCATGTATTCTTTTGCCTTTTTAAGCATATATGGTAAAATAAAGTAGGAGTTGAAAAATTAAATTAGTTACTATATTAAATTTTATGGAGGGTATATATGAAAGCTACCGGAATAGTTAGAAAACTTGATAATCTTGTAAGAGTGGTTCTGCCTGTTGATTTGAGAAGAATGCTCGGCGTGAGTGTTGATGACCCGCTTAATATTGCAATTAACGGCAATGAGATTATTCTGACAAAGCATGTGCAAAAATGCATTTTTTGCCGAGGTGAAAAAGATGTGATTGAAAAGATGGGGCATTATATATGCAAACAATGTATCAGTGAGATTTAATAGCGTGATTTTGACCAAACACCCAACAAATAAACCCCAAAAATAAAACGAACTCATTTTATTCCTTCACCGCCAAACAGCACATTTTTTACGTCGGGAACCGTGGTAAATATCCATAGTGCAGCTTTCTGTCATTGCACCCAGGTATCCTGTATCGATAACCTTCTGGTGCCCGGCTTTCAGCTCGTCAGACTGTGCGAAAACTATCAATAGTATTAAATCTATGCAGGTTTAGCGACTATATCTGACATTTATCATCCTGAGCGTCAGCGAATGATTTTCTGTGATTTAGCGCTCCGTTCCAACATCCTGTTTCTAGTCGCGCTCGCCACGTAATTCATGCTTCGCTTTAAATCGCAGCAACCTCCTCGCCGCGCATTTACAAATGCATAATCAAATATTATAACCTGTATGTTAAAACAGTTTTCGCACAGTCTAGCAAAGCATTCCTGCTTATCTTACTAAGAACCCTGCACTTGCTTAATTACCTTACCAAGTTGTGCGGGTGCAGGATTCTCACTGCGAACGCCTCTAAGCACGCTACTCTAACAGATCAATTATTTTTTTCTGGAAATGAATCGAAAGCAATATTATTAAATTTTCCCACATTCTGATCAAGCTTATATTGGTTCTGAGAAATAAATAAGGGTATAAATAAGTTTATCAGGTAACATTATTTATATTCTCAAGGAGGTATTGCAATATGGATGTTATGTATAAGACCACGGCTATTTCATCAAGAGGAAGAAGCGGGAAAGTAGTAGTTGAAAACAGCTCATTGGAATTTGACATGGCGGCGCCGGTAGAAATGGGCGGGACAGCGGATACGCAAATGAACAGGGTTAACCCTGAACAGCTATTTGCAGCCGGATATGCGGCATGCTTCGGAAGTGCTTTGCAACACGTTATCAGAGAAAAGAAACTACCTATTCAAACACCTAGTGTACAAGCTACTGTTAGTATCGGAAAAAACGAAAGCGGAGGCTTTGAATTGGCAGTAGAGATTGTTGCGTTAATATCCGGTTTGGATCAGGCTGCTGCCAATGGGGTCGTAAACGAAGCACATTATGTTTGTCCCTACTCAAATGCCACCAGAGGGAATATTGATGTTATTGTTTCGGCAAAGATAAAAGAAACATAAAAAGCAAATAGGATAGATAAAATATCTCTATCAAGGGGGCTCCAGGTTATGAATAAAGCGGATATAGGCCTTATAGGATTGGCGGTTATGGGGGAAAACCTTGCTATGAACATGGAAAGTAAAGGGTTTACCGTCGCCGTGTTTAACCGTAGTACAGAAAAAGTAACAAATTTTATCAATGGCCGGGCAAAAGGAAAAAACATAATTGGCACTTATTCTATTAAAGAGCTTGCAGAAAGCTTAAAGCCTCCGAGAAAGATCATGTTTATGGTCAAGGCTGGCAAGCCTGTTGACGACTTAATTGACATGACGGCCCCTTATCTTGATAAAGGAGATATTATCATAGACGGAGGAAACTCGCATTTTATTGATACAATCCGACGTGCAAAATATGCGGAGAATAAAGGCTTGTTGTATGTCGGCGCAGGAATTTCAGGCGGAGAAGAGGGCGCCTTAAAAGGACCCAGCATCATGCCCGGAGGCTCCCTTGAGGCATGGCAGCATGTTAAGCCTATTTTCCAAAGGATATCTGCCAGAGTGGAAGACGGAGCTCCTTGCTGTGACTGGGTAGGCAGTGACGGCGCGGGGCATTTCGTAAAAATGGTTCATAACGGAATCGAATATGGGGATATACAGCTGATTTGTGAGGCATATCAGCTTATGAAAGATTATTTGAGCATGTCGGCTCAGGAAATGCATGAAGTTTTCAAGGATTGGAACCAGGGAGAGCTTGACAGTTATCTTATAGAAATTACACGAGACATTCTGGCTCACAAAGATACCGACGGGGAGCCAACCATTGATAAAATTCTTGATATCGCGGGACAAAAAGGAACGGGGAAATGGGCAGCAATTGCATCACTGGATGAGGGAATTCCTCTTACATTGATTGGCGAAGCGGTTTATTCGAGATTCTTGTCGGCAATTAAGGCAGAACGGGTGGCAGCGTCAAAAATATTGAACGGGCCAAAGCCGAGATTTGCAGGTGATAAAAAAGAGTTTGTGGAAGCGATTAAAGATGCTTTATATGCTTCCAGACTGGTATCCTACGCACAGGGCTACACATTGCTTAAGGCGGCCGCCAAAACATACGGCTGGAATCTGAATTATGGCAAAATCGCTTTAATGTGGCGTGGCGGATGTATAATAAGATCAGTATTTTTGGAAAAGATTAAAGAAGCATTTGACAATAATCCTGATTTGACTAATCTTTTATTGGATCCCTTCTTCAAGGATAAGGTGGAAAAGGCACAGGCCAACTGGAGAAAGGTTGTTGCCCAGGCCGTGACAAATGGGATTCCTGTTCCTGCTTTTGCCTCGGCATTGTGCTACTATGACGGATATAGATGCGAAAGGCTTCCGGCTAATTTATTACAGGCGCATCGGGATTATTTCGGTGCCCACACCTATGAGAGAGTAGACAGACCTCGGGGAGAGTTTTTTCACACCAATTGGACAGGTGAAGGCGGCTCAACTTCGGCCTCGACATATAATGCATAGCCTGGAACAGTACGGCATTCGTAACGGCTATGTAAAGGGAAATAATAAGAAATATATTATTTTTAGGAGATAATCAGGGAAATATTCACCATGTCATTAATTCATACAGAAGAGAGGGCAGCCTTCCAATTGTTATTGGAAGGCTTTTTACAGCCAATTTTAATAACAGGAATGATAAACATGATTTTCTATGGAATAAAAAAAGTTTGCTGATATAATTATTAAGTAATGGGTAAAATATGTTTGAGACATTGGCATTTTACCGGTAATAATAAATTAGTATTTATCTATGCCTGAAAAATGGCTGGTTTCCGGAGGGCGAATGATTAAGAATTGCAGTCTCAAAGTAAAGGTGTTAATTATTATTTTGATTATTTTAACCCCTCTTGTGGTGTTCAGAACCGTACATTTGTTTGTTAATTTCCAAAGCATTGAAATGATGCGAATTTTGTCATCTGAGGCAAATAATCGTCATCTTTATATTGAACTTGCCGGAATCGGAATTATGACGCTGGTATCATTGGTCATCGCATACGCTTTAGTGGATTGTTTATTAAGGCCTATTTCAGATTTACAAAAAGCATCAAAAAAATTCCTGGAAGGAGATTACTCTGCCAGGGCATATGTTAATAGCCAGGATGAAATAGGGCTGACTGCCGAAGCCTTCAACAAAATGGCCGATAATATTGAAGCTCGAAGCAAGGGCAGTCATAACTTTTTCACTAATGTGTTCCATGAATTTAAAACACCTCTGAATGTAATCTTTTCTTCGATCCAGCTGGTTGACAGCTATAAAAAAAATTTAGACTGTGAGGAATATAAGAAAAAAGTATCCAGGCAAATGCGTATAATCCGTCAAAACTGTTTCAGGATTATGCGTCTGACCAGCAACTTTATTGATTTAAACCGCCATGACAACGGATTCTTAAGAATAAATCCCGGGAATTATGATATTGTGAAGCTAATAAAAGATATTACTTTTTCGGTTAAAAGATATATTGAATCAAAAGGAATAAATTTATTGTTCGAATCCTCAATACAGTCAAGGATAATAGCCTGTGACCCTGACATTATTGAGAGGATCATACTGAATCTTATTTCAAATGCGATAAAATTTACCGATGAAGACGGGACAATTACTGTCAGAATATCCGAGCAAGAAAATAATATTATTTTTTCAGTATCGGATACAGGCACAGGTATTCCGGAAGATAAAATAAACAAGTTGTTTAACCTGTTTAGTCAGGAAGATTACACTATTCGCAATAAGGAAGGAAGCGGCATAGGGTTATATCTGGTTAAAGCTTTTGTGGAAGCACATAACGGGGAAATAAAGGTTATAAATAAAAAACCTGTCGGGACGACTTTTGAAATCATTTTACCTGTGCGAGTGCTGGATGAGGACATATATCTACCTCTGGATCAATTTTCTGAGAAAAAAAAGCAACCTTCAATATCAGGGAACCTGGTAGACAGGATAAATATCGAGTTTTCTGATATATATTCCTGCTATGATGAAGAAATCCCGTAAGATATTGTGTAAGCCGGTATAAAAAATTGATTCAAGGTAATATATCTGGTATAATACTTCTAAAATTATTTAAACTCAAACCTATTGTTTGTGTAAGATGCATAAATGTTGCATGAAGGTTTGTGCAGTTTGACCGAAGAGGGGGAATTGATATGAAAGACTATAGTTGTGACAATATTCGCAACGTATGTCTACTAGGGCATGGCAATGCGGGGAAGACAACGCTGGTCGAGGCAATGTTGAATATTACCGGTACAACCGATCGTTTTGGCAGCGTTGTCGATGGGAACACCGTGATGGACTATGATTCTGAAGAAATCAAAAGGAAGTTTTCAATTTTTACAGCACTGGCTCCAGTTGAATGGAAGGACATAAAAATCAATATTATTGATACTCCGGGATATTTTGATTTTGTGGGAGAAATGCTTGAAGGGCTCAGTGTTTCTAATGGAGCAGCAATATTAGTCGGTGCCAAGGACGGATTGCAGGTCGGTACCGAAAAAGTCTGGAAAGCGGTTAATGATAAAAAATTGCCCAGAATGTTTGTAATAAGCAAACTGGACGAAGAAAATGCCGATTTTACGAAAGTATATAATCAACTAAAAGAAAAATTCGGAAATAGTGTTGTCATCATTCAATTCCCAATTATCGAAGATGGCAAAATTAAGGGGATAGTCGATGTTCCCCGTATGAAGGCCATTTATTTTAACGGTAAGGATAGAACCGAAGGTGAAGTTCCCGCGAACTTAATGAGTGAAGCTGAAAGCTATAAAGAAAGCTTGGCAGAAGCAGTAGCTGAAACCGACGAAGATCTTATGGAAAAATATTTTTCCGGGGAAGGCTTTACCGAGGATGAAATAGAAAAAGGTATAAAGAACGGTACTAAAGCGGGTGATATTGCTCCGGTAGTTTGTGTGTCGTCAATACAAAAAATAGGCGTAACTCTTTTCCTTGATGCGGTTGCAAAATATATGCCCGCCCACTGCGAGAATGAAACCTATAAAGGTCTGAATGCTTCAACAAAGGAGCCGGTCGGGATAAAAATCGGAGAAAAAGAGCCGTTGGTTGTTCATGTATTTAAGACTATTGCCGACCCATTTGTAGGCAAGATATCATTTTTGAAGGTTATTTCCGGAACCTTGACGCCCGATAGTATTGTTTATAATGTAAATAAAGAAAAAACTGAAAAAATCAGCAGCCTTTTTATTATGAAGGGTAAGCAGCAGATTAATGTGAATAAGCTTGTGGCCGGGGATATAGGCGCTGTTTCCAAGCTTACGTCGACAGATACCAATGATACTCTGGCAACTAAGGAAAAAGCCGTTTTAGTAGATCCTATCGTATTCCCTGAACCAATGCTTGGCATGGCAATTATGCCTAAGGCAAAAGGTGATGAGGATAAAATCGGTAATGGCCTTAGCAGGCTTCTGGAAGAAGATCCTACATTTAAAATGGAGCTTAATACCGAGACGAAGCAGACAATTATTTACGGTGTAGGAGACCAGCATCTTGATGTTATTACCAACAAGCTGAAAAATAAATTCAAAGTGGACGTGGATCTTGTTAATCCAATCATTCCATACCGTGAAACGATCAAAAAGAAGGTTAAAGTAGAAGGTAAGCACAAGAAGCAAAGCGGCGGCCACGGACAATTCGGTGATGTCTGGATTGAATTTGAGCCCGGGCCGACAGAAGACCTGGTATTCGAAGAAAAAATATTTGGCGGAGCAGTTCCGAAGCAATATTTCCCTGCTGTTGAAAAAGGTCTGAGAGAGAGTATGCAAAAGGGTGTATTGGCAGGCTACCCGGTAGTTAATTTGAAAGCTACACTGGTAGACGGTAAATACCATGAAGTTGACTCCTCTGAAATGGCGTTTAAGATTGCTGCAAGCCTGGCCTATAAAGAGGGCGTTAAGCAGGCAGCACCCGTCATTCTGGAACCTATCTGTCACGTTGAGGTTTATATTCCCGATGATTATATGGGCGATATAATCGGAGATCTTAATAAGCGTCGCGGACGCGTTCTTGGCATGAATCCCTATGAACCTGGAATTCAGCAGGTTGTTGCTGAGGTTCCCCAGGCCGAGATGTTCCGTTATGCTACCGATCTGCGCTCAATCACTCAGGGAAGGGGCTCATACAGTATGAAATTCGAGCGTTACGAGGAAGCTCCTCCGATGATTGCAGAGAAGGTTATTGCCGAAGCGGCCCGTAATAACAACGAAGATTAAAAAAATAATAGTTAAGCATAATACTAATAATGCACCCTGTCAAAAGACAGGGTGCTTTATTAGTATTGCAGAGATCAAAAAAATAGTTTATAATAGTCAGGGATAGTCAAATGTATTGAGGTGATATTATGGCGAGATTAAGTGATTTAATAGAAAATTTTTTAAAGGGGTTAATAATTGAGGAAGAAGGAGCTGTGGAAATACAGAGAAATGAGCTTGCAAGCAGATTCAACTGTGTTCCGTCACAGATCAATTATGTAATCTCCACACGCTTTACCGCCGAAAAAGGCTACTATGTGGAAAGCCGCCGGGGCGGAGGAGGCTATATAAGTATAAAAAGGATTAATACCGACTCGGCAGGGGATTATCTAATGCATATAATAACCTCAATAGGTGATAGAATTTCACAATTTACTTCAGAGGTATTTATCAATAACTTTGTTGATTATAATATTATAGAGCTTCGTGAAGCTATGATAATGAAGGCAGCCACATCGGACAAAGTCCTGATCGAAGTTCCCATTGAAAAGCGGGACGATGTGCGGGCGGCCATTCTAAAAAATATGCTCATGAGCTTGACTGTTCTGTAAAGAGCAGACGAGTTTCAATGACCCGACGTCTGTTCGAAACTTTTGATTTTTAGCAACAGGCAGGTCATTAACGGAGGCGATATGTATGTCACTTTGTCAGATTTGCAAGCAAAGGGAGGCAACCGTATACTTCACGCAAATTATTAACGGCGTAAAAACCAAAATGTCCGTATGCAGCAAATGTGCGGGTACCGACGGGATAAAGATTAATCTTAATTCACTGATTACAGGCCTTTTGAGTATACAAAACCAGGAAATAAGAGAAGGAGCGAAACAACTGAATTGCGATAGATGTGGATTGACCATCGAAGAATTTAACAGTACGGGCAGGATGGGGTGCAACAAATGCTATGAGGTCTTCTTTGGGCCGATGCAGCAGTTGTTAAACCGGATACATGGGAATACACATCACCGGGGCAAGGTTCCAAAAAAATATGCCTCCAAGCAATTAACCGATGTTCAGATTGAAGAGCTCAGGCGGGAACTGGACGAATGTATAAAAACTGAGGCTTATGAGAGGGCGGCTGAAATCCGTGACCGTATAAAGGAGCTGATTGGAGAATCAGGAGGTCTTATGAAATGAGTAAGTGGTATATTGACGCAGGACCCGATTCCGATGTTGTTGTATCCAGCAGGGTTCGGCTGGCAAGAAACTTTGAGAAATACCCTTTCCCTCAAAGAAGTTCAATAGAGGATCAGGAAAATATAATTAATGAAATCTGTGATGCCTTGTTCACAGGGAATCCAAAGTATAAAGAAATACTCTCCCTGGTTCGGTTTAAAGAATTGCAGCCTATTAAGAGACAGATTTTAGTGGAAAAGCATCTTGTCAGTAAAGAGCTTGCCGAAAGCACTCTTGAAACTGGCGTACTTATAAGCGACGATGAACAAATTAGCATAATGCTTAACGAAGAGGATCATTTAAGGATTCAATGTTTGGCCGCAGGAATGCAGCTCGATAAGGCATTTGATTTATGCAATTCCTTAGACGACACAATCTCGGGTAAGGTAGATTATGCATTTAATGATAAGATAGGATATTTGACCAGCTGCCCGACCAATGTGGGAACGGCAATCAGAGTATCAATCATGTTGCATCTTCCGGCATTGACTATGACAGGTTATATCCGCGGATTCCTGGAATCCTGCGGTAAGCTGGGGCTGGCCGTAAGAGGGCTTTACGGCGAAAATACCGAAGCCCACGGTAATATGTACCAGCTTTCCAATCAGGTTACCCTGGGTAAAAGTGAAAAAGACATTGTAGAAAGCATAAAGAGCATAGGTAATCAGATTATTGAACAAGAAAGGCTTTTAAGGCTGGAATTGTTGAAAAAGAACATGAAAAAATTTGAGGATCGTATTATGCGTTCATACGGGATACTTAAATATTCCAGGATCCTGACCTCGGAGGAAGCTTTGAAGAGGCTTTCCGATATACGTTTGGGCATTAATCTGGGTATTATCATAGATCTTACCGAGATGGACGTTAATGAAATGATATTAAAAATTCAGCCGGGAAATCTGCAGGAATATGCGAGGAAATTGTTAAAGGCAGATGATAGGGACAGCATCAGGGCTGAATATGTCAGAAATAGAATAAGCGGAAAACAAAGCTGAAAAATGGGTAATTAACTTTATATAAAAAGATAGAGAAAGCTGTAAAGAGGTGAAGAGTATGATATACGGGAAATTTACGAAAAAAGCGGAAGTTGCACTAATTCTAGCGAAGGAATGTGCTGCAGCTTTTGGACATTCTTATATAGGGACGGAACATATTCTGTGGGGTCTTGCCAAGGAGGGAACGGGTATTGCAGCCAGTGTCATTTCGTCTAATGGAATAACTGATGAGCGTATTAAGCAAAGAATTATGGAGCTTGTTGGCAGTGGAGACGGATCGGTCAATACTTTGAGTTACACCCCGAGAACCAAGCGTGTTCTGGAACTGAGCTACGCCGAGGCAAGGCGTATGGGCCAAAATTTTATAGGAACAGAGCATCTGTTAATTGCTATTTTGCGTGAGGGTGAAAGTGTTGCCGTTAAGGTTCTCATTGATTTAGGAGGAGATATAAGAAAGCTGTATGAAAATATTTTGTCCATGCTGAGTGAGGATACTCCCTATGCGGTTTCCCAGTCCAAACCGCAGGCAACCGACGTGGAAACCCCTACCCTTGATCAGTTTGGACGGGATTTAACGGCTATGGTTCGTGATGGTAAGATCGACCCGGTAATAGGCCGCGATAAAGAAATTGAGCGGGTAATTCAAATTTTGAGCCGAAGGACTAAAAACAACCCTTGTCTGATTGGTGAGCCCGGCGTGGGGAAAACAGCTATTAGTGAGGGTCTTGCCCATAAAATAGTAGAGGGGAATGTGCCGGAGACATTAAAGGATAAACGTGTGGTTACTCTGGACTTATCATCCATGGTAGCCGGCGCAAAATACAGGGGAGAATTTGAAGACAGGCTGAAGAAATCCATAGAGGAGATCAGAAATGCCGGAAATGTGGTGCTTTTTATTGATGAATTGCACACAATAGTAGGGGCGGGAGCCGCAGAAGGAGCAATCGACGCGGCTAACATTTTAAAACCGCTTTTGGCTAGAGGTGAAATTCAGATTATTGGAGCAACAACCCTGGATGAATATCGTAAGCATATAGAGAAGGATGCCGCCCTTGAGCGCCGCTTTCAGCCCATTACCGTTACCGAGCCTAATGAGGAAGAAGCGATACAGATTTTATTGGGAATCAGGGATAAATACGAAGCTCATCACAAGGTTAAGATTACCGATAAAGCAATCAACGCGGCAGTTAAATTGTCTACAAGATATATAAACGACAGGTATTTACCCGATAAGGCAATTGATCTTATAGATGAGGCGGCAAGCAAGGTAAGACTGAAGAGCTTTACCGCGCCGCCTGATTTAAAGGATCTGGAACGCAAAATTGAAGACCTGCACAAAATGAAGGAAGATGCCATTGTAAATCAGGAATTCGAAAAAGCGGCTTCACTGCGTGATGAAGAGAATAAGCTTAAGGAAGAACTTACAGCTAAGAAGAATGCCTGGCAGATAGAAAACTCCAAGAATACTCAGATTGTTACCGAAGAAGAAATTGCAGAAATCATCGGCTCATGGACGGGTATACCTGTAAGCCGGCTTGCACAGGAAGAAAGCGAACGTCTTAAGAATATGGAATCGGTTCTCCACAATAGAGTTATTGGCCAGGATGATGCTGTGTCCGCAGTTTCAAGAGCAATTAGAAGAGGAAGGGTAGGATTGAAAGATCCTAAACGCCCGGTAGGATCATTTATTTTTTCAGGACCTACCGGAGTAGGTAAAACCGAGCTTTCAAAGGCGCTTGCAGAGGCATTATTTGGTGATGAAAGCCTGATGATTCGTATTGATATGTCCGAGTATATGGAAAAGCACAGCGTTTCCAGACTTGTAGGTTCGCCTCCGGGTTACGTAGGTTATGATGAGGGAGGGCAGTTGACTGAAAAGGTCAGAAGAAAACCATATTCGGTAGTCTTGTTCGACGAGATTGAAAAGGCTCATCCCGATGTGTTTAATATGCTTCTTCAGATTCTTGATGACGGAAGGCTGACAGATTCCACCGGAAGATCGGTAGACTTCAGAAATACCGTAATCATTATGACATCCAATGTAGGCGCCCGGGATATTGTAGAGCCAAAACGGCTGGGTTTTGGTTCGATGGAGGAAAACGCCGAGCGCAATTACCAGGATATGAAGAAGAATGTTATGGACGGGCTTAAAAAGACTTTCCGTCCCGAGTTTATTAATCGTATAGACGAGATAATAGTATTCCATCCGCTGAACCGTGAAGAGATTAAGAAAATTGCTGGGCTAATGTTAAATGAGATAACTAAACGAATGAAGCAAAGCAATATCGAAATTGACTTCACCGATGAAGCAACGGAATTTCTTGTCGATAAAGGCTATGACAAAATTTATGGAGCAAGACCATTAAAGAGGGCTATTCAGGAGCATATAGAAGATAAACTGGCAGAAGCCATACTGGATGATAGGGTCAGGGAAGGCGATTCTGTTAAGATTTCCTGCGAAAATGAGAAAATTACTATTTCTCCACAGGTCAGACAAGGAGAAGTTTAGCGGCTGTAGATTGCTGCGATTTAGCGCTCCATCTCCAACATCCGGTTTCCAGTCGCGCTCGCTACGCAATCCTTGCTTCGCTTTAAATCGCAGCAACCACGCCGCTTATTTACGATCGCATGAACAAATAGTATAACCTGTATGATAAAACAGTTTTCACACAGTCTATCGAAGCGACGGGCTAATTTCATAGAGAACCTTGCACCCGCCTCAAACACAGTTATATATTCGAAGGAACCGCTGGCGATGTCATGCGTGAAGCGGAGCATGTTAAACGAAAAATAGGACGACAGATGAAATAAAGAGAGAAAACGAGAAAAAATGAGCAAATAAACGAGCTAGAGAGATGTATTTTGAATTTAACGGATTTTCGTCTTGACACCAAAAGAATATTTGTATTAAAATGAATAGCGCTGCACCATGCAGCGTTATTATTTGTGTTAGTCTACCGGGAATTTCCCGTAAAAGCATATTAGAGGAGGTTACCTAATGAAGACGTTTATGGCTAAGGCACAAGAAGTCGATAGAAAATGGTATGTTATTGACGTTGAGGGTAAGGTTCTTGGTCGTGCGGCAAGTGAAGTTGCCAAAATACTTCGCGGCAAGAACAAGCCAATTTATACGCCCCATACTGATACAGGCGATTTTGTTATTGTTGTTAATGCGGATAAAATTGTGTTGACAGGTAATAAGCTTGATCAGAAAATGTACAGACGCCACACAGGATGGGTAGGTCACTTAAAGGAAATCAAATACAGACATTTTCTTGCAAAACAACCGGAGAAGGTATTTGAGCTTGCTGTGAAGAGAATGCTTCCCGGCAACAGATTAGGACGTGCCATGTTTAAAAAGCTCAAGGTTTATGCAGGCTCGGAACACAAACATCAGGCTCAGAAGCCCGAAGTTCTAGAGCTGAATATTTAGTAGAGGGGAGGATACAAAAATGGCAAAGGTTCAGTATTATGGTACAGGCAGAAGAAAGAAATCCGTTGCAAGGTGCAGACTGGTGCCCGGTAACGGCAATGTAACAATAAATGAAAGATCAATAGACGATTATTTTGGGCTGGAAACCCTCAAGGTTATTTGCAGACAACCTCTGGTTCTTACCGATACCCTTGGTAAATTTAATGCTATCATTACTGTTAAAGGCGGCGGCTTTACAGGCCAGGCCGGTGCAATCCGCCACGGTATTGCAAGAGCGCTGATAAAGGCTGATGAAGCTTTTAGAACTCCCCTTAAGAAGGCCGGTTTCCTGACTCGTGACCCAAGAATGAAGGAAAGAAAGAAGTACGGTTTAAAGGGAGCACGTCGTGCACCGCAGTTCTCGAAGAGATAATATTTGTGTTTCTTTACACTCGAGTTTGTTTACAATTACAAAGTTTGTTTATCGCAATCGCCAACCGTCATGGGGAGAATTCCCTTTGGCGGTTTTTTGTTACCCGAGAGCAAACTTTGTCACTAC
>JBMNTI010000008.1:0-36772 GCA_050945655.1 Acetivibrionales bacterium | reverse complement strand
TTCCTCAACATCATTAACGAATGGTATGCCAAGGACACCAGCAAGAAAATACGCGCTGTGTTTAAGGCCAAAGGTCAGAATGGCAAGCCGCTCTGTACAAATCCTCCCTACGGCTACATAAAGGACCCGGAGGATAAGGACCATTGGATTGTTGACGAGGAAGCCGCAAAGGTTGTCCGTGAAGTATTCCATCTCTGTGTTTGTGGTTATGGGCCACAGCAGATAGGCCGAGAAATGATGAAACGAGGCTATATGAATCCTACAGCTTATGCGAAAGCAAACGGCAGAAGTAAGCCAGATACCCGGACTACCGGTGATGATTATACTTGGCAGGACAGCACTGTTTCACACATGCTTGGCCGGATGGAGTATTTAGGGCACACGGTTAATTTCAAGACCTACCGCAAATCTTACAAGAACAAAAAGCAGCTCAAGAACGATCCGTCTGAATGGCAGATTTTCGAGAATACTCATGAGGCCATAATTGACCAAGAGACCTTCGATATTGTTCAGCGCATCCGTGATGGCAGACGCCGGCTTACTCCTATGGGCGAGATGCCGTTGCTCTCCGGAATGGTGTTTTGTGCAGATTGCGGAAAAAAGCTCTATCAAGTTCGTGGACGGAACCTTCCACAAAAGGAATACATGGTTTGCTCAACCTACCGGAAAATTAAAGGCGGTTGTAGCTCCCACCAGATACGCAATGAGGTAATTGAGGAATTGCTCCTTGACGGAATCCAGACTGTGACCGCTTATGCCAGAGAGTACGAGGCGGAGTTCATAGAGCTTGTTACGAAGAAGTCACAGGCCGAGCTTGACCGGAGCCTCAAGGATGGAAAGCGTGAGCTTGAACAGGCACAGAACCGCATCCGCAAGCTGGACGAGATTATTCAGAGGCTGTACGAGGATAATATTGAGGGTAAGATTTCCGATGAGCGTTTTATTAAGATGAGCGCTAACTACGAGGAAGAACAGCGCACACTCAGTGACCGGGTAAATGAGCTGAAAAGGCTCATTGATTCCGAAAAAGAAAGCGCCATCAATGTTGATCGCTTCCTCAGTCTTGTCCGCAAGTACACTGATGTCAAAGAACTCACAGCCGAGATCATCCGGGAGTTTGTTGAGAAAATCTACGTACATCAGATGGAGCGCATTGATGGCCAGAAGGTACAGCGCATCCGAATCATATGGAACTGCATAGGCGAGTTCACACCGCCAGCTATTACTGAAAAGGAAAAATCGGCATAGCCGGTTATAAAACCAAACTATGCCGATTTTTTTCCGGGATTATATATCCCTAATTTGCACCCACAAAGCACGAGCGGTTTTCGTTTTATCGAGCGATTCCATTCCGATTCATAAAGTCGGAAAGAAACAGCTGATGCCTATGCGATTTTCTTCTGACTCCGAGCGAGGTATCCGTGGCTAAGAACTCAATCGCGCAAACCTTCGGAATAAGATACTTACCGGAAACATTGAAGCATTTGAGTGCAAGTTTGTTACACCACCTCACTACAGAATTGGGATTGTAGCCAAGAAAGTCGGCAAATTCCTTGACCGTAATCAAATCTTCAAAATCACTCATTTCCTCGCGGAAGTAATCTTGAAGCAAGGTGCGCTGCTCTGGCGAAAAGTAAACGATACTGTTCACACCAGCTTCCCGATGCTTCACTTTGCCATTGGAGCGACCTATGTACCAACCGTCCGGCGCTGCATACTTCGTCGGATAGAGAATGCGATCTTGGAGGTATGCGATCACATCGGTTGTCTTGATTGTGTAGCGTCTGGTTTTCTTTCCAGAGTCCTTGCAAGGGACAAGCCCGCTTTGAAGAAGATACAGCGCTGTTGCTTTGCTTATGTGTGCGACCTGATAGAACTGGTCTTTACTCATGGTGTGAGGAAATGTCCGTTTTATCTCCTCATAATATTCGAACTGAGATTTCATGCAAAATCCACCTTTACCGTATTATCGGTCATCGGTAAGCGGTCCTGCAGAATCATATTTTTGACGGGGTTCCGTTCTCCCCAAATTCTCCCCAAAATCCATTTCAGGTTACAAAATGGGGCGAAAACCGGAAATCTTTCGAACTCATTGAAATACAAGGTTTTTCGCTTATTTTTGAGATCAAACCCCGAAAAACATAGGCAATACGGGAGGTTTTTAAGTTCCACGTACTTCCGTTAAAGGAGGCTTATTCTCTCTATTTCCGAAATCCGTTCTTGGACTCGAAATCAGGTGTACGGCAACGTACCGTGGGTTCGAATCCCACCTCTTCCGCCATAATTCATCATAAAACCCTTTCACAGAAAGGGTTTTAGACGTATTATGGAGCAAATAACCATAGCAATTTTTTCAGTAATAAAGTTGCCGTTTAAGCGCTATCGCAGAAGCTTACACTTTTTCTTTACAAAATAGATAATATTCAGTACATTTTTTGCAGACCCTGCAACCAACTTTTATTGCAAATATCGCACGCATACCTTGCGCACACGAAAGGGCCCCCTAACCAAAAGAATTAAGTTAGAAGGCCCTTTCATTCTTTATATAAAAGAATCCTTAAGAAAGGCTCGGTCGGGTCGGCAAAAGCTGCGAAACATTACGTCAACCTTATTGTATCATTACTTTATGAATATTCATTGGCAATTACATGAAATTTCTATGTCATAGTATTTACAAGTATATTTCATTAAATTACACATATAATATTCTTCCATATTAAAGGTTTATTAATTTTGATTATTTTTGCCCAAGCCTTACTTCTGCCTCGCCCGGGGCCCCTTCTATTCCACTGTAATCCTTCAGCTTATTATACCTAATCTTAATAGTTGCATCCTCATCTTCTTCGAGGGAATCGAACTTTAATATTACTGTTTTTGCATTTATGTATATAACACTTAAAGGTACTTTTCTATACTGAATGCCGGAAACAGAATACTCCAGGACATAATTGTTCGTAAGAATATTTGGAGCATCAAGGGCTATTTCTCTGTCAAAGGTAAGCTTAACCGCATCGCTGGATATTGTCACAGCATCGTCAATTTCAGGAGGTACGACAGAGTCCGAAGTTCCACCGAAGTATTCCCTGATGTTCTTGCCTATGTAATTCCCGATATAATCCTGCATCCTGCTGTCAACAGTTAAATAATAATCTTTGGTCTTTGATAGTTTCTTTGAGTCAGGAAGATACAGCTTAACCAAATATGGATCTAAATTTGCATTATAATAAACTTTTTCCGGAGAAGCTGAGAAAGAAAATCCATCTCCCCTTACCGTGTAATAATTCGCCATAATTGCTTTATTAATATCTGGCTGTGTTTCAAAGTATACCTCTATAGTTTTATTATCTGCTGCGTAAACCGAATCAATCTGCATTTCTTCTGAGCTACCGTAATCTGCTGTAAACGAGTGTATTTCTTCTTGTATGTATTCTTGTCTTGTAATATCGTTAAGATTATTTATAGTGAGTGAATACTTCTCTTTCTTCGAAAATGTCCCTTCAATACTTATAAATAGCATATGACCTTCACCGGATGCTTTGCCTGCTGCAGAACTTTCTATCCGTATGGGAGTGCCATTTTCTTTTGTAATATAATAATTAAATATCTGTGATGCCAGGAATGGATTAATATCCTTATTAAATAACAGTAGCAGTGTATTATTATCGTACGTTTCTATATCCGTTAAAGCAAATGGTTCCACGGCTTCCGATGAAGCTGCGAATTTCATGCTATCATCTTCACCGTCATTTAGCCTTACTCCGTATGCACTTGTTAGTTCCCCATCTATATCAAGAGTATAAATCCTATTTTGGTTAAAAACCTTTTTGTTTAAAGTTAATAATACCCCATCTGATAGGGAATTTATCCTTACTGTAATATCACCTAATGATCCATTAGCAAATATGCTAGTATCTTCATATATACGATACCTATTTGCTGATTCACTATTTACATTAACAGGATGAGTAAATAATACTTTAATCGATTTCTCGTTAATTGCTTCTATGCTTTTTATTCTGAAATAATCGGATTCAACATCCTCTATTTCCAGTTCATATCCTGAAAACATCCCCAAAACTTCATCAGTTATATTTCCATCTTCGTCTTCTACTTTCAAAAGCTTTATAACGTATTGTTTGTCTGAACCTCTATTAGGCGCATATATCTCAAGCTCATTTCCTTCTAATGATGCTAAATCACATTCAATTAAATCGTCATCTTCCCCATGTTCATACATTATTATATTTTCATTTGCAACAGGCTTAATATTCTCATTAAACTTAATATATACTTTGTTAAAATCCAGAGCCTTTATTTCTTCTATTGCCGTAATTGTGGTATCTACAATCAACCCGGCTTTTACAGCAGCTTCGCGAGTAATTGCATCGTTGTCTATCAGGCTGTAGAACATCTCTTTTCCGGTGTTTTTATTTATAACCTTAAGAGCATTGTATAACACGTCAACAGCTTGTCCTCTTGTGTAATTGGTATTGTCTTCTGTTCGGTTGAAATATGAAGGATCTGTGACAATTCCTAAGCTATATGCTCTAGTATACACCTGTTCCAATGGGTAATCCTCATTATAGATATAACCTAATGCACTTAGAATTAGCCTTAAAAACGCCTTTTCACTGATATATCCGGTGGGCTCAAATTTACCAGCCGAAGTACCTACGATAATTTTCTCTTTGGCACAATACCCTACATATTTGGCATACCACTGTGTAGGATCAACATCAGGGAAGGAAGTAATATTATATATATCCGCATACTTATTGACATGGTCTTCCCTGCCTGTCAATCGTACTATAAATGCGGCCGCGTGTGCCCTTGAAAGTTTTTCTGAGAGGTTGAAATTCGCAGGTGACCCTGCCAATATATTGAGTTGGTTTAATGCATTGGCTTTTTCATCAATTGTCTGTGCGATTCCGTTTGCAGGTAGTGTTGACGTGCAGAGAATAACTAGAGCTACTAAAATAAGGACATATCGCTTTCCGCTTTTCATGCCAATCTCCCTTCTTTTCATTTGTAATTTTGTTAGTATTATTATATCAGCTGTAAGGATAGTTTTACATATGATTTTATTAAATATTGGTTCCTTATTTCACAGCCTTTAGGCCGGTTATTTCAATTTCTTGTTTGTCAACTTTAAAATATATTTCCGATATTTGTGACTTGAATTCTTTCTGTCCTTCTACAAGCTGCCGGTATCCGTCCATTAGCGCATCAAGCTTTTCTCCGTGTTCATTTTCCAGTCTTACTATGTCCTTTTTATCTGCTTTTTCATCAAGTTTTTTATTTACTTCATCAAATCTTTTATTCATTTCTGAGTACATTTGCGTAAGTAATTCAAAAGTTTTATCTTCCACAATTTCACACTCCTTTCCACATTTTCAGAATACTATCTTGTTTACTTTACGCATTCTTTTTTAGTGCACTAATTTGGCTTTCATGCAAATTGAGTTTCTCTTTAATAACATCAAAATGCTTATCATGCTCCAAAAGCTTCTCATAAACTTGTTTATATCCATCCAAGGCAGCTTCTTTTTTTTCCCCTGCTCATTTTCTAATCTGATTGTACGGTTAATAGTAACAAGTTTATTATCAATAGTCGCGAGTTTCCCCGTAGTTTCCCGCTGAAATGTTTAAAACTCCGTATATAGTTTGGTTAACAATTCAAATGATTCATCTCTCATGAATTCAACCTCCCATGTCAAATATTATATCATATGTGCATGTGAATAGAAGTTAAAACTTTAAAAATTCAATTTTTAAGCTTCGGATTTAATGAAGTTTATTACTTTGTTCTACCACAACAATTGACTTTGTTACACCCCAATAATTTTTGTGTAACCGTGAAAAAGATCCCGAAGAGAATTATCTCTTCGGGATCTTTTATTTGATTCATCTCAGTATTGTTCGTTTTTGCTGAGCTGCTATAAAGAACTTTACAATTGCTCTACAGCGTACTCAACCTCTACTGTAATATCTTCAGCTTTGTTACCTGCTGTGTCGAATACTACAGTTATGACAATGTCGTCACCCTTAAGTATTTCACCATCAACTGTAATAGTTACTAAACCATCAGCTTCGGTAACTGCAAGAACTTCGTTGTCTCCGCCGTTGACTTCGAATATGCCAAGATTTCCATGTATATATTCGAGATCTTCGTCGAATTGGATGTAAATAACACTAGTTGTTGTAGCACCGGTGTTGCACTTAGCCCAAACTGACTGAACATCATCATCGTCACCATTTCCAAGGTAATCCGGCTCAAAACCTGCAACATTCGTATCATCCAGTTCTTCAACCGCGGGAGCAATTTCGTCTTCAACCTCTATATCCTGGTTTGCTGCCAGTTTCAGGCCGAATGAATTCTCAGTGTTGATATCATCAGCATCAGCAACTGTCTGAAGCTTTACAGCAGATGTATCAGCTGGGAGATCTTCTTCGAGTGTGATAACAATTTCATCATCATCAACCACGTCAATTGAATCGATAGCATATGTGTCTACGCCATCGGTTACGATGAAGTCGTCAATTTCATATTCATCAAGAGCATCCTCGAAGGTTACTTCGATGGTATCCTTGGCAGTTGCAACAGCTTCTTCGATGTTTATTGATTTAGTACTGATATTGCGGGTATCAAGGGTAGTGCTGAGCGCGGTGTAATTTCCTGCAACGTCAGCTATTCTTCCGACTTCTATTTCAGAAACACCAACGTTAATACGAACATTCTCATCATCGCCCTTAACTGTAATCTTGACGACCTTATTGTCTTGCAGCATTTCTAACGTAACTTTATAATCATCGTCTTCGTTCTTAGTACCAAGGTTATCGCCGTCAAGCTCATACTTATTAAGGTCAGTAGCATCATACTTACCGTCAACAGCAAGCTCTTCATCGAATATGAGATAGATTTCGTATTCGCCTTTGCCAGTAGCGCTAATAACATCGACATAAGCAAAATCAGGGAATGTTGGAGCTGTGGTGTCATCAAGCTCAAGCTCGGTTTCATAATCATCCATTGCATTACCAGCTAAGTCCTCAACATCAACAACCTCAAGGGTATATACACCTTCATCAATGTCAGATCTCAGTCGGATTGTAACGGTAGCTTCTTCGTCATCCGGATCCCAGCTATAAGTCGCACTGCGGAGGGATACTTCATCCCCATCTTCATCTTTCAGGATATAGTTATCTCTATCTTCAGCAATGTCCTTATCAAGCTTTTCATTGAATACAACTTTCAGTGTATCTACTGTAAGCTTAACTTCCGTGACTTCTGGAGGTGTTACGTCTTCATCAACGTCAATCTTAACCTTGATTGTGTCATTTTTATTGCCCCAGTAATCTTGAACTGCACCGCTCTTTATATATACATAAGCGGTACCTTCAGGAAGCTTACTGGTGCTGAAATCAAGTGTTATTTCATTTCCGTCAATTTCTGGCTGTGAGTTAACACGGTTGCTGGCATTAGTATTAGTATGATAGAAATTCTCTTGCTTGTAAGTTGAAAATTTAATATCCTCATCGAATATCAAAGTTACTTCTTCTCTGGAAGCATCCTTATAACCGGTAACTACAGGAGCAGTTTCATCAACTACCACTTCAACTTCAAAAGTCCTAGCGATAACGTTGAATCCAGCGTAGTCTTCAAGCCCTTTGCCAACAGCAACAGTCAATGTGCCCTCTGTGAAAGTGCCGTATACTTCAACCTTAGCTTCAACACCATTTTTCTGAGGGCTTACTTGTTTTACGCTAAAGGATTTAGAACCCTTTTTAATCTTAAACTCGCCTTTATTAGTATTGTCGAGTCCTGCCATTGGTTCGCTAAATGTAACCTTAAGGGTATCTTTCCCAATTACCTCAACATTTTCTACCCTGGGTATTGTGGTGTCAAAGAACTCAAGTTCAAATTCTACGTCCTCCCCAGCAATATCTTCGTCAATAGTAATTGTGCCTTCGGTTTGGTTTGCAATAGCAGTGTCTAATGTAATGGTAACAGTATCACCATCTACATCAATTTTATCAATGTCGATCTCTTCCTCATCGTCTTGACCTGCTGGAACAGCAGACACTTCATAGTATTTGGTTTGCTTAAGTTCTTTTTCATCATACTCAGCACCATTCAGTTCAAGAACGATCTGAATAAGGTTTGGAGCACTCGCGTCAAGGAAAGCTAGTTCCTCCGGAACTGGCTCTTCAGCAAAGCCTGCTGCTACAGCAGCTTCTAAAGTGGTAGCACCAGAAGCGATGTAAGCATCAATAAGCTTTGTTCCGTCAGCGTTTGTGCCGGTTGTGAATGCGCCGTACAGGATACCTGCAGCATCATCACGGATAAGAGCTTCTTTTGCACCAAATGTAGCGGCCTGGCCAGCGGTAAGAATACCTGCTGTTACAGCAGCCTCAACAACATTAGCTGTTGTTACGTCTGCATAACCCATGCCTGATTTCATAATGAATACCAGGAATGATGTTCCGCTGATAGGATTCAAAGCACCGAAAATTTTCTCGGTTGCGCTCAAACCTACTGTAATGCCGTTTTTGATTGCGTATGCAGCATAGTTTCTGCCCCATGCAGGGATAGAAGCCGCATCGGTCCAATCAGCAAGTATAGCATCAACTTCAGCATCGGTCATTGCTAAAGCGTCAGCGTCTTTACCAGCAGCTCTGATTGCAAATGTTAAACCTTGGATTCTGGTAACGCCTTCATCCAATTTCAGATCTGCCGGGCCACCAGCAAATACATTGATAGCCTGAAGTTTAAGAGCTTCAGCTTCATAAGTATTAGCTGCGAGTGCAGGAACCATCATCGATGCAAGCATTGCAACAACAAGGATTACTGCAAATAATTTCTTAAGGTTTCTCATAATGAAAATCCTCCCTTTTGTTTTGGAAGCAGGTCGTTGGTTTTTCAAAGTCGGATTACGCCTGCTTCCTAGCTTTGCAATCCAACTTTGTTTGCTTTATTGATTCAAATGGATAAGATAGCCTATCCATCATGAATTCGTTTAGATTATATCACCACCACTTTTGAGGGTCAACAATTCACGCGGAGGTGTAAACAAAATGTAACTTATCTAAGGGGTTAGGCAACTTACTGTAACATACCCTTAATAATATCGGGTAGTAACCGGTTATATTAAAGCTTTTTTAAGTATATTAATTATTTCATTTTTATTCTGAGTTTTAAAAATGTTTGCACGAAGCTTTGCACTGTCGTAAAAACCATGAAGATACCAGCTTATATGCTTCCTCATTTCTAAAACAGCGGTTTTTTCACCCTTCGTTTCTTCCATCAGGGAGCCATGCCTAAGTATTGTTTCAAGAATTAATTTATTATCCGGTTTATAGTTATATACCCCTTTTTCCAAATAATCACCAATATTTTTAAATATCCACGGATTACCCTGGGCACCTCTAGCTACCATTATAGCATTACAGCCAGATATATCCAATACTTTTTTAGCATCTTCCGGTGTTTTAATATCTCCGTTACCTATAACAGGTATGGAAACTGCTTTTTTAACCTCCTTAATTATATTAAAATCAGCATTTCCCGAGTAATATTGTTCTTTTGTTCTGCCGTGAACAGTAATAGCCTTTGCTCCTTCTTCTTCACAAATCTCCGCAATTGCCACTGCGTTGACGCTGTTTTCGTCCCATCCTTTTCTTATCTTTACGGTTACAGGCTTACCGGATGCCTTCACAACCTCCCTTACTATTTTCCTTACCAGCCCGGGCTTTTTCATAAGAGCTGCACCTTCTCCGTTTTTTACGATTTTTGGTGCTGGGCAGCCCATATTAATATCTATTAAAGCAATATCTTCTCTTTCCGATAACCTGCTTGCAGCCTCCGCCATTATCTCCGGTTCGGAGCCGAATATTTGCACGCCTACCGGCCTTTCATCCGTATGGGTTTCTGTGAGTTTAATAGTATTCGCATCGTTGTAATGCATTGCCTTGGCACTTATCATTTCCGTGTATACCAAAGAAGCCCCCTGTTCCTTGCACAGAAGGCGAAACGCAAGGTCTGTCACCCCAGCCATGGGCGCCAAAAATATATTGCCTGATAAAGTAAGGTCACCAATTTGCATTTTTTCTACCTCTAAGTCTCAAAGTGCACGGGACACACCCACACTTTGCATGCCCTGGGATGTCCCCTTTATTTTATATAAAAAGAAACCTTCGGCCATAAAGGCGGAAGGCTAAATTGCGTGTAATTATGACGGATATAGAATCAGAACGGAAGATCCTCGTCATCCTCACTGAGGGTGTAGAAACCATCTCCGTTCTCAGGCTTTTGGCCCTGGAATGCCGGCTGGGAAACCTGTGACCCGCTGCCACTATATGCATCATTCCGAGCGCTGTCTCGTTTGCTGTCTGCAAAGTAGACCTGTTCGGCATAGACTTCGTCACTATACCGCTTATTTCCATCCTTATCAGTCCAGTTATTATTGCGAAGATATCCTTCAATTAATACCTGCTGCCCTTTTCGGAAGTACTTTCCTACAAATTCCGCGGTGCTTCTCCAAGCAGTAATCTGAATAAAATCAGCGGTCGGTTGGCCTTCCTGCGGTTTACCAGGCCTGTTGACAGCAATCCTAAAGCGGCTCATAGCGATGTTGCTTTGTGTATAACGAGTTTCCGGATCGGCTACCAGCCTCCCCATTAAAATGACCTTGTTCAATCAAAACACCACCTATAATACATATTCGGTTTCTGCCGTGCATTAAGTTCCTAAAAGAAGAATTAATTTTCCCTCTTTAAAATAAGGTACTTAAGAATGTTCTCATTGATCTTGAAATTTCTTTCAAGCTCAGTCGGGAATTCCGGGTTAGCCGAGAAGTTTAAAAGCACGTAGTACCCTTCCTTCTGGTCTTGGACTTCATAAGCAAGCTTCTTTCTGCCCCATTCCTCAACCTTCTCAATCTCTCCGTGTTCAGAAATCAAATTATTGAATTTCTCAACGAGATCTTTTACTTGTTCATCGTCAATGGTTGGGAAAACGATGTACATTGCTTCATACTTATTCATGACCATATCACCTCCTTTTGGACTCATTCGGCCCTGCCGGTAAAAGCAGAGCAAGGATTAGCCGCATTGGTTTTTGCGACAAATGTAATATTATCATATATAGACTGTTTTTGTCTAGGGGCTATTATCCAAGCCCACCGGAACCACTTAATGCGTTGCCTTGTGTCTGCTTGCCGCGCTTTCCGCTTTAGCTACACTCGGAGGATACTCCTTTTTATATGCGCTGCCGGGGACGAAAAACACTTTAAAGGTTTGAAGAATCAGTTTTATATCCAGAATCAAAGAATAATTCCTTATATACATTAAATCATATCTTAGTTTATCTTCCGGAGAGGTGCTGTAATTCCCGAAAACCTGTGCGTATCCGGTTATTCCGGCTTTAACCGCAAACCTGTGGCCGTATTCCGGCATATCATGTATAAATTGCTCCACAAAAAACGGCCGCTCCGGACGAGGTCCTACAAGGCTCATCTCTCCCTTTAATACGTTAATAAGCTGGGGCAGCTCATCAATCCTGGTTTTCCTTAATATTCTGCCTATGGGAGTGACTCTGGGATCGTTCTCTTCAGACAGTACCGGCCCTGTTTCATCCTCCGCATTTTCTCTCATGGTTCTGAATTTTAAAAGCATAAAAGGCTTATTTCCTTTTGTTATTCTCTCCTGTTTATACAAAGCAGGGCCTTTGGATGTCATCTTTATCAGCGCCGCTACGATAATAAGTATCGGGCTTATGAGGAGCAGCCCTAAAAATGATGCCACTATATCGAACATACGCTTTAAAAAATTCTGTTCAACGGTAAGCCCCAAAGTCGGTATCATTAACGAAGGAGTGTCATCCAATTGCATCAGCTTGGCATTAATAAGAGATATTTCTACCAAATGGGGAACAACATATATAACCTGTTTTCCTCCCATGCAGCGCTTAATAACCTCGGCTTTGAGTTCAGCGGGAATATCGGAGCTTAAGTAAATCTCATCCATTGCCTTAAGCCTTCTGAAGATAATCTTTTCCTGGGATATATCCAAAATAAGCTTTTTCTCTATCTTATCCCTTTTAATAAAGCTATGTATCTTATCTATTAAAGCAGATGAAGACTCTACGCTCTCGCATATTATCATTATGCTCTTTTCCCCCAGTAAATGGCGGCGCATATATAAGAGGACTATATTAAATCCGCTTAAAAGCAAAAATTGTATGCCCGGGGTAATAAGCAAAACCGACCTCGGAAAGGAGAAACCCTGCAGCATGTATGTAATGGCTATGGTAGTTATACCCAAAAGAGCTGCTACACTCCCCACCGATTTTAATACGTCGTAAATGCTTTTTCTGAAAAATGACAAAACCTTAAACATATCCAAATAGATAACAGATGCTGCTAATATATATGGAATCGCATTAATAAACGGCGTAAAGTTAAAGGTCGGGATCTCTCCGTTAAACTTAACAAGATACGCAATGATATATGAAAGCATTATTAATAAAAGATCAAAAATAAGGATAATGACCTTGTACGTGCCGGTAAGTTTTCTGATAAAACCAATCATAGTCCTTTGACCCCTTGATGCTTGGGATAATTAATCTATATCTTAATTCTTAATATTTATTCCACAAGCTTTGAAAATTCTATCTTAAGTTTATGGTTTTTGAGCAACTAAGTCAATTGCATATATAGGTGTATTTAGGTATAATGCTTCTATTAGTTAAACTCGCAAAAATGTTGACCAGTACCGTATTTTTCAGCAAAAAGCAGGAGTATTAACATGTACGATATTTCACTGTCAATTGTTACTTATAATAATGAGGGTATTATTGAAAAGACTGTTGAAAGCCTTATTTCTCATTTAGAGAATAGGTTTAGATATATATTATATATAATAGATAATAACTCGAAGGATGATACTGTAAAAAAGGTACAAGGCTGTAATGGGGATATTGTGATTATTCAGAACCTGAAAAACTTAGGTTTTGGTGCAGGACATAATAAAGTTCTGGATAAAATTGATTCAAAATATCATATCGTTGTAAATCCGGATATAACAATTACTAATGAAGTAATAAGTGATATGTTTGAATACATGGAGAATAATAAAGAAATTGGCTTATTAACGCCGCTGGTTAAGCACCCTGATGGGCAAATTCAATATCTTTGCAAGAGAAACCCCACTGTTACCGATCTCTTTATCAGACTGTTCTGCCCAAAGGGTTTTAAAAAGCGTCAGGATTACTTCACCATGAAAGAAACCGGCTACGATAAACCATTTTATGTGGAATACGCAACCGGCTGTTTTATGTTTTTCAGAACAGAAATATTTAAACAATTAAAAGGATTTGATGAACATATCTTCCTGTATTTAGAAGATGCCGATATCACCCGAAGGGTAAACCAAATTACTAAAACCCTTTTCTTCCCTTACAACTACGTTGTCCACGACTGGCAGCGGGGCGCCCATAAGAGCCTAAAGCTTATGTGGATTAATGTTAAGTCGGCTATATGGTATTTTTGTAAGTGGGGAAGATAGTTTTATTTATCTCCGTTAATTAGTTACTATTTTATTTATCATCTAAAACTTCTTCTGTAGCTGCTATCTCAGCACCAGTATCCTCAGGATTAATTTCCACTACATCGTCTTCAACTTCTTTTTTTGCATTGTCATCAATATTTAAAACCTGCTTTGCCTTTTGTTTGGCTCTTCGCCACATAATGCCAAGAACAGTGCCAACAGCTATGACAATCCCTGCAACTGCTTGTATGGTATAGGTCATGACCGATGGGTCGATGTAAGCAAAGGATGGGATTTCAAACAAAAATATCATACATATAACATAAAACAACAATCCAAACTTTTTCATTTTGCTTCTCCTTATTTGTATTTGTTCTTATACAGATTATATTTATCTTTTAAGTTCTATGTCAATCTCCAAAAGCGTATTCCATAATATACAATTTTCATGCTCGTCTTTTACCGCAACGCGAATAAAGTCTTTCCCATAAAACCCTTCCTTATCCGAAAGATCCTTTATCAGCAGATTGTGTGTTTTCAGCAGTCTGCCTGCTAATTCCTTTGATGAGAACTTCGCTTTAACCTCACACATCAGATAATTTGCCTGAGAATCGTAAACTTTAAGAAAACTGACACTCTGTAATTTTTCTTTTAATTTTTTCCTTTGTTCAGCAATTTTATTGCAGGATTCAGCATATTCTTTTTCGTAAAGTCCATATATTTGTAAAAAATATTCGGCAAACGAATTAATATTCCAAATAGGCAAATACTTCCTTAATTTTACCAATAGATCTTCATTTGAAGTTGCAAGCATACCTAATCGGAGGCCGGGAACACCATAAGACTTACTTATGCTTTTTATCACTATCATGTTGGGATACTCTGCTATAATGTCATTCCTTAAAAGAGTATACCGTTTACTGCAATCGGCAAAATCTATGAACGATTCATCTACAACGCATATTGTATTGTTTTTTTTGCATTCAGATACTATGTCAAGCAAATCTTTTTCTTTAAGAAAGCTTCCGCTTGGGTTATCAGGATTTATAATGAATAGAGCATCACAAGATTTACTAATTTCAATAAGTCTTTTTTTATTCAGTGTAAACCCATCCTCTATAGAATAAATGGGCTTAATATCACACTCAGGAAAACATCTTATATACTCATTAAAAGCCGGTAAAGATATACCAACCGTTCCTTTGATTACTCTTCCGAGAACATTGATTAATTCTGCTGCTCCGTTTCCAACCAGTAAATATCTTTCATCAATGCTAAACATCTTACCGGCTGCCAACCTTTGATTGCTCATACCTGAAGGGTAAGTTCTTAATAAAGTATCAAAGAAATACTTGAAATGATCAACCATTTTTTGTGAAGGATAGTACGGGTTCACAAGATAGCAGTAGTCTTTAAGATCTGTGAAACGCCAGTAACCTCCGAAATGGAATTCATATGCATGGAGTCTTTTTTCATCTTTTGCAAATAAAGTGTTGGCTATATGTAAATCCTGGCCATCATCAATTTCGTACCATGGTGTGTTCCCAATATCATATGCTTTTAAATTTGCTGATGATAAATGAGCTATGGCTTTTAAAACAAGCTCATAATACCTGTTCTTGCCATAAGCTTTAATATAAGCGCTTAAAAAAGGAATGTATTGCTTACTCGAAAATTCTTTGCTGAATTTATATATATTCACGGTCTTATAGTAGTTATCTACCTCACTAAACATAAAATCTTTTTTTTCAATAAACTCAGTTATCTCATTATTCTCGTTTAGTAAAGCAACTGTACCATCCATCCAGTGCTTATATTTAGCTACTGCCACTAAATTCTTTTCCTGTTTGTCCACCATTTTTTTTATTAGATCTAAATCATAAATTAAGTCCGACTCTAATAAAATCGTATCGTCCTGAGCCAATAAGTTCCTGGCCAAATAAAGGGAAAAAATATTATTTGTAGAAGCATAATCTTTATTTATTACGAATTCAATATCTATTCCTTTTATATTCTGTTTTGTATATTCTATTAGCCTGTCTGCCTCATAACCGGCTACAATAATAAATCGTTTTATTCCCGCTATCTTAAGTGCTTCTACAGTGCGATCCAAAAGTGTCCGCCCACCTACTTCAACCATACACTTTGTCTGGTTGTTGGTGAATTTTCCAAGGCGTCGGCCCATACCGGCAGCTAACATTAACGCTTGCATATTTTCCCTCCATTTTTTTAAATTCAAACAGAAAAACTACGTTAGTAAGTTAAGTTACAGTCTGTATAATATCTGATAATGTCTTCTATGCTGTAAATGCCATGATTTTGAGGTATTGGAAGCTTTGCAAGATCCTTTCCGATAAATTCGCTATTAATAAAATACTCCAAATCATATAAATTCTCAAACCATCCTAATATCTGATCTATCATTGGTGTATCTATTTTTGAAATATAACAAAAACTTTTAATGATACATAGCCCGTAAGGAAAATCCTCAATAAAATATCTCGATCCGTAATCAGGAGCGAATCCGTGTTTCTTGCTGACCATTGGTGCCTTTATTCCTCTAAAAGCTGGTATACTCTTTATTTTACCAGTCATCTCTTTTATTGAATATGATTCGTAATGATCTTTCAATGATTTTACAGCTGACAAATCAATATCCTTAATTGCATTGCAGAACTTTTGCAGTTCGTCATCACAGGCAAATAGAACTTGTGAATCTGCATCAGTCCAGTCGCAATAGAATTCAAGCTCATTTTCCCAAATATAATCTTTAGGTTTATTCCCAAATAAAGAAAATAATCGTGATGTATGCAAAATCGGATTTGATGGAGTCAATGTAACTGCTAAATAATTTGTTAAAGGCGTACATTTAATTCTTATAAAGCTTTCAATGACATTTGCTACTATTGAAGACATTTCAGATGGAATCGAAGCAATATATAACTCATTTTTCTTTCCTAAATTGTATACCGATTTCCCGTAAGTTTTAATCCGGGCTATACCATGAACTCTTTGAAAACCGAATATAATGCAATTTCTTTCAATTAGTTTTTTTAAGTAGAATTCGCATCCACCGCTCCCAGGCATTATTCCTACCCAGGCACCTTCTTTAATAAATACTTCTATTCTGTTAAGGATATCAAAAAAAGCGTGAGATGGTACCGTGGATATGATTATGTCGGCATCCGGTATAACATCTGCAGGATTATTGGACACAATATCCAATTTCCCTGTAAACTCAATATTTTCGTTTTTATTGTACACCTCAATTACTTTACACCATTTTGCCGGATTAGTAGTCAATAAGCGCACAGATACTCTTTTATCCTGACTTAAATCAGCCATCAACAGAGTGCCAATATTACCCCCACCAAGAATACATATATTTACTTTCTCATTTCTATTTAGCTTTTCAATTGGCAAATTAAATTCCTTCATCTTTTTTTTAAACCTCAAAAGTCATCAATATTATTATATAACATCATTATAGCTTAACTATGAATTATTTCTTCCTAATAAGTTTGGAAAGAATATATTCCGCACCAAAACGTCCGCTTTCACCGATATTATATATATACTTGCTCCGTACTTGTTCAATTTTCTCCACATATGATTTCTTTTCTGATATCAGGTTATGAACGATATTACATACCTTATCGACTTCATCAGGTTTAATGGATATGCCAACTTGATTTCTTAGCGAGATATCCAATGGTTGATTCTTATACTTTACATAATCAGGGTTTAAAACCTTCATTGGTGTATCTATAAATAAGGATGGCCGTTTTGTTGTAAATGAAAACTCAAATGCTATACCCGACCAATCAGTAATTAAAATGTCTGCTGAAAAAATTGAGGTGTTTGATGAAAAATCAGTTTCAATATTAAAATTATTCCCTATTTTATCTTTATATTTGCTTATTAATCTTTCCATTTTTGCTGGAAACCGTTTAATATATTCAGGGTGTGGCCTGACTATTATACAATAATTAGTCTGAAAGAGTGAATCCAGCATAGTATCGATACAGGAATCTAGAATATTATCCGGTTGCCATGATGGAGCAATCAGTATGACATTTGTTTCGTTAACAGTATTACCCATTTTTTCATAAGAAGCAATCAAATCATCCATTAAGCCATATCCGCAAGGCACTAAATTTTTTGCGGGCAAATTATACATCTCTTCTGATTCCTTTAGCTCGTCAATCTGATGTTGGCCAACACAAAGAATCGTATCAAAATGATCGTATGCACCTTTTCGTACAACCATATTTGTACTGGCTAGCCCATGAAAAACATATATATATTCAATATCCTTTCGCAGATAACTACGTTTTATATAATAATTTTGAAGGTCTGGAGTGGTCATTACAACAATGTCGGCATCCATTTTCATCATAAGTGTAATTGTTTTCTTTACACCGATATAATATGGTCTTATCCTTGGTTGTTGTATGGCGAGCTTAAAAATAGCGTCATCTGGATCATTAGTTACATAGTGGATAATAACATTTGAATGGGATAGTAAATATTCAATAATATTTTTAAAGTATTTATAGAATCCACTCTTTTCTGAATAAAAAACAAGGTGTTTGTTTGCTACTGAAAAGAACCTTTTATAATCAGCTTTTTCCCTTTTCTTATTCGGATCTTTTTGGTACCACTTTCTTTTTTTGATTTCTAAGCTTTCTATGTCTGATAAAATTTTTCTGCTCTCATTTAACTTTTCATAATCTATATATTTTTTAGGATTAATCACATAATTTAAAATATACATTTGAACTATCGCTAAAAGAATGCTGCTAATCCAGTACAATGCAACTCCTACAGGCACGAACCACCCTAGATATAGAGAAAGGCCAACAGAAAAAGCCATCGTACCATATTTATTTAGCTTACCTTGCTCTGATTGTAAAACAGCAGATTTGTTCTGTGTATAACATTGCAACCAGGAAGAAAATGCGGCTATAAATGGCACAACTAAAGTAATACCTTTAACTTGGTAAGGAATCCATGAAAGATCTAATCCAAGAAACTTCATATCTATCTTGGCTATTGAGTCTAATACTGATGAAATATTAATAGCTGGCAAAATATCTCCAAGAAATAAAAAGGCATTTGGATTGTCTTTAACAGTACTTAAAACTAACAATTGTATAGAATTTGAGGCCGTATCTGCTCCTGTTAACTCACCGGTTAATGCAATCAAAGAACTAATAATATCACTAGGTAGCTTAAGTATATAGGTGAGTGGGTTATATATAACTTCGACAATACCCATCAACAATATTATTTGGATTACTAGTGGAATAAGACTTGCCAGAGGGTTATACTTTGCCCTTTTAAATATTTTGGACTGCTCTTCAGCAATAAAGTCATAATCCCCATAGTGTTCAGCTTTTAGAAAATTAATTTCCGGTTGCATCTTTACAAGCTTAATACCATTATTATGTACCCATATTGATATAGGTAAAAGTAATACTTTTGAAATGAGAACGAATAGTATAATTGCAAGTCCATAGTTCTGCAGCAAGCTATAGCATAGCCGCATAGCAAGCCCAAGAATTTCCCCCAGTATTGATATCATGTGTGTAAATCCCTTCTTATGTAGTCTATTAGTTCGTTTATGTTTTCTGTTATCAATTATAAGCAAAAGTAAATGTTTTTTCAGCCTTCATTATTTCATCACTTTCAGCAATTACAGTAATCGTATTATCTCCTTTTGCAATCGCATTTAACGGAATCTTTGCTTGAAACCCGCTCTCGGTATATAATTCATTCCCAAATGCCTTTGCGACATCAGGTCTTGATTTTTTTGTAGTAATGAATATTCGAGTAGTTCCATTCGCCGAAGAAATTGAAACGAAAATATTCATCTTTGAAGAATCTTTGTCATGAATATATGCCCATCCATTAATTGCTAAAACATTTTTTGCAACACAGGAGTCAAAATGATACTTTAGATTGCTATCTACATCTATATTATCGGAATTTATCTCAATTTCAGCACTGATATCATTTTCAAATGTATTTGATGTAGCCGCCTCAGAAGAACCTTTTTCCATTAAAGTACCCGCGGAATACATGTATGTTGTGGAGGACAAATACACCTTTTCATTGTTCTTAACAAGAAGCTCAATCTCAATATCCTCATTTGATACCTCATCAGCTGGTATAACAGCCTTAAAACCGCTATTATTATATTGGTTGTTTTTATATGCAGCACCAACATCAGGCCTGGAAACACTTTGCGTGTTATAAGTCGCATTGGTACCGTTCTTATTTAATAATCTAATATAAACTGACTGGTTAGCAGTGTCAAATCCATCAACAAAAACCCAACCATTTATTTTAAGATATCCTCCAGATATATTTGCTGAATCTAAATTACTCTTAGCTTTTAGCTGTTCTATAGGGACTGAAATATTTGTTTTTGTCGATTCCCATTTATATTCACTTATACCTTTACCGTCTTTTTTTAACTTCATACCCGTGTCGACTAAACCATAATTTTCATTATTTTCCCTACAATAAATGTATACATTGTATATACCATTTTTAACCCCAACAGTAGAAAAAGCGCCCTGTATACCGTGATAACTTCCTCTTATTTTGTATTTTTCTTTAAATGCTTGGGTAACATCTGTGCGTTTTGATAGGTTCAAAGCTTTAATATATCTTTGATTATCGTTTGCAAGTAATATTGAAGCAGTTTTTTCGTTATTCTCTTTATTAGTCTCGCAATAGACCCACCCTTTAAAAATAAAACTATCAAAAATGTCGTTTTTGAAATCTATCTCATCAGCAGCATAATAAACCTGGTCTTTCTTAAATTCCTCAATTTTTATATGAGTTCTTTCCATATTATTCTTTCTAAATGATGCAACTATAGTATTCGAAAACAATAAAAGTACGATAAAAACTACCCATATAATTATATAAGATATTTTTTTTGTTTTATTCATAATTCTTTATTTCTCCCGTCCTTATTTATATTTGTAATCGTCTACTGGAATATCAAGCATTTCAAAATTATCTCCAAAAACTACATTAAGAACATGACGAAGTGTGTTCACTCCGGAAAGCCCCTCAATATCTATTTTTTCCTTTTTATAATATACTGCGTTTAAAATATTACTCATGTCTTCTAGAGGAAATACCTCCATAAATAAATCTGGATCAGAGCTTGCTCTGGCACTATGATCAGACTGCAAAATAATGCAGCTATTAGGATCGTTTTCAACTATTGATTTTACAATATCAATAATATTGTTTGTAGCGTAAATGTATTGTCCTAAATAATATTTTTGTTCTTTCCAATTAGCCCCCGGATTATCATAATTATAACCATCTTTATTAAAATAAAAAGGTTCATGTGGGCAGTCTATGTGGCAAAAAATAAAATTATTAGATATGTAATTATTGGGATCTTTTAGGTACTGAAATGTACTTACAACTCTTTTCTCCGCTATTTTATAAGTAGGGATTCTATATAATGGGTATATAAATGTTCTTCCAAAAATTATGTCCACAATCGCTTTTCCATCTACTGTTTTTGTTTTTAAATCTATATACTCTGATGCTGCATTTTTCAAGCCATAAGTTTCTACGCCGCCAACTCCAGTTATAGAATAACCTTTTTCTCTTAAATAATTGAATAGAAAACTGCTCTTCCGATTTTTATGTTTTTCCGAGTTTGACATTTTATTAGTGACTAAATAGTCCAAGTTTACAAGATTAGTAGTAATAGTTGATGTCATAATACTCTCATTATGACTTGTATAAGATACATTAAACCCGATTTCTTCTAAATAATTCGTAAATGCTGAATTATCATAATCATAGTATTTTTTTATAAAATCAATACTAGAATATTCATCGAATATCATGTAATAAATGTTAGGAATTTCTGCGTCTTTTTTAACAATCTGGGTAGACTGGGTAGAATCATGTTGTTTTTTCGCTTGCTTTTCATTTGATACTTTGTTAATAATTTTGGGAACTGAAATTATACCGTTAAGTAAAATTAAAGCACCAAATACAATACATATAACCAATGATACCGTTTCAGCCAAATTTTTAGAAACCTTTTTAGTTATAAACCAAGCTAAATGAGCTAAAATAAACAAACATATTAGAAGTATATGCCAGTAACGTAAAATTGAAAATACAGCTCGTGCTACGCGTTCCAAGAGAGCATAGTTCATAAATACCAACATAAACAAATTTGCAATAATCGCTGCTTTGAATGTGTTTTTTGTAATCAGTAAAAATAACACAAAGAAAACAAACCCTGTAGCAACAAAAACAAGTAGAGGAAGAAACACCTCAGAAAATGCTGCCTCATCAGCATTTTGAAAGTATAAAAAGAATACGGGGTATGTAGCAACAGCCAGAACAGATAATATAGCCCATATCCATGATCCAATATTTTGTTTTGCATCTTTTTTATCATCCACGGGCTCTTTTCCGTTAATACTATTTTTTGCGCCTTCTTTTATATTGTGTTTATATGTAAACATGTATTTTTTATCCTTTCAGAGCTTTTATAAATTCTGCGGTCTTTTTAATACCTTCAGCAATAGAGGTTTCCGCAGACCAACCCAAGTGTGTGTTGGCAAGTGAAACATCTAGAATGTTGACTGGTACATCTATATTTCGCCCAGGTAAATATTTGATAATCGGCGTTTTTTGCAATACAGATTCAATTTCTTTAATGACCTCATTTATGGAGTACCCTTTTCCACTGCCAATATTATACGTTTTTATGGGATTCTCTTCAGTACTTGCAGCGATGACAAATGCATTCGCAACATCCTCAATATATATGTAATCTCTAATTACACTACCATCGCCCCATATCTCAATAGGCTCGTTGTGTAATAATTTCCATGTGAATATTCCTATCGACCCTTGTTTACCTCGGTAGTTTTGATATGGACCGTATGGATTAGATACTCTCAGAATATAATAATCTAAACCATAAAGTCTATAAAATAGCTGTAAGTATTTCTCAATTGATAGCTTTACAATACCGTATGAACATATTGGATCAGTAATATGAATTTCAGGTATCGGGATGGTTTTCGGTATTCCGTATATTGTACCTCCTGATGATGAAAAGATAACCCGCCCTACCCCACGCTCTACACAAAGGCGAAGAAGTTCAATCGTTCCAAGCAGATTTGTTGAAATATCTTTATCTATGTCATCATTCGATGTCGCTGGCAAAGTAGTGCTTATCAAGTGGATTACTGTATCAATATTATCAAACTCAGTAGAAATTGAATTAAGGCATTTAAAATCCGATACAATATACCTGCACCCATCCAATCTTTTTATCTGCTGGGGATAATACGAATCGACTACAGTAACCAAATGCCCTTTTTCTAACAAAGCCTTAGTGATGTTAACACCTAAGAATCCCAGACCCCCCAAAATTAAGATATTCATACCTACCTCATCTCTGCAATAATTCGTCATATATAATTTCAATTTCGTTTACGTTTTCACTTATTGTTTTAACAGGTTCAATATTGCCCGAAAGTTTTTCAAGTAATGTATTTTCATTTAAAAACTTTTCTAACGTATTTTGTAGCTTTTTATGATTGTTTTTTGGGAAAACCATACCATTGTATCCATGTTTGACTACCTCAGTAATACCTCCAATATCAGTACCGATTACAGGTGTTTTTGCTGCAAATGCCGAGAAAATAACAAGAGGAGTGTTTTCATACCATATAGATGGTACCACTAATACATCAATGTCTTTAAAAATCTTCATAATCTGATCATTCGGGAAAGTACCCATAAACTTAATTCTTATATCTTCGTTACTAATCTCTTTTATTCGTTTTGTATATGAGGGGTTTTCACCCGTATCGCCATATATCAGTAGTGAAGCATTCTTTGCATCAAGTAAAGAAAAAGCTTTAACAAGTACATGGAGTCCCTTATGCTCCAAGATAGAACCAATATACCCGAATGTAATTTTGCCACTATATTTTTTGATTCCAGGCTCCTCGTAATCATTAACAATATCAAGGCCAAAGTGAAGTTTCGTAATTCGATTCTTATTAGCACCATTATTAATCAACATCTGTTTCATTGTTTCAGTTGGTACAATTACCCGATCAATTTTGTTAAGCTGTTTCATCAGATATTTTGGTCTTTCAAATAGAAATCGTGCTGCCTTAATATTGTCAGATTTTTTGTTCTTCCACTTTGCCAAAAACGCTCCGACCTCAATAAAAATCAGAGGAATTTTATCTAATTTCGCTGAAAAATCTGAGTTCGTTTGCTTAGCAATGCACCTTATGCATTTAGCACCATGATATTGTGGACCACTACAATCACAGTTTGATGAATCCATAAGCTGTATCCTTGAACATAAAAACCAAAAATCAGTAGCTGTCATCACTACCGGAATATTGTAGTGTAAGTATATATCAATAACTGATGCCGAAAATCTAAATGTGTGCATTATATGTACAATATCGGGCTTATACTCCGCCAAAAATGCATACATAAACTCTGCCATGTATGGATTATTGGATTCATGTGTCAATGGATTTGGTGTTCGATTAAAATTATACTCTATCTTCCAAACTGGAATCCCATCATAGTCTGCTCTTTTTAACCCACCGCAACGATAGTCTTTTGGTTCGTCAGTGTGAACCAACGATAGTATCCCTACCTGATAACCCCGCCTTTGAAATTCTTTAGCCGTGTTTAGTGTCAACACTTCTGTTCCCGCATAAAATTCGGGGAAAAATTGGTGTACCGTAAAAAGTATCTTTCTTTGTCCCATACTCAACCGATATTACACCCCTTTTCCAACTTTGTCATATATTTTGGTAAGTAACTGGTTTTTATCATATGCTGTCAACCATGTATATCCCAAAATATCACCAATCGCATTTGCGCAAACACAAAATAGTGATTTACATATTGCTTGATTTATCTGCCTTGTCACATTCTCGATATGGTTCTTTAAGTAGTCCAAAATCATTCCCGCCTGTCCCTGAAAATACGTAAAAAAAGCTGCTTTTGACTCTTCTGAAAGTTGCTCCGCCTTTAATAAATTGCACTTTTGATCAATTGACTGAATAAATTCTATAAACTCCGCTGTGGGTTCAAATGCTAAAATATCTTTTGCAGGTAAATCTTTAATGTTTTTACTAAAGATCTTATTTGCTTTGATGACATAGTCTTCTACATTATTTTCTTCAGGAAATGAAGATAAATACTTTACGGCATGCATTGTATGATTGTAAAGCCATCTTGCCCCTAATAAAAAATCGTTTTCTTTGATATGTATCAATGGTTCTTCCGGGAATATATTTTTAAGCGCTTTCCTTTCTACAAATGCGCGTTTTAAATAATAAAATTCTGGTCGGGTATGTGAATGAATTACTTTAATAGACCCTCTTAACGCAAGACGATGTCCACTTTTTATAAGCCTAACACCTAAGTCTAAGTCTTCAGCGTAGTTAAACCGATACTCAAATTGTTCGAAAACCCTTTTCTTAATTAGACATGCCACATCATTAAGATTGGCATTGCGTCGAATTTCTTCCATAGTACACCTTTTTGGCATCTCCAAGATTCGATCGCAGTCAAGTACACCCATGAATCTGGCATGTCCCCATGAACAAGCTAATCCAAATAGATCAGCATCCGGCCTCGGTTTTTCTCCGCATGATACGGCAACAATGGTTGTATCGCACATCATTGGTCTATACATTTCACTCAGCCACCGTTTAGAACTTGGCAGAGCATCTTGTGTCATAAAAAGTATATTCTCTCCATTAGCATGCCTAGCTCCAAGGTTTCTAGCATATGAGTGTGAAAATTGTTCTTGTGTTATTGATATTAGCACAGTATTATATAAGCGAGATATCTCTATTGTTTCATCTGTTGATCCTGAATCAACAATAATTATTTCCATAAATCCTACACCTTCCTGTAGAGAAAGGCTTTCTAATAAATCCCTAAGCTCTTGTCCCGCATTATAAGTTGGAATCACCACAGAAACAGAGATAGGTTGTATCTCAATGCTTCCACAAGCAACGGCATCAAATTTTAGTGGTCGATTATTTCTGATATTTTTATGGCTTAATTTATCAACAGTTTTCGAAATAGTTTGTTTAAGTCCGTGAGCACGCCAATAATGATACGTTCTTATTAAAAGCTTCGGTACTTTATCAATTTTAGATTTGGAACAAATTTTTTTTATAACATCTAATGCGCCTCTTAGTGGTTTTGTAAGTCTCCAGCTTGTAGATTTTATTATACTATTGTATGCCATTGACATTTGATCTAATTCTTCTCGCAACTTAATAAGTAATATTTCTGTTTCATGGACTTCCTCAGATTTTTTAATAAGCGACTCATTAAGATTAGCTATTTCAGTCGATTTCTCTGTCAATATTTCATCCAGTGTTTTTTCCTCTACAGTCTTTGTAATGAGTGCCTTTTTTAGAGATGTTACCTCATCCGTTTTTGCTTTCAATGCCTCATTCAGTGAAATTGCCTCTGCTGTCTTTGCTACCAATGCATCATTTAAAGATGTCGCCTCTGCTGTCTTTTCTATCAACTTTTGATTTAGGGAACTCCATTCTGCATAACCTTGCTTATACAGCAAAGTAAGCTTTTCGACTTCCTGATGTTCATTAAATATTTTTTCGTTAAGGTCAGTTTTCAACTCATCAATAATGGCAATAAAATCATCACTTGTCAGGTTGCCAATCTGCCCGATTATTTCCATTATAGGTGTTTTAATAAACGTTGGATTCGTAATAATAAAGGTTGGATCTTTTGTAAAAAAATAAATCTTGTCTTGTTTCATTATATAATTATTCAGGGGATCAACTTCCTGTGGTGCTTTTCCATTTACAGATAATATTTTTATTTTACACTCATATTCACATGGGTCAAATCTAAACTTTTTTACATTTTCAAGTTCTCTTAAATCAAACGAAACCAAAAATTTCCCTTCACTATTTATTAACATTTCTGATTGTAAGTAATTCTGCGGTTTAAAACCATCGCCATAATCAAAATAAAGCGTAGAAACAGCTGTAGCCCCTTTATAGTTAACCATTCTGTCGATATTTAATTGATTCTTGTTTGCTTGTTGCCACTCAGTTGTAACAGCAGCAAAAATATATTCATATACATCAGAGAACTCTCTACTGCGTAAAAGCCTTTGAGTATCTGAATTTAGAGATTTAAAATCACTCCAATCACCTGTATTAATATCCTGGTGAATTGCTTTTTCTGAAAAAACAAACATACCGCATTCATCTAATAACTTATGAAACGAATAATATGTATAAAACTTAATATGGGTATTGTCTAAGATCCCTGTTTCCGTGTAGTTAAAATTATTATTTAAGAGCTGTGCCAATATGCCGTTGTATGCAATATTTGGTACTGAAAACAACATCTTACCATCTTTTTTTAGTAAGCTTTTTGCGCTATTTATCACTTCTTTCGGTCTATTCAGATGTTCGATAACATCTGCAAAAATAATAGCGTCAAACTTTTTTTTGGAATAATAATCATACCATTCATCCTTGTCTAAATTTGCACAAATACCATCAGCAGCAAATTTCATAGCCTTTTTATAAGATGGTGTGTCTATTTCGACAATTGAAACACGACACCCCATTTCTTCAGTTAGATAACGGGTTAATCTTCCAGATGCAGAGCCCATTTCTAATATTTCTATTCCGGGTGTAATATATGAAATAATAACCGTAAGTGGATTTATATTATTCAATTGCAATGGTACATCATACTGATTAATCATAGCATATCCCCAACCTGCTTAATTATAGCGTTTTATTCTCAATCTATATTATATCACGCGCCAACCTTGAGGGCTGTAAACAACATATTTTCCCTGTTCAAACTTAATGTACTTAAATTATATACCTCTCACATACTTCTTCAGTTTTACCTATCATCTTTATTTTTCCGCTATCCAGCCAAATTACCCGATTACATATTTCAAGAATATGTTCCAAATTGTGTGATACAAATAATACTGTTGTACCTCCGCCCATAAGCTCCATCATCCGTGCCTTGCTCTTTTCTTGGAAAGCAGCATCGCCTACGGCAAGTATTTCATCCACAATCAGAATATCTGGATTTACCACCGTAGCGATTGAGAAGGCCAACCGCATAAGCATACCGGACGAATAATTTCTGATTGGCACATCTATAAATCTTCCTAATTCCGAGAAATCCAGTATTTCTTCAAATCTATTTTCTAAAAACACTTTGCTATAACCTAAAATCGCACCATTGAGAAATATATTCTCTCGTCCAGTTAAATCGTGATCAAAACCTGACCCTAATTCCAGCATAGGAACAATGCTTCCGCTACACTTTACTGAGCCTTCAGTTGGCTTTAATATTCCTGAGATAATTTTTAAAAGTGTGCTTTTCCCGGCACCGTTTTTGCCGATAATCCCTACAACTTCGCCTTTAGACACATTAAAACTTACGTTTTTAAGTGCCCAAAATTCCTCATAGCGAAGTTGCCTTTTAATAAGCTTTGTCATATATTCTTTTAAACTCTGTATTCTGTCATGAGCCATCATAAATCTCATAGACACATTATCAACTTGTATCATAAATCTCCTTATATATGCAATACAAAACCGTTTTGCGTTTTTCTAAACATGATGGTTCCTATGATAAATGGTATAAAAGCTGCAATTAAGCATAATAAATACGCTTTTGGCTCTGGTGATGCACCATTGAGTATTATTGCCCTGGCAAATCTAATGAAATGATACATTGGGTTCATTTTAAATAGTATCATAAGATTTTGCGGAAGGATGCTTTCCGGATAAAAAATGGGAGTCGCATACATCCATAGCATATTAATTACACCCCATAAAAATTGCATATCACGAAAATAGACCATAGCTGATGACAAAATAAAACTCATGCCAATGCAAAATAATATCGTGCATGCCAGACTAAAAGGCAGAATCAAGATAGCAAAAGTAAGGCGAACACCTGTAAACAAAGCAACAATAAATAGAGGTATCATTGAGAGTACCAGGTTTATTGTAGATGAAAGTACTCTTGAAATAGGAAAAATATATTTTGGGATATATACCTTTGTAATAAGTGAGGAGTTGCCGACAATGGACATAAGTCCCATACTGGTTGCCTCTGAAAAAAAATTAAAAAATACAATACCTATCAAAAGGTATACGGCAAAATTTGGAATACTAGTTTTAAAAATAGTAGAAAAAACAATAAACTGCACAAACATAGTGAGTAGTGGGTTTAAAAAACTCCATAGCACTCCAAGGAAAGAGCGCTTGTACTTTGTCTTAAAATCCCTGCTTACTAATTGCTGCAATAAAAACTTATACTTTTTAGCATTATTTAATTGCCTTATTATATAATTCACACTTATTACTCCAATTCATCTAAATATCTTTTCAGCGCATCCCGCCAATCCGGGAGCCGGTTAAACCCTGCAGCATCCAAGCTCTTCTTGCTCATTCTTGAATTCAATGGACGCTTTGCCTTTGTGGGGTACTGTGATGAGGGTATAAAATTTACTTTTGTTGCATATCCCGCCTGCTTGAATATTTCTTCAGCAAATTCCGCCCATGAGCAGAATCCTTCATTGGTTGCGTGATATGTACCATATCTTTCAGTTGCGGCCATATCACAGAGAAGCGGAGCTAAATCAGTCGTATATGTAGGTGAACCGATTTGGTCACAAACCACGTTTACTTCATCGCGTTCTTTTCCTATGTGAAGCATAGTCTTGACAAAGTTATTTCCATTCTTTCCAAAGACCCATGAGATACGAACTATAAAATATTTTGAAAGCAGCTCTTTTACTGCAAGCTCCCCTTCAAGCTTTGTTTTTCCATAAATGCCAAGCGGACCTGTTTGATCATCAGTTTCGTATTCATGTTCACCGGTTCCGGGGAATACATAATCCGTACTAATATAAATCATTTTAGCATCTATCTCTTTGCATGCTTCGGCAATGTTCCTTGTACCTTCGCTGTTTATGCTTCTGCAAAGTTCATGGACATCCTCTGCTTTGTCTACTGCTGTATAGGCAGCACAGTGGATTACCACATCGGGGTGATAGTTTTTAATAAACGCTGTCGCAGAATTTTTATCAGTTATGTCGAAATCATTTATATCAACGCCTATGTATTCAATATTTCGCCTTTTTAGTTCTTTGGCTACATCATGGCCAAGCTGGCCATTTACGCCCGTAGCAAGTGCTTTCATGGCTGCTCCTTATTTAGTCTTTAATGAGAAGACACCAATGCTGTAAAATCACATCTATCTGTTTCCATACATTCTTTCATAATAGTCCTTATATTCTCCATTAATAATGTGTTCCCACCAAGGCTTGTTTTCAAGATACCATTGTATCGTAAGCTTTATTCCCTGTTCAAATTTTGTTTCCGGAAGCCAACCCAGTTCATTATGAATTTTCGTCGGGTCTATAGCATAGCGCATGTCATGGCCGGGGCGATCCGCAACAAATTGAATGAGGCTCTCAGGCTTATTCAATTCTTTTAATATGGTTTTTACTACCTCTAAATTAGTTTTTTCATTGTGACCGCCTATATTATAGACCTGACCCTCCCGGCCTTTGTGAATAATCAAGTCTACCGCTCTGCAATGATCTTCCACATACAACCAGTCCCGGACATTTTCACCTTTCCCGTAAACCGGAAGAGGTTTGTCTTCCAATGCTCTTGTTATCATCAGCGGAATTAGTTTTTCAGGAAAATGGTATGGACCATAGTTATTTGAGCAGCGTGATATGGTACATGGAAGTTTAAAAGTTCTGTGATAAGCCAGAACCAATAAATCCGCCGCTGCTTTGGAGGCCGAGTATGGCGAGGACGCATGTATGGGGGTTTCCTCGGTAAAGAATAAATCCGGTCTATCAAGGGGAAGGTCACCATAAACCTCATCCGTTGAGACTTGGTGGAATCTTTTGATTCCATATTTTCTGCAAGCATCCATCAAAACCTGTGTTCCGATTATATTTGTCTCTAAAAACAGTCTGGGATTCTCTATAGAGCGGTCAACATGCGATTCAGCTGCAAAATTGACCACCATATCAGGTTTTTCCTGATCAAACAGACTGAATACTGTTCCTTGATCCGCAATATCTCCTTTGACGAATTTAAACTGAGGGTTATCCATAATATCCGACAAAGTTTCCATATTTCCGGCATAGGTTAAAGCATCAAGACAAATTATTTTATACCCCAGGTATTGTTTAATCATGTACTTGACAAAATTTGCGCCAATAAATCCGGCTCCTCCGGTTACTAGAATCGTCATTTCCTATACCTCCCAGTATATAAAATTAATATCACTATCTTTAAGTAATGGAGCGTTTTTATCTTTATCCGAAAGAATAGGTTTGTCTATGCCCCATTGCACATTAAGCTCTGTGTCGTTGTAGGCAATACTCCTGTCGCATTCAGGAGAATAGTATTCATCTGTCTTATATTGCACCTCTACATCATCTGTAAGCGTAAGAAATCCATGTGCAAACCCTTTTGGTATAAAAAATTGCTTTTTATTCTCAGCAGAGAGCTCTATAGACAACCACTGCTTATATGTCGGCGATCCTTTTCGCAAATCGACGGCAACGTCCAAAATAGCACCCCGGGTGCAGCGCACCAACTTAGCCTGCGCTTTAGGATTTATTTGAAAGTGCAAGCCTCTTAGAGTTCCCTTTTGGGCAGAAAATGAATGGTTATCCTGTACAAAATCGCACTCAAGATTTTGCTCTTTGAGTTTTATCTTTGAATAGCTTTCAAAAAACCAACCTCTGTGATCCCCAAATATCTGGGGCTCAATTATTAATAACCCTTTAATATTTGTTGTTAATATCTTCATATGTACTTACCTTAAAACCTTATCTTCCCTTCGGCTACATTTTTAAGGTGAGCACCATAAGGAGATTTTCCATACCTGGCTGCGGCCGAAAGCAGGGTTTCCTTGTCTATCCACTCCTGAATATATGCTATTTCTTCCAAAGCAGCAATCTTCATTCCCTGCCTGGTCTCAATGGTCTTTATATAATTTGAAGCCTCGGTAAGAGCTTCTACCGTTCCTGTATCAAGCCATGCATAACCTCTTCCGAGTGTTACCACTTCAAGACTATTATCTTCAAGGTAGATGCGATTTAAATCTGTTATTTCAAGTTCACCTCTGGCACTGGGTTTTAAAGCCTTTGCATACTCACATACTCTTTCATCATAAAAATAAAGCCCCGTAACAGCATAGTTTGATTTAGGCTCCTTTGGTTTCTCCTCTATCGAAATAGCTCTGCCTTCCTTATCAAATTCTACAACGCCAAAGCGTTCAGGATCTTCCACAAAATAGCCAAATACAGTTGCGCCTTTTTTATTATCTACAGCTCTTTTTAACTGAGCCTTAAGCCCATTCCCATAAAATATGTTATCTCCTAAAATCATAGCGCTTCTATGACCTGCAATAAACTCTTCACCAATAATGAAAGCCTGGGCAAGCCCGTCAGGTGAAGGCTGCTCTTCGTAACTCAGGTTTATGCCGAATTGAGCGCCGTCACCCAGCAATCTCTTAAAATTCGGTAAATCCTGGGGGGTTGAAATAATCAGAATATCCTTGATCCCAGCAAGCATAAGTACTGATAGCGGATAGTAAATCATGGGTTTGTCATATACCGGCAAGAGTTGTTTGCTTGTGACCATAGTTAAAGGATACAGACGGGTTCCAGAACCACCCGCAAGAATTATTCCCTTTATTGAATCGTTCATTATAATAACCCCCCTGTTTGATTTAACTTCCTCTGTTATTATACAGAAGCATCTAATTAATAACAACAGCCCAAAAATTAGATTTATCTACAAGTTTTTAGCTTTAATAATATTAAGAGCTCTTTTAAATACTTTTTCCGGAAGTACCATGGCTACTACCTCGAATACTATGGTTGCTCTGTTAAATTTAATGTAGCTCAGCATCTTAAAGAGATTTTGGTACTCACCACCTGCATATTTAAGCCTGATTTTCATCTGGTCAATATATTCTGAAAGAAATTTAGCCAATTCATCATTAACATCATTTCTGGCATTTATATTCTGGAGAATTCTCAGGTGATCCTTAATGCGTATTTGTATGTAGCTTGCTTTATCAGTTATGTCCTTTAACACACCTGTCACATTTCTTCCATGTTGTCTGTATCTTACCAGTGCTTTATTTTCATACGCTATATAACCATGAGTCGAAGCAATAACTGAAATCCATCTATCATGCTGCATATCTTTTTCAAAAGGAATTGCGGCAATTGCAATATCTGATCGGACTATCATACAACAGCCACTGATAAAATTTCTGACAAGAATTTTTTGCCATAGCTCGTGACCTTCAAAATAGTAAAATCTTTTTCTCACCTTTGTAATGCTATCGGCTACTAATCTGCCTTCGCTATCAATTACAGACATATCGCTATAGGCAAGAACCGCATCCTTTTGTATTATATCATTTATGAGTATTTCTATTTTTTCAGATTCCCAGATGTCATCCTGGTCACAATAGGCAAAATAGGCTTTTCCGTTTATATCACGAGTTTTCTTAGCTGCTTCCAGGGTAAGGCGTTCAAAGGTTTTATTAGGTCCCTGATTAATATGGTTAGAAATAAAAATATATGGAAACTTAGTAATCTGTTGTTTTAACAGTGTGTTTAATTCATCATTGCTTATAGAATCAGAGCCGTCGTCGCAAACTATTACCTCAATATTTTTGTATGTCTGATTATTGATTGAGTAAAGTTGTTCTTTTAACCAGCAAAGATTTGGGTTGTATGTAGCAAGCAATACATACACCTTCGGCTTATCCATTTTTTCGCCTCTCTTTATCGCTTTGCTTCGCATTAATCCTGTTGCATACAAACCCCAGACCCAGCAACACCCAGAATATGGGGGTCACGGCCACCATGCTGTCGTTAAATACGCCTGCTGCAAGATAGCCGAATACGGCCAGGAAAATACCGGCGCCGGTAATAGATGCAAAGCTGCTGTTTATATCCTTTATATATAATTTGAGGCTTTGTATTATATAAAACCCGAAAAGCACAAGCACTGATAAAAGGGATAGAACGCCTGTATTCATCGCTATCTGCAGGTATATATTATGAGGCTTGTCTACAATCATGTGCGCTGTGCCATAGGCTCTGAGTTTTCCGATATAATCATTCTGAGGAAATTCAATTACAAAGGTGTCGGGACCATATCCGAGTATCAGGGCATTCCTTAATAGAGGCATACTTCTTGACCAAATATATCCTCTTGCCGAACCCAGCCTTTCCTTCCCGGCAAATCCGAAAGAAGCCGGTTTAACAATATTATCGGTTTCATCACCGTTTACGCCAATAAACATAAACCCATTGTCCTTGCCTTTAAGTTGGAAAATCATTCCTTCTCTATTTACAGTGATTACCCTGCCTTTAACGGTCAGGCTGTAATCCTTGTACGATGGATCGGAAAAAGATATGGACGTAATATTTTCGGATCTTTTCATAGTCGGTTTTATTTCATTGCCGTTCGTATCATAGAAAAATAAATCATCATCCCTGTTTTCCATAGTAAGAGTTTTAGAGGCGCTAATTATAGACACCTTGTTATTCTCAAATTTAATATCCTGAATATCAAAAGCCTGGGCTTCATTGCTTGTCATAAGAGAAAACTCGGTAACAATCCTATCTATCAGGGCACCCTTTAAAGCAAAGTTCGCTCCGAAGAATAAGACGACCATACCGATCGCTACTGCCGAAGCCAGAAGCTTTCTTTTGAAAATAGCTTTTCTGAACAATATAGCGGCAACTACAGCCGTTGCAGCAAGGGCTATAAGTCCTGCGCGGGAACGGCTTCCAAACAGATTTATCAATAGCAGACCTGTTAAGGCCGTTCCACCGATCCTTAGATACATCTTTTTAGAAAGAGCCATAAATACAACGGCTACCGGAATAAGCAAAGCTGTATAGCTGCCCACGTAGTTGGGATTTGACAATGTAGAATAAACATAAGTATCCTCAAACCTGAAGTTAACATTATCCTTGAATTGATAGTATTCCTTCGGAAGAATTAATTTTTTTCCGAAATCCGACTTAAAAAGATCCATGCCGAAAAACTGGAATAGCCCAATTATGCAAATTATAGCCACCGATATAAGCAGAGCCCCCAGAAGAAATTTAATCTGCTTTTCTGTCTTTACCAGATTAAAAACTACCAGCATCAGCAATAGATAACAGAGCAGAACCAGCATCCCCTCGTACCGCCCGGGAAATCCTTTAAAAGCCGTATCAGGGTACTTGGATGTTACTGCGGACAATACGATTAGTCCGGCATATACGGCTGTGGGTATGTAGAGAAAACTTCTTTCTAATTTTAATCCCTTTAAAATAAGATACGCAAGGAGAAAAACCAGAGCCATAACAGTGAATACGATAAGCCACTGGCTCTTATAATAGCTGAAAAAATCGGCGTGAATCTGCTCGCCAATCCAGCTTTTCATTTCGATTTCACTTAGTTTAACAAACTTTGAAAATACTATAAGCGGTATTATAGTTAATATAGCAGCAACCGGCATCACAATAACTTGACCCGGATTCTCGGTCTTTAATTTTCTAGACATAATATTCCTCACACTTATATATGTTGCTTTAATATTAACACACCGATAAAAATGAGTAAATATGCGGAAAAAAAAGACAGCTAAAAGGAAATATCCATCACTCTGTTTCCTTTGGCCCGGAATGACATTTGTTATCCTCTATCTCGGACTTTAATATACCCATTTCCTGAACAAGGCGCTTTATACGGCCTGCCTGGCGGGATACAGCCACAGTAAGCGCGAATACCATGAGAAGCAGCAAAAATATTATGCACAAGAACAAGGCGTTTGCGGCAACTTCAACCTCAAGAATCCTTGCCACCATGAACACCGTTTCAGGGAAAACGGACATTATTATAAAGCTAAGGCTGGTAAGAATCCAAATTAGGGCATATTTTAGTTCCAGCTTCTTTGTTCTTACCATATTAATGATAAACACAAAGAATAGTACCGAGCCTATTATAAGAGTTGTTCGCAATGTACCGCTCATATTCATATTAATCTTCCTTTATCACACTTTTTCTGGATATGGATCCTATTAAAATTGCCAGAGTTACCTTAACCATATAATATATACCCTTGAGGCTAGTAATTGAAGATTTGCCCCCTTCTCTGGCATTCATTATTACCGGCATTTCACTTACCTTAAGTTTATTTCTGAGAACAGTGGCCACTGTCTCGGGTTCCGGATAATCTTTAGGATAATTATTGGCAAACAGTTTGATGACCTCCCGGCTGCAAGCCCTGTAGCCTGATGTGGGGTCGGTTATGAGAGTACCTGTTAAAAGCTTTATGAGTTTCGAGAAATATTTGATGCCGATACGCCTGATTTTAGAGGATTGAAAGCCCTCGTTTTCAATAAATCTGGAACCGATGCAAAGGTGGTTTCCTTCCTCTATCCTTTTAATCAGATAGGGTAAAAATTTAGGGTCATGCTGGCCATCCCCGTCTATTTGTATGGCAATGTCATAATTATGATAATAAGCATAACGGTATCCGGTCTGTACTGCCCCTCCAATGCCCAGATTGACAGGAAGTGTCACTACCTTAATCCCGTGGCTTTTACATACAGCCTCGGTATTATCCTTTGAGCAGTCGTTAATGACTATAACATCAAAGTCTGCGCCGGCTTCTTTTAATGCTTTAAAAAGCTTTGGAAGATTCTCACTTTCGTTGTAGGCAGGTATTATTATCAATGTTTTTATGGTTTCTTTATCATCATTGTCTTTCATGGGTTCATTTACCTTTCGTTTAACTAAAAGATCCTTCGACTCCGCTGCGCTTCGCTCAGGATGACGGGTTGGGTGCTGCGCTTCGCTCAGGATGACGGGTTGGGTGCTGCGCTTCGCTCAGGATGACGGGTTGGGTGCTGCGCTTCGCTCAGGATGACGGGTTGGGAGTGCTGCGATATGCGCCACACTTATATCATTCTGAGCGCAAGCGAAGAATCTTAGAGCAACACCCTTTAATAAAGTCTATTATACAGCATATAAAGTGAGCTGCTCCCACTATTATAAAAAACAATATCAAATATGCAAATCTTGGGTCCGGA
>JBMNTI010000007.1:0-37160 GCA_050945655.1 Acetivibrionales bacterium | reverse complement strand
GCTCGTTTCCATTTTATCTATCGTTTTTGCAATTGGCTTACTGCTTACAATATTTTCACCTGAGTCAATCGCAGCTTTTGTTGAAAAACAAAATATACTTATCGCTACCATTTCAGCAGCGTTATTGGGAACCGTAACGCTTGTCCCGGCATTTATTGCATTCCCTCTCATAGGAACTCTTATAAATGGCGGAGTAGGAATTGTTCCGTCAGTTTCCTTTCTTACTACGCTTACCATGGTGGGAATAGTTACTCTTCCCCTTGAAATCAAAGCCTTTGGGAAAAAGTTTACATTTGCCAGAAATGGTCTGAGCTTTATATTCGCTATTATTATTGCACTTGTTATGGGGGTGATTATATGACCGGAATAATTAAGAAAATAAAAGAAAACATATTTATAATTTTCATCGTTCTAACCTATGCCATTATTCTTCTTATTAAGCCGCAAATGGGCATCCAGGCAGTAAAAAATAGCAGTTACTATATAAAAGAAATGTTAATGATTATGCCGGTAATCTTTGTATTAACCACTTTACTCGATGCATGGGTACCAAAACAAACTATAATTAAATATCTTGGACAGGGTTCCGGGCTTAAGGGACTCTTCCTGTCATTTGCTTTGGGTTCTGTCTCGGCAGGTCCGGTTTATGCGGCATTCCCAATTTGTACTATGCTTCATAAAAAAGGCGCATCAATAAGAAACATTGTCATAATATTAAGTTCATGGGCAGTTATAAAAATCCCAATGCTTCTTAACGAGACGAAATTCTTAGGCCCTAAATTCATGTTTGTGCGCTGGCTGTTGACGGTTGCTGCAATTCTTATACTCTCGTGGATTATATCAAAAATAATCAGAAACAACGATTTGCCCATTGAAACGGAAGAGGCTATCCCCGGGTTGAACATAAATCAGGATGTCTGTATGGGATGTACTATGTGTGTACAAGAGTATAAAGAGCTTTTCGAAATGAATAACAAAAAAGCCTGTATAAAGGAACACAGTTTTGAACCCGATAAAGAACGGCTGAAGAAAGCCATTGAGCAATGCCCGGTAAACGCAATAAGATTTGTTGAAAAATAATTGAATAAAGTTTTTAAATAAAAGGGTATTACGCGATACTGTCGTAATACCCTGAAAAACTCCTAAAAATACGACTTTACAGCACCTCTTCCTCTGTTTCTTCTTCACCATCGCCAGACCTTCCTTTTGGTTTGTTTATAGTTAATACTATTTTTTCGGGATCTATATCCGGTTCTATTCCTTTTGGATATTTGACATTGCTGACAGTAATTTTATCATCGGCATTAAAATCGGTTATATCAATTTCGATATAATCAGGTATATCCTGTGGCAAACCCTTTACAGGAATTTGGTCCATCTGCTGAATCACTAAAAGTTTCTTAAATTCAACCGCGTCTTTTCCAATCAATTTTATATCTAAATTAACCTTGATTTCATCGGTAAGCGATATTTGTTGAAAACTAACATTTAATAATTCTTTTTTTAATGGGGAATAATCCATTTTCTTTACTATTGCAGTAATTTTTTCGCGGCCCTCCAACTGAAGATCAAACAAATAGTTCCTTCCGTATTTTGACAGATTTTTTAGCAATTCCTCCTGCTTTACCTTTACAGAAACTGAATCCATACCTTTTCTGCTAATAGAAGCAGGTATATAGCCTATTTTTCTTAGTTGCTTACTTGCTCTGCTGTTTGTTTTTTCCCTTTTTTCTATTATCATTGTTGCTTTTTCGCCCATAAATTTATTTCTCCTTTCAAGATAAATTTATTATTTTATAAAGGGTAATGCATGATTTAACGATAAAATAAATAATTTTTATATAAAAATTATTATAAAAAATATTTTTTTATTTATTTTTATTGTATCAAAAATAAAAATATTTATCAAATTCAGTTTAATAATGGTCAGACTGTGCCTGCCTTTTTTATTTGTTGGGAAAAACTGTCTCCTGCATCCTGCAAAAATAAGTGTGATGCTTAGCTTTGAACGAGGGTTACTATTTCTTTGCAGGCAAAGCACTTTATTCGTTAAAGAACGCGGCAAAAATAGAAAAAGCTTGACACTGAAAAATAGGCATAGTCGGTATTACATACCAAACTATGCCTATAATTTTTCGGGTTCAAAAACCCTCAAGACATACCCATTAATCCGGTACTATTATTTAAGAGAGCAAATCTTACAATCACTTTGAAAGCAGTTGATATATTACCTGAGCCATCTGTGCTCTCGTTGTAGTTTCTCTTGGTGAAAGTTTTCCTCCATTTCCTACAATAGTTCCGGCTTCAACTAGCAGCTTTATCGCTTCCCTCGCATACGGATGTATTTCATCAACATCGGAATAACTTGAAAATGGAATAACATCAGAACCTACTTTACTCTCAGGCAACATATTAATTAATTTAAGAGCATTGTAAAGCATCGTAAACATTTCCTGGCGTGTTATATACTGTTCCGTACCAAACAGATTATTCCCTATTCCTGCCGAAATTCCAAGCCGCTTCGCAGCTGCAAGATAATTGGTAAAATTATTATTCCCCGCATCGGAAAAGTTATTAGTCGGATTTTCATCTGGTTCTATACCATAAGCCCGCATAAGCATCACAATAAATTCTCCGCGGGTCAGATTTTTTGCCGGGCTGAAATTTCCACCACCGGTTCCCGCTGTAATCTTTCTTGCCGAAATGAAGGATACAGCCTTGGCATACCAGGCATTAGGAGCTACATCATTGAATGTTACTTCATTATATCCCACGGCATAAAGGCTGAAATGGGTGGTTGAAAAAGCAACTGTGCCTGTTTCAGGATCATATCTTCCATTTGGAATACAGATTAGTTCACCGCTTCCGTCCAGATACCATATTACTATGTTTTCAGGGTTATTCAGTTCCTCTGCTGTGGGAATATATGGTATGGATACGGTAACAGGTGCATTGGGATTATTCCATGATGTAACTTCACCATCCAATGTTAAAGCTAATTGTATCAGCGGCCTTTCTCCCACTGCCGCTTTTTCTTCTTCGTTCAGTCCTGATTTATCTCCTTGTCCGATAGCGATAGCTGCATTTTCCCCCATACCTGCCGGGATATTCGACAGCATATTGTCTGGTATAACAATATTTCCTACATCTGTAGACATTATAAGCATACCCGAGCCTTCAGCATTTGATAAAACGGCTGCAGGGATTTCGACGCTATAAGCATTTACACCGGAAATTGAAGGCATTGAAATTACACCTGAACCGGTTAATAACTCAGCTGCAATATTCTCATCAAGTGTCGCCGTTCCGGTGGCGGTTTGTGTATCAACATTTACCTGTATAGGAGTTCCTGCCCCTTGATTTCCTGTTACGGTGAGTTCGGCAGTATATGCAGGTATTGAGGTCGGAGCAGGTGTGCCGGTGGAACTGCTTCCGGACGAATGAGTATATGTAAAGGACGTTGTAGCAAATGGGCCACCGTCATAATCAGCAACTTTCACGGTATATGTTCCGGAAGAAAGCCTTATCGAAATCTGAGCGGTAAAGCTTCCGTCATTTACCTCAAAGGTTTCCATGCGAAGAAGAGTTGTTCCGTCCGTATCATAGAGCAAAACAGCCACAGCATAGATATTCCCGGCAGTTGTTCCGGTTACAGTCACCTTGTTTGACGAATAGCTTGCCGATAGAGAAGTTATTTCTTCCACATCTATGGCAAATGCAGGAGTATAAATAATACTCAGCGCAATGACTGTAATAATTAAAAGATTAAATATATGGTTTTTTATTAATACCTTCATTTTTATCCCTCCCTAATCCTTTGTCCATTCGACCCCGGCGCCGGAGCCAAAGAAAATTCCGCTGAATGCTGATTCTGACTCAGCAGGGTCACCCTTTAAAACAGTTACATTTATTTTGAGCGGAGCATTTGTATCATTTGGAGCCGAATAAATAAGATAGTCGCAGCAAGCTGTTTCCGGATTTTGGGGGTCTGCTCCGTATAAAAATACGCCTTTCGCCATATCAAAATTCTCCGCATTCATAGACGGTGAAGGGGTTTTGCACGGGTCAATAACAGTTATTGATGTCTTGGTGCCATTTCCCCAGGTAAAAGTTACATATAGTCCATAAGGAGGATCGGTTTCGCGGTCAGGTATGTAGTAGGTGGCATAAATACGGTAGTAGTGCTTCCCGTCAACAAAGTCATCATCATAGTTAATCAGCGTACTTACTTGTGTGCCGTGCGATACATGACCATATATTTCTCCTGAATATACGAATTCCTCAATATTCACCCCTACGCGTTTGATACGGAGATTCCTCTGCTCAGTATGATTAATAAGCAGATTTATTGTTATATCATCATAAAAGTCCGACTTGAAGTTTACAGAGTAGGTACCGTCTTCATTATCTACGATTTCATAACCTCCAAAATCTTTATAGCCCTCAAAACCCTCCTCATCAATCTCCAAACTATCGGCACCGCCTATGCCGTCCGAAGGAATGGACAGTATGAATTCATCGTTTCCGAAGAATACATAGGAAGTTGGGATATCATCGCCGTTTTCAGGTTCTATTGTAAGGTCTGCATAACGGTTTAAATCCCACTGGGGAGTATGTTGCTCACCTTCTCCTGATTCCGCTTCGACTCTTACACATAGGGCATCATCCTGTATAACATAAAAGCCGTAAAGACTAACATCTGTCATGAAGCTTACAATATGAAACTGGGCGCAGTAGAAGGGAAGAATAAATCTGCCGTTTTCATCCCTTTCCATATTACTTAAAGGAGCTGCTATTAAATCACCGTAGCCGAAAATTCCCATCGTTCCGGTACTCTTTGCAGGAACTGCCATTTCGTCAATGCCTGTTGAAGGCTGGGCTACATATATTTCATTTCCGTTGCCATCATCAAACTCGAAGATAATGTCGTCTTCGTTTTCTACAATATACCCGGTCTTCACAACATCTACGCCTGTAATCCTGAAAGTAAACACACCATACTTTTCGTTTTCATCAAAAACGGGATCTATATCACCTGTTATATCAATATCACCTTCATTGACAACCGTGCCAAACCTGCCAAATTGATTTGCCAGAGATGATTTTACACCGGAATAGGATACTATATCTTCTTCCACCTCTTCTTTCAGAACCACAAAATTATTTTCGAGCATCATTTGCAGATCTGCAGCATCGAAGGTAAATGTAATTGTCATGTTTGTTCGGACATCTTCCAAAGGGAACTCAAATATTCCGTAGCCTAAATATTCGATGTTCCAGGACCAATCATCGGGGACATCATCTATTGTGACCGTAGCCGATACCATGTAACCGGGATCGGGTTCGAGTGTAAAAGTAATTTCATCGCGGTCCGGCACCGTAACCTGCCCGGCTGCCACCTGGTCATCAACTTTAACAGTTCCGTTTCCCGTAGATATCACAGTTATAGTATGAGGGGGTACTGCGGCAAAGGTGACACTAACTGTGTAACCATCGTCATTATATGTGAAAGAGTGTTCGAAAGAGTAATCGTCAGTCAAAACTTCCTCAACACCGTTAATCTCCACCTTTTGGATCCGGAAACCGGTATCGGCTTCTATCAGTATATTGACTGTATCGTTTTCATTATAGTTATACTCACCGCTTGTTTTGTAATCACTATTTAGTTCAATCCGTCCTTGTTCTTCAATATAAATCAGCGTTATAGAATATTGTTCGCCACCGGGAGGAGGTGGATCTTCCCCGCCATCCCCGTCGTCTGGAGGCTGATTGTCACGAACCCATTTTCCTGATGAAGAATCATAATTGAACAAACCGTTTATATAGGTAGTTGGATTTTCGTTAATTGGATCCTCATCTTCAGCACCCTCATAAAAACTAAGACCAGTTATTTCAAATGGGGGATTACTCTCTTCCGGGGGATTGTGCAAATCTAACAGACCATTGTTTTCACCTGTAAATGTTCCGTCGTTTGATATTTTCGCACCGTTGTATAAACGCAAGACTCCGTTTACAATGACCTCTCCGGTTCCACTGTTTGAAAGTTCGGCACCATCTATAATTTCAGCTCTACCGTTTATGATAAACTGGCCGTTGTTGGTAAAAACACTCCCGCTGTCCCATAATTCAAACAGCCCGTCATCCGGCGGACTTCCCTCTGAATCAGACTCAACTACTATTATTCCGTTGTTGGTAAACTCCGTACTCCTTAGCTCCAATATTCCACCGGCATCTATGGTCAAAGTGACACCGCTTTCGACTGTAACGGTAACACCACTCAGGCTGATAGCGTCAGCTGAAGTCACCGCTATATTTTCATCTATTACATAATGCCCCGGACTTTCTTCATATTCCTCAAATACACCGGGATTTTCATCGGCCAGAATTTTTACAGGTATAAGATTGAAGCAGATTATTAAACACAGAAGAAATGAGACATATTTTCTCATAACTATGCATACCTCCTTAATCCATAATGCTTTTTTAACGTATTTACCATAGTATAGCCGGTTAAATCTTATTTTTTTGTAAAGACAAGGTATAGTTTTAGTATAGGTTGCTTACCGTCGGTATTTTTTGTTGTATGATATGTGCTTTTTATTGGATGTTGTTGTGTCTTTAACCGTGTGCTATAATTAAACATATTTTTTTGCAGGAGAATACCGGTGAAGAAAAAAGATTATCTCATTTTGAGTATTATTGCATTATCCTTTTTATGGACAGGGTCAGCATATATTTCTGTTGTATACCTCCTGATGGAATCTTACACCGCATTAGATGTTGACATCTATCATGTTATTATAGGCTATTTGCTTCAGGCCTTTGGAATGCTGTTTTTTGCTCTTGTAGTTCGCAGAAATCCTGATATAAGAATACATAAGCGTTACTTTGCAATTATTCTTATTGCTGAGGCCGCTGTTATTGCAGCTATCATGCTTTCTAAACGGGATGCTCTATCTTTTGGATTGGCATTTGCTATGAACCTTCTGCATGGAATGGTTGCCGGATTCTATCTGACATTGCTTAGTTCTTTTGTACACCAGCAATATAGGGGTCGTGTCTTTGGATTTGGATATGCTGTCGGGAGCGTTGGAAGCTGGATCCTTTCCCTGCCTTTTGGCGGTAGATTTTTGAGAATGCCCGGTATTGTAATCGTCTATGCTTTCCTGATAGGGATTACTTTGCTATTAACTTCAAGATTAGCCAATGATTCTTTCATTTCACATGATACTTTTTCTAAAGATATTGATAAACCAAAAACCTTAAAAAACATTTTTATGGTACTGGTTATTCTGTCATTGGTTAAAAACCTGGGATTTTATTTCCCCGCATCCGATGTATTAGGAATCATTAATCTTGAATTCTCGAGGGCATTTTATGCCGTGGGGCTCATAGCTGCCGGTATAATTAGCGATATTGACCGAAAGTACGGGGCTATCTGCTGTTTTGCAGCCCTGTCTTTTTCATATATTTCTTTTGTTTTAAAAAGCAATCCGGGATTAAGCAGTGTAGTCTGGATACTTGGATATGTTTTTTTTGGTTTTTTTGCAGTCTATCGAGTGGTCGTGTTTTCCGATATTGCGTCAAAAAAGGCGACTCTTCTCCCCCTTGCCACTTTCGGTCTTATGGCCGGACGCATAGGCGACTCATTGGGAACATTAGGCGGAGTATTATTATCGGAAAACATTGTTCTCCTCTTATTGGTTACAAGCAGTTTGTTTATTGTCTTAGTGTTTATGTTTTTCTCCCAATATAATAAGCTTTACATGCCAAATCTGACAGAAAGCGAAAGACAAGAGAAGCGGTATGAAGACTATGAAATAAAATTTGCCTTTTCACGGCGTGAGTGCGAGGTTTTTAGACTTTTAGTTCAGGGATTTTCGAATACTGAGATATCCGTTACTCTTTATATTTCGGAAAGTACGGTAAAATATCATGTTGGAAATATACTTAAAAAATCAGGCTGCTCTAACCGTACCGATCTTACTATGATGTTCAAAGGCAGTTAACCATCATTTAAACCACCAAGTAGCTCTACGAGATTTTTTTATTGGGTTCTTGAAATTATGCCGCTCCGCAATTATTTTCTTTTTTTTGCTTGAATACACATTTATTTCTTTGTTTCATGTAGGTGATTTTGTTTTGTGCAGGTGATTTGATCAAAATGTGTATTGAATAATAAAGCCACAGTAAGTAAGATAAATAACAACTATTTCAACATTTGATTATTGCTGAAAAAGTCTTCCCACGGATCATTGTTCTTTATTCTTGAAAGTGCTTCTTCAATACTGATGGCATCAGGAGCTATTTTATCCAATTCTTCCCATAAGATAGGCATGGAAACCTTGGCGCCCTTTCTTGCTCTTAATGAATAGGGAGCTATACTGGTAGCGCCCCGGGCATTTCTTATCCAATCGATAAAAATTTTATCTTTTCGCTTAGTCTTACGGACATTGCTGGTATACCGTTCAGGCCATTTATTCTCCATAACCTCGGCGACTCCTTTGGCAAAATCATGAAAGGTATCCCAGTCAACCGACGGTTTTAAAGGAACTACCACATGATATCCTTTTCCGCCGCTGGTTTTGAGATATGACTTGAGAGAAAGCTCGGTTAAAATGCTTCTTAAATCCCGTACACCCTGGCGTACCCTTTCTATATCCATTCCTTCGTCAGGATCCAGGTCAAATACCATTATATCGGGTTTTTCAAGTTCATCGACGCGGCTTCCCCAGGTATGAAATTCCAATGTACCCATTTGTACTTCCGATAAAAGCCCGGATACGTTCTCTATATAAAAGTATTCCTTGGTTTCACCGCTATCGTTGGTTAAGGGCAGGGTAACCACTCCTTTGGTTTCAGGACCGGGATGCTTCTTATAAAAGCATGCTTCTGATACTCCTTTCGGGCAGCGCACAATACTGAGGATCCTGCGGCTTACGTACGGCAGCATCCGCTCCGACACAGCTTCATAATATCTTATAACATCTGCTTTTGTAATTTCAGGGTTTTCGAATATAACCTTGTCCGGACTGGTAATCTTTATTCCTTTGATTATAATGCTGTTATTATCAGATTTCATAGGCTTCTCCGTTTCTCCGGACGGTAATTCTCTTTTTATATCCACGGGACTCTTATCCTCCCTTAAACCTTTAAAGCTAGCCTGCCTTAGCTGGTTATCCCCGGTCCATTCGGCAAATTTGATTTCTGCCACAAGCTCAGGCTCCAGCCATGTTATTTCTTCATTTGGCCTGGGCTTTGGCACAACCATAAAAGGCGGTTCTTTCCTGATCAAATTTTCGAATTTTGTTTCTAGCTCTTTTGTATTGCGTTTATTAAAGCCCGTTCCGGCACGACCCGCATATACTAAATCATTTCCTTCATATATGCCTAGAAGAAGTGAGCTTATACCGGAGGATTTTTTGTCCGAAAGAGTATATCCTCCTATAACAAATTCCTGACGTTTATCACATTTTAGTTTTATCCAGTCGCCGTTTCTCGTACCGCTGTATATCGAATCATATTTTTTGCCTATTATTCCTTCCATACCTGCTTCACAGGCAACAGCAAAGCTTTCCTTGCCGTTTCCCTTAACATGCCTGCTGTAGTACAGGTTTTTTGGGGCATCCCGCATCAGGTCTCCAAGCATTTCTTTTCGTTTATAAAGGGGGTGCCGCCTAATATCCTCACCGTCCAGTGCAAGCAGATCGAACATAATATATGTCAGGTTTTGCCCCCTGGGATTTTTCATGTAATTTTGCAGAGCTTGAAAATCAGTCTTACCAGCCATATCAATGATTGCCATTTCGCCGTCCAGTACCATTGCCCTTCCGGCAGCCAAATTCGTGAGTGAATTTGCCACATCAAAAAATCGGTTCGTATAATCATTTCCATTCCGGGTGATGAGCCGGGTGCTGTTCCCTTCTACAAAAGCAATGATTCTATAGCCGTCAAATTTTAATTCATAAAGCCAGTCCTCACCGTCCGGAACGTTTTTTACAAGTTTTGCAAGCTGTACACCGGTACTTTTAAACGGGTTTTTAGTAAAGCTGATATCCTTGCCCTCTTCGATTCCGGCCATTGTACGTCCTGTTCTGATACTGGTTATAAATTCAGATATACCGGTATCGGTTTTCATAAATTCGTCTTTTTCTTTGAGCAGAATCCAGTTATCTTTTGACTCATCTGCTTTTGCCTTTAATCTTATCAAAACCCAATTCCCTTTAAGTCGTATGCCTTTCAGCCTGAATTTAAGTACACCATCATGAAGGCCTTCATCCACATTACCATAAGGCACCCAAAAGCCTTCATCCCAAAGCATCACCACTCCGCCTCCATATTCCCCCTTGGGGATAGTGCCCTCAAAGTTTCTGTATTCCAAAGGATGATCCTCTACCTTTACCGCAAGCCTCTTGTCGGAAGGATTATAGGATGGACCTTTTGGCACCGCCCAACTCAATAGAACCCCGTTCCATTCCAGACGCAAATCATAGTGATCCTTGCGGGCAATATGGTGCTGGACAGCAAACCTCAACCGCTCTTCGGTATCATCTGTCCTGCCTTCCGGCTCTGGTGTCCTTTCAAAATTCCTTTTTTGGTTGTATTCACTAAGCTTCATATCAAGCCAGTACCTTTTCTTTTTTTGCCTTCTCTACGCTGGCCTTGAGAGCCTCCATAAGGTCAATTACCTTACCGGTATTGTCGGGTTTGGCGGCAATAATCTCCTTACCTGAAATTTTTGTTTCTATAAGCATACGGAGTTTCTCCTGGTATTCGTCTTTATATTTTGTTGCGTCAAAGGGTGTATCCATTGAGTTTATAAGCATCTTTGCCATATTAAGTTCCTGCTCCGAAACATTCGGCTTTGAATACTGCTTTTGTAGTTCTTTTATATCGTCTGCGTAAAACATTGTAGAAATAATTATACCATCTTCTCGAGGGATAATAGCCATCAGTGTATCCTTCGTTCCCATAACAGCTTTACCTATGGCTATCTTTTGTTCAGCCATCAATGCCGAGCGAAGCAGTTCGAAAGCCTTTTCGCCACCTGCCTCAGGAACTGCCTGATAGGTTCTGTTATAGTAGACGGGAGAAATCTGGTTCAATTGGGCAAAATGCAGGATTTGTATGGATTTTTCTTTCTCTGTTTTGATTTTTTCAATTTCTTCATCTGTAATTACAACATACTTATCATCATCGTACTCATAGCCTTTTACAATGTCTTCAGCCTTAATTTCCTTACCGCAATGGGCACATGTTTTTTTATACCGGATACGGCTGTTATCGTCCTTGTGAAGCTGGTTAAAATGGATATCGTTATCCTGGGTCGCCGTATACATGGCGATAGGGATGGCAACCATGCCGAAAGTTATAACCGATTTGCGCAATATCATGGTTAAAACACCTCCGACATTATTGTTACGTATTTTTTATATTTAATACCTTCTGGGATCCGTCGATCGGAAAATACGGGGGTTTAATTCAGTATATTTATAAAATCGTTATGAAGCGGCGTAAATGCTACTAATAAAAGCAGGACTGAAATGCAGTCTGCCACACCAATTATCTGCCCTAAATACTCCTTGCCAAGTACTGGGGAGCCGGGCTCGTTTTCATGAATTGAAATTATTGTGACTCTATAGAATCAGATTTATGCTCTTCCTTTCCGAAGTAAGCTCTATAAGAGCTGGAAACAAAACTACCTTCTGCAAATAATATATTATTTCTAATTTTTATTTGGGCCAGATTCAACACACCGGTTAACTCGGTTCTTTTATTTTCATCAATAGTAAACTCCACTCCATATTCATAAAAATCATCTTCTAATTCACTTGTCCATGCAGGGTACCCATATACCTTTAATTCCTGTTCCAGTAGTTCTGCGGAAAACTGTATGATAAATTCTCTGTCTACGGGAAGCTTCATATCTGATATAAAACATAATCCTCCCGGCCCCATATTCTTAATCAATACCTTCGTATTTCCTACCCTGATCTTTTTCCCTTTTACCCTCAGAATTGTCATATCGGCTTCCAGCAGATGAGGAAAATTAACTCTGAAAAATTTCCGCCTGTCTTCACGAGGTATAGCATTGCTTATTATTACTGGTTTACATTTCCTTTTAGCCAAGACTTTTTCAAAATCTTTTGAAGGAATTGGTTTGCTGTATATATAGCCTTGTCCTGCATAGCATTTTAAATCTCTTAAATAAGATAATTGTTCCCAGGTTTCAATTCCTTCCACAACCAATTTTTTATTTAGTTCTTTTGTCAGATTAACAATACTCTTAGTAATTGCAGTCGAAGTATTGTCAGCCGGAATTTTTCTTACAAAAGAACCATCTATCTTTACAATGTCTATTTTAAAAGTATTCAGGGATGCTAATGAAGAAAAACCCGTTCCGAAGTCATCTAAAGCTATTTGTATTCCAAACGACTGCAATCTTTTGATATCTGAAATCGCTTTATCTGATTTTTCTACTAAAATACTTTCAGTGATTTCCATTATAAGAAAATGAGGATCTAACTCAAATTTATTAATTATTTTTATTACATTTTCTACGAATTTGTTCTGTAAAAACTGGATGGCTGAAAAATTAACCGAAAGTTTAATCTTTGGCAATTCTTTGCCAAGCCAATCTTTATAGTTTTTACATACTTCTTCGAGTACCCAATTCCCAACATCAATAATAAATCCGGTTTCTTCTGCCAAAGGAATAAATTCACCGGGAGATAACATTCCCCATTCCGGATGATCCCATCTGATTAATGCTTCCGCCGCTAATATTTCATTTGTTTTTAGATTTATCAGGGGTTGATAATATACCTTAAATTGATTGTTTTTCAGTGCTTTTCTTAAAGTATTTCTAAGTTGAAATTGCTTATAGTTCTGGATATTAATATCTGAAGAATAGAATTTATACTTATTTTTACCTTCCTTTTTAGACCAAAACAGTGCGATTTCGGCTTGGTTGACAAGCATATCACCATCTTGCTCAATATCCTTGTAAATACTGATTCCTATGTTTATCCCCACGCTGAGCTCAAAATTAGCAACCTTAATCGGCTCTGTAAATAGTGTGATCAAATCTTCAGCCAGCTTTTCACTGCCTGATATCATTTCTTTATCATCAATGATTATTGCAAAAACGACTCCTGAGTAACGGCTGATAAATATCGAATCTCCTAAAAACCTTTGAAGTTTACTGGTAACTGCTTTAATCAGCCTATCCCCCATATGATATCCTAAAGCATCATTAATATATTTTAATCCATCAACCTCTAGCATCAATATGGCGCATCTGTTATCTTTGTTAATATCATTTCTGAATTTCTGCTCTATTTTTTGTTGAAAATAGTTGCGATTGGGAATACCCGTCAGCTCATCATGGACAGAAATATAAACCAGTCTTTTTTCCATCTCTATCCTTCTTGTAATATCCCTGAAATTTATTACTATTCCTTCAATTACAGGTTCATGCAGCAGATTTTGCATTTCAGCTTCCAGATAAATCTCTTTTCCGGAATTTGCCTTTAGAATAACATCCTCCTGTACTTTCTTCCCGGGATCATCTAAAACTAAGGCTACCATCTTTTTTAACTTTTGCTGTTCTTCTTCTTCATAGAATTCGTACACTTTTCTGCCTATACGGTCTTCGGGTTTATGCCCAATGATTTTTTCCACAGCATCGCTTATGTACTTAATTGTTCCATCAGGAGAAATAATCTCAAAAACATCACTGGAATTCTGTACTAATACCTGAAACCTTTTTTGAACCTTTTTTACCTCTTCCTGTTTTTGCTCTATTTCCTGCTGCAACCTCTTTTTTTCAGTAATATCCTGTGTTGTCCCATATATGTAGACCGGATCATTTTCTTTATCAAAAACATGCTCCACTTGCAGATATATATTTCGTATAGAACCATCTTCTCTAACAATCCGGAATTCAATGTCAACAGGTTCTCTTTGCGGATTTCGGAGTGTTTTATCGATGATTTCTATATCTTCCGGATAAATAATCTTCAAAAGTTCTTCATATGCAATGGAACCCTTTTCCTGCTTAATGCCGAAAATTTTGTATGTTTCTTCAGACTGGTATAGTCTATTCTGAACTATGTCATATTCCCAGCTTCCTATATGAGCTAATGCTTGTGCCTGTGCAAGTATTTTATTATTCTTTCTTAGTTCCTGCTCTAAATTCTTAGTTTCCGTTATATCCTGCAAGGTTCCAATAATACCGACAACCCGGTTATTGTCATCAAATATGGGTTCACCTTTACCTTTAACATATTTAATTGCTCCATCTTTTAACGGTATACGAAATTCTATATCACAGGACTGGCCCATAAAATGTTTCTCTAATGCGTCTTTCACCTTGAATCGATCATCGGGGTGAACTAATTCAACAGTACTGTTAAAATTCCCTATGAATTCTGCAGGATCAATTTCATAGATATTAAACATTTCTTCGGTGCCGTAAAACTCATCTTTAACGGCATCATATTTCCAACTGCCTACCCCGGCAACTTTTTGTGCGTAATTATGATGTTCGTCCAGCTCATTTAAACTGTTTTCAATTATTTTTCGATTAGTGATATCCTGTATTATTCCAACTATTTTTATGGGGTTATTGTTTTCATCATATACTGTTTTGTTTTTTTCGTGGACATACCTTTCGGTACCATTTGGCGTGATAATCCGGTACTCAATATTATATTCCTTGCCCTTATAAACGCTTTTGATAGCCTCTCTTACCGCATTATGGTCACCAGGATGCACATAAGAAAGAAAATTATCCAAAGATATATCAGTTTCCTCCTGATTACATCCTAAAATATTATAAATTTCTTGGGTCCAGAATATTTCTTCGTTTTGAATATCATAAGTTCAGCTTCCAATTTGTGCAAGCTGTTGGCTGTAAATAGTATTTTCTTTTAACAGATCAAAACTATTTTCCAAACCTTCTTTTGAATTGCTTGAATCATCATTCTGATTAAATTTGCCTAATAATTTCTCCCAAATAATTGTCATCGTGAAGTCCCCTTATGCTTTACATAATAAGACGCCAATAATGATACTTCTTTTCAATCCTGTCCGATACAGAATCTGCTTTATCCTTTGTGCCGTGAATATACCATACAATAAAAAAGAATTCGTATAATCCCTTATCTGATATTTTATGTTGCACAAGAGTCAAAGTCAACCGCGTTTAATTTAGATGATACCCCCACTTTAATCGGGATATCATTAAAAGCAGATATATCGTCAAATCTATTATTACTAAGGCCCCAAACCCCTATGGTACCATCATAGCGCAAAGCCCAGGTATTATATATTACTGCAGAGTATCAATAATCCCTGTTAAACTAATTACCATAACAGGCGTACTTACAAAAGCAAAATTTTTAGCTAATAGTACCTGATTATCCTATGATAAGCTCCCTTGGTAAAGCTTCATTTTTCATCAGGCGCCACAGGCGGTCTATGTAGGAAAGGGTGTAGAATTGCTCATAGTAATGGTAGTAGTAGGATCCTTTTGTTGTCATTATGTATTGGCCGTTTTCCTTTTTTATTAGGCCGAGTATTCTGGAAAGCCATATTTCAAAACCGTAGTTTTTTTCCAGGCTATCACCGAAAAATGAATCGAACTTTTGAGGATCCACTCCCATCGTATATGCTGCCCAAAATAAGTAATAGACCATTCTTTGCCTGCGCGAAAAATCAAGACTTAAAGCGGTGGGCATTATACCGCTGTTAATCCTTTTGTGATACTCTTTTATATCGAAGGTATTGATTTTAAACTTATCCTCAAGGAGAGTCGTTGCCGAGCAGCCAAATCCCAGGAAATTTTCCCGGGTCATTGAGGAGTACTTTGTCGTCCCGTGCTTTGAAAACGTCCAGATGGAATCACGAGCATACCCTTTTTTATTGCAATAGTCCACGATCTCGTATAACAGCTTTTTCTTCTCCCTGTTTGTAATTTTTTTAAAATTGCGGTCGGTGAAAGTAAAATCAATGAATGGATAAAGGGCAATATGGTTTGCTCCGTTGGCAAATGCAATCTCAATATCTTTTTTTATTGTTTCGATTGTCTGGTTTGGTAATGCGAAAATGAAGTCCATCGAAACCGTTTCAAACCGCACCTTTTCCAATGCTATGAAGATAGTGTCCCAATCAGATTCCCGCCTGCCAAGAAGCTCCAGACATTCCGGCTGAAATGATTGTATCCCAATGCTTATCTTGGTTACTCCGGCATCCTTTAGTATGGTCAGTTTTTCTGCGGTTACATCAGACGGATGCAATTCAATTCCTATTCCCTCGGTAATTGTAAAATACTTATTGATTCTCCCAATGATACGTTCAATATCATTAGCTAACAAAGCCGGGGTCCCGCCACCAAAATAAAGGCTCGTAACTTGCTTTTTAGCCTCACCCAAAGCTCCTCCCACTAAGTCAATTTCTTTTAACAATGCTTCAATATATTGATTTGCAGTATCTTTATTGTAAACATATTTGCAATAAGGGCAAAAGACACACAGAGTCTTACAAAATGGGATATGCACATATAATCCGAGGTTTCTTGTTTCTTTATAATTCAGGGTATTGTCGTATGTATTTGTAAAACGAAAAGGCTTAAAAGATCTTGTCAGCCAAGCTCGTGTCAGTTTTGTTAAAACGCTCATTTTATTTCCTTTCTTTAAATATATTTTAAGTATGTCTTCATCATATCCACAGCTATCTTGATTTTCCTGCTGAATAATAGAGTATATTCGGCTGCAAAGAAATATCCGCACTTTTCACACAAACCCGGAACATCGATGCAACGCCCGCAGTGCTTATGCCAAAAGCCCCTAGTTTTATCAGATGTTTTATTTTCATATAAATCTCACAATACCTTTACCTGTTATTCAAACATAATAGAATTCTACCATCCATTACTCTGCGAATCCAGCGAATTTAATCCATGCGGCTTCCTCTATGGTAAATATTACTATATGTGATTATAATACATAGCAAACCTTATTTCCAACCATTACATATAATTGTTATAGTTGGCACATGCAAAAACCACAGATTACCTGAATGTCAAATGTAATATTTTTATTTGTCAGTAACGTTTTTCGCCCTGAATATATATCATGTATCAGGAGAATATCGTTGAGAAAAAAATAACTATAAAGGAAGTTTTGCTATGAATGAATGTACCCATACTAAGGACAACCCCGAATATCTTGAAGATAAATATGTGGCTGTTGATGTTAATTTGCCGCATCTATGGGCAGAAAAAAATGACTGTGCAAGAATAAAGGATTGTAAAGACATTTCGGAAAGTCCTGAGTGCGAGAAATGTGTATGTCAATACAACCGCCTTGAGGAAGCTCGCTTTTGGTCCAGAATAATGGAAGAACATGCTCTTTTTATTTTGCTCGGATTGCCCTGTGATCAGCCGAAGCTGCAGGCAGAAGCAAAATTCTTTATTAATTTGTTCAGTGATTTGAGAAAGAGGCTGGACGAAACTTGTAAACTTGAAGGCGATTTACTGGATGATTTGATTAAAGCCGTCAAATTGATCATCGAATTTAAGGCAAAGATATTAAGACTTATTATCCAATGCAAAGAAGCCCCCGGAAGCAATTATCCTCTCCTTTTGGATCATGTCAGAAGAGAAGCGGAACGCTTTTTAGGTCTCCTGCTTAAATCGGTTCCTGAAGATGCTCTGGATTTGCTATTGCAGCAAGAGGTATTCTGGATTCGTATAATGAAGGAGCATATCGAATTTGTAATACATTTGCTTGATCCGTCTGAGCGAGAACTTATAGTTCAGGCCGAGACATTCAGGAAAACCTTCTCACGTTTACTTGAGACAGCCAGAGATTTGGAATCCATGAATGATACAAAGCCGAAGAACTTCAACACTGTGATCCGCTTTACCCAGGATGTTATAAGAAACACAATGCAGCTGCGCAACTTTAAAGCTGCCGCTTTTGAATTGGCGACATTGTGCGAACTGTTAAGCATAGTATCCACCCCTCTGTTGCTGGACCATATCAGACGCGAAGCCGACAAATTTTTAAGCGAACTGGAAGTAATCCTGCCTGAGGTTATAAAATGCCGGTCCACCCTGAAAAAAGGAAAATAATTCGAATTGAAGGTCGAGAAATTATCTTAAAAGCAACTTTAAAGCGTACAAGCTCTGTTAATGTAATGGAGCTTGTACTTTTATGTACTGAAAGCGACACATCAATAATCAGAAAAACTAAGGTTGAGTTTAACTCAACCTCAAATTAGCCTTAAGATATTTATTATAAAACTGTATTGGAAAAACAGAAGAATAAAAAGCCACTTGCTATTGAGGCAGCAAGTGGCAACAAACAGTTTTGCGGAGGATTCGCCGATTCCAATATGGCAAACCCTTTAAAACAGAATCTTCTGAATTAGTTTTACACCCTTCGATCCAAAATCATCTTGTATATCTCCAAGCTCACCGGACCTCATGTTAAAGTTTAACATGAAAGCATATTTGTCTTCTATCAATCAAAATTACTAATATTTTAATACTATGACCTATTTTCTACTAGATCTTTAGGTATAATTCAGACTCCTGGTCTTTAACTTAAATCAAAATCCTCATATTTTCCTTTAATGAAAGGTTCAATAAGAGCTTCGCCCGTCAATCAAATGATTGTTTATGATGAAAAATTATACTGTGCTTTTCTATGCTATAACCATCATCAATGTGCCTGCAATAATGAGGAATAGACCAAATATCGCTTTCATCGGCAATTTTTCATGGAATACAATATATGAAAATACGATTGTCACCAAAATGCTCAGTTTATCGATTGGTACGACAACACTTGCAAGCCCGTCCTGTAATGCCTTATAGTAACAAAGCCATGAACTGCCTGTTGCCACACCGGACAGGCAAATAAATATTAATTCGTTCTTCGGGATTTTTAGCGCATCCTTTCGCTTTCCGGTTGCAAATACTACTACCCATGCCATAATTAATACTACAAAGGTACGAACGGAAGATCCAAGATTGGATTCTATTCCTGATATTCCGATTTTCCCGAGAATAGTTGTAAGGCTTGCAAAAACTGCCGATAAAGCAGCATAAAAAAACCATGCTTTATTAGTTTCCTTGCCTGATTCTATTTTCTTTTTCTGTACCATTAAATATGTACCCAATCCGATCAACACGACTGCAACGCCTTTTAATAGGGTAATACTCTCATTCAGAAAAATAAACGCGAATATGATAGTAAGAATTACGCTGGATTTGTCAACCGAAACAACCTTATTGATATTTCCGATTTGGAGTGCTTTAAAATAACATAACCAGGACGCTCCAGTCGACAAACCGGATAGTATTAAAAATATCCATGTCTTTTCATCCACTTGGGTTATTGTAGATTGAGAACCAACAATAAAAACCATCAGCCAGGAAAAAATCAGAACTACAATAGTACGAATTGCAGTTGCCACGTTGGAATCAGTCTCTTTTATCCCGCATTTTGCAAGAATAGAAGTCAAACCTGCAAACACTGCAGAAAAAATTGCAAATATCAGCCACATAATATTAACCCTCTCAACAATTTCTGCATAAATCTATTTTTTTATGAACTGTTCTATTATTTTTTTTAATCCTCGAAGATTTTCCGGATTGCTTTCAAATATCCTCTTTGGGATTACTATTATATTGGATTTGTTAATAAGACGAATTTCTGTTTTAGTTTCTTTTATTTTAGTAAAATCCCCCCAGTTTGTACTTGTTGTACAGGAAGAATTGGTCGTAAGAATATGATTCTCATAAAACTCATAATGAAAAGGATTTACTTTTTTCAGAATGTTTTTAACATTAGCAACAATAAATACGGGAATGACAAATGTGAATGTCAGGCCAAACATCAAATAGAACATAATGTTATGCTCTAAGAGTTGAAAATACCTATAAAGAGCCAATACCCCAAGAATGGTGACTATTATGATTGCAGGATTGGAAAAATAATTTCTGAAAAAGAATTTTAAATACTCTTTTATCGATAATTCGAAATCCAGCACATAAATGCATCCGTTTTTTCTCTTTTCTTCAGTTATGTCTTTTCCTCCGTATGCAACTCCTGATGGATAATAAGAACCGAAGTCTTTGCTATTGCATTCAACATCTATTTTTACATTATCCATGGCAAATAACACTCCCATTACTCAAATTCATTTATTCTATCTGTTTGCAATACCAAAGAATTTGCTTTCATGCGGTATTATATATTTGGGAAAATATGATTAGATGTATTTTATATAATAATACCATAAATTATTAATATATTGAAATCTTTTATAGTTTTTAGTAAATCAGCCCCTCAACAAATAAATAATTCCCCCTATAACTCCTGAACCGAGCATTACAAAAACAGGGTTAGGTTTCCATTTTCGCAATACGAACAAAGCAAATGCAAATAGGGTAAGAGCTATGAAATTTATGGATTCCGGCTTTATTGCGAAACCCGTTTCGCCCCATATGGCCAGAATTAAGATGGACAACCCTGCTGAGGCAATAAGCGCCACAATAGCAGGTCTAAGCCCTGACAAAGCACCCTGTACCACAACCAAGTCCTTATACTTAAAATAGAGCCATGCCAAAAATAACACAATCATAAAAGGCGGAATGACAAAACTAACGGTAGCAATAATGGCTCCCGGTATACCTGCAACTCTGATACCCACAAAGGTAGCGGCATTAATTCCAATTGGCCCCGGCGTCATCTCCGCAATGGTGATCAAATCGGCAAATTCGGTCAAAGACAGCCAGTTGTGCAAATCGACAACTTGATTCTGTATTAGCGGCAAAGCGGCCATCCCACCGCCAAAACTGAACATGCCGATTTGAATAAAGCTCCAGAAAAGCTGCAATAGCTTCATATCGCATCACCGTCCTTTTCGGTGTTTTGCTTTTGAAGCATTACTCTGGCAGCTCCAATGGCGCCGCATACCAGAATAATATATATAACTCTGACTTTTAAGAAAAAAGTCATAATAAATGCTCCTGTCATAACAAGCATAGAAATAATATCCTTTTTCTTTAGAATTCCGCCTCCAAGGTTCAGCACAACATCTGCAATAACTGCGGCAATTCCCGCCTGCATTCCTTTCATGACTGCGTTTACTACAATGTTTTCTCTAAATGCGGAATAAAAAAAGGATATGGCCGAAATCACAAAAAATGGAGGCAAAATTGTTCCAAAAAGTGCTACCACAGCACCAAACACACCTGCCACACGATACCCCAGGAGTATTGACGTATTTACGGCAACAGGCCCGGGTGATGACTGGGCAATTGCCGTCATATTAAGCATTTCATCTTCACCAATCCATTTGAGTACATCTACAAACTTTTTCTTCATCAATGTGATAATTACATAACCGCCGCCAAAGGTAAATGCACTTAAATAAAAAGTAGAACTGAACAGTTTCATATAGTCATGTATTCTTTTTTTCACTTTTTTCTCCCCCCTGGATATAGTTTAATACTACATGCATATATACAAAAAACTTCAAAGGGCTGTCCAAAAATTCGTGACGTGTCATCCTTCACTTCGTTCAGGATGACAGCCCATTTTGAAGCAGCCCCTTCTGTCTGAATAGTATGTTGGCTCGCTTACTAATTCATATATGCCTTATGATAAGTTTTCTTGCCCTTACGTAATTTAACACCGGTCTTTAACTGTTCCAAAGTTATGGTATAATCAATTGATCCAACCTTGAAATCGTTAATAAATAGTCCTCCCTGTTGAATCACACGTCTGGCCTCACTTTTCGATGGCACAAGGCTGCATTTAACCATTAAATCCATAACCCCGATTGCATTATCGGTTAATTCATCCGCAGTAATCTCGGTAGACGGCATATTTGAATCGTCGGTACCTGCCGAAAAGAGAGCATGAGAAGCCTTCTTAGCCTTTTCTGCCTCCTCCTTCCCATGAACAAGCTTAGTCAATTCATATGCCAGGATTTCTTTCGCTTCATTTAGCCGGCTGCCTTCCCACTTGTCCATTTTGTTAATTTCTTCAAGAGGCAGGAATGTGAGCATTCTGATGCATTTAAGAACATCTTCATCATCGACGTTTCGCCAATACTGATAAAATTCAAACGGTGATGTTTTGTCAGGATCAAGCCAAACAGCTCCCTTAGCGGTTTTTCCCATCTTATTTCCTTCAGAATTCATTAAGAGAGTAATGGTCATAGCATAGGAATTTTTACCCAATATGCGACGAATAAGTTCCCTGCCCCCCAGCATGTTTGACCACTGGTCATCACCGCCAAATTGCATATTGCAGCCATAATTCTTATACAAATAATAAAAATCATAGGACTGCATGATCATATAGTTTAACTCAAGGAAGGACAAGCCTTTTTCAAGCCTCTGTTTATAGCATTCCGCACGAAGCATGTTGTTTACCGAAAAGTGAACACCCACCTCACGCAGTACGTCGATATAATTTAGCTTTAAGAGCCAATCTGCATTGTTAACCATTATTGCCTTATCATCACCGAATTCAATAAATCTTTCCATCTGTTTCTTGAAGCACTCGCTGTTGTGCCGTATGGTTTCAGGGGTCATCATTGAACGCAAGTCCGTTCTGCCCGAAGGGTCACCTATATATGCGGTGCCTCCGCCAATAAGAACAATCGGTTTGTTCCCTGCCATCTGCAGACGCTTCATAAGGCATAATGCCATAAAATGGCCTACGTGAAAAGAGTCGGCAGTAGGGTCAAACCCGATATAAAATGTTGCTTTGCCGTTATTTATAAGATCCCTGATGTTTTCTTCATCGGTAACCTGGGCAATCAGGCCGCGAGCTACCAGTTCGTCATAAATTGTCATTACAACAACTCCTTTTTTAAGTATTCGTATCAAAAACCCCCTGTCCCTATTGGAACAGAGGGCAAAATTGCGGTACCACCTCTTCTTCGGAGACTCTTCACAGAATCCCCCTCATTGAGTGCAAACACACTCACACGCTGTATTGGGCGCACCCATCACACCCTACTTCAGATTCAGGCTGCAGCTCCGGGATGTATTCAATCAGCGCGCCAGCATTCTTTCACCAACCGAATGCTCTCTGAAATGACGTCGTACTGGTCTACTCCTTCCCTTCATTGCCTAGACACGATTTAATTCAGTTATATTTTAATGTAAACGACGGTAAAAGTAAAGGCACCGGGTACATAAATGTCTGTTCGATGCTTTTACTAAAACTAAATCAACTTTGATTTTTTAAGCAATTGTCTTACAAGTGTCGCTGCTTCGGCTCTGGTCAGGTATTCTTTCGGTGCAATCTTATTATTTCCTCTGCCTATAACAATTTCCGATTTAATGCATAATGCCATATCATTCTTAGTATAATCCTCCAATTCTCCTGCATCAACAAATTGTGCAAGAAGCTCATCTGCTTCCTCCGTACTCAGCTCAATTTCCAGCTCTGTAAGTCTATGCGCCCTCGCAATGATCGCAACTGCTTGTTCCCGGGTTATTTTATCGGAATAACCGAATATGCCGTTTCCATATCCGAAAATTAATTCATATTCATTGGCAATAGATATCGCATCGTAATATGATTTGTCTTTCGTGACATCGGTAAATGTATCTTTTCCTATTCCAGCCCGCAAAAGCCCAAGAGCCCTCACTACAATTTCCGCAAATTCGCCTCTGCTTATTTCAGTATCAGGTTCAAAATTATTATTTCCAACACCGTCAATAATAAGTCTTGAACCCATGTCATTTGCTATATCTTTTACCCAATGGGCGGCAACATCTGCAAACTCAACGGGATTATAAATGACTGTATAGGTACTGTTGGTCAGACTATTAATTCTTGCGTAATATTTTCCTTCAATAACAGTGATTACTGTAGGTACATGAGTAAAAGTACCGTCATCATTCAATACTATGCCTGTCGTAATCTTGCCTGGATCAATTCCTTCAGGTATCTCCATAAGTCTTTCAACATATGCATTGAATTTTGTTACATCAATTGTATTGTCGCCTGACGTGCAGGTTATTTCAAATGAAATCGGTTTTACAATAATACTGTAATTGTTCTTATCTGCAACATCCTCAACTACCTCTGCAATATCCTGTAAAGGCAATGATATACGGATATTGACAATAATATCTTTTAATTCAGCCTGTCCGCCAATCTGATTAAAAACGTTATCAACGTTGATTTGTGATGCGGGTATGGAATACGTAACATTTTCTGTCTTAATCTCTAATGTAGCATCTTTGTTTTCCATATTCTTTACCATCTGTCCGTTTAACTGACTTACAATATCATCAGCTGCATCTGTAACAGGAATTGTGACTACAGCGTTATTACCTTCCTGTTCTAATCTTTCTTCTATAATTTCATCATTTATCGTAACTGTTGTAACAGTATGATCATCAATAGTTGAGGTAGATGTCGTAGCCGCAATTATCGGGTCTCCGTTAACAAGTAATTCCATTCCCTGCTCAGGCGTTTGGGATGCTTGCTCGTCCGTGGCCGCTTCGCCTGGATCCCCACTATCTGATCTTGTATACGGTATTACCGCATTTGAAGCTGCCGAATCTATACTGTATCCTACCGCATTTATAGCCTGGACTGTAAATGTATACGTTACCCTATTGGTCAGCCCAGTAACCGTAATTGTTGTGTCAGTTCCCATAGCCGTAATGTTATCAGGATCTGAAGTAACTATATATCCGGTAATGGGACTCCCTCCATCATCTGTCGGTGCGGTAAATCTTACAATAGCTTTTCTGTCGCCTGCCCTTGCCGTAACATCAAACGGTGCTCCCGGCACACTTCTGGGTACGGTACTTACTTCGTTGGATGCCGGACTGTCTCCACCCGGGTTGGTCGCTTTAACAGCAAAGTAATATGTTGTGCCGTTTGTTAGACCTATAGCATCATAGGTGGTTGTCGTACTGGCGACTATGTCTGTTTCTGCTCCATAGGTTCCAGAAGTTGTACTCTGAAATACCTTGTAGCCTGTAGCTCCGTCTACTGAAGCCCATGTTATAGAAACATATCCATTTCCTGATTCTGCCGATAGGATCATTGGTGCTCCAGGTGCAGGCACTTGAGGCGTTGCACTTACTTCATTGGATACCGGACTGTCGCCGCCCGGGTTGGTGGCTTTAACAATAAAGTAATAGGCCGTGCCGTTTGTTAAACCTATGGCATCATAGGTGGTTGTTGTGCTGCTGACTAAGTCTATTTCCGCTCCATAGGATCCGGAAGTTATGCTTTGAAATACCTTATAGCCTGTGGCACCTTCTGCTGAATCCCAATTTAACAGCACATGACCGTCTCCTGATATTGCAGATTGCAGTATAGGAGCGCCCGGTGCAGGCACCTGTGGTGTTGCGCTCACTTCATTGGATACCGGACTATCTCCGCCCGGGTTGGTCGCTTTAATAACAAAATAATAGGTTGTGCCATTGGTTAAACCTATGGCATCATAGGTGGTTGTTGTGTTGCTGACTAAGTCTATTTCCGCTCCATAGGATCCGGAAGTTATGCTTTGAAATACCTTATAGCCTGTGGCACCTTCTGCTGAATCCCAATTTAACAGCACATGACCGTCTCCTGATATTGCAGATTGCAGTATAGGAGCGCCCGGTGCAGGCACCTGTGGTGTTGCGCTTACTTCAACGGAGGCAGGACTGTCTCCGCCCGGGTTGGTGGCTTTGATTATAAAGTAATAGGTCGTTCCATTGGTTAGACCGGTAATCTCATAACTGGTAGCAAAAACATCATCAAGAACATTTGCTAGTTCGTAGACTCCGGATATGGTTCCATAATATATCTTATAACCTGTTGCTCCTGTTACACTGTTCCATTGCAATGTAACCTTCGTATCTCCTTTAGTTGCTGTTACCCCGGTGAGAGCTCCCGGTGCAGGCACCTGTGGTGTTTCGCTTACTTCAACAGATGCCGGACTGTCTCCGCCCAGATTGTACGCTTTAACTATAAAGTAATAAATCGTTCCATTAGTTAGACCGGTAATTTCATAACTGGTAGCAAAAGCATCATCTAAAACATTTGCTAGTTCGTAGACTCCGGATATGGTTCCATAATATATCTTATACCCTGTTGCTCCTGTTACACTGTTCCATTGCAATGTAACCTTCGTATCTCCTCTAAACGCTGTTACACCTATAGGCGCCAACGGTTTTACTATTTGTGAGACTGTGAAATTTACGTTTGTCATATTAGTGGCAGATATTGTCACCGTTACGGTATATGTTCCAGCGGCAAGGCCATCCTTAGCTTTTATGGTAAAAACAGTACTGGTTGTATCATCATCCAGGGTTATATCAGCAGGCTGTGTGATAATGAAAGAATCTGAATTTTCCCCGCTTAAAGCAACAGCCAGATTATGTAAATCACCATTTCCGGTTCTTGTTATTGTTATAGTCTTGGTTTCCTGGGTGCCTGCTGCGTAATTCCCGTCCAGGACATCCATGGTCTGATTTTCGATATCTTCAATCGTATATGTAATCAGGATCCATTTTGCATAGAGTGTAGTGTCAGCCATTACTTTATCTTCATTAAAATCCCACAGGTTAATAAATCCTGCTTCTTTATACCATCCCGAGAATATATAGCCTTCTTTTGTGGGTTCTGCCGGTGCGGATATTTTATTCTCATACCGTATGCCGGTGATATCATCAATATCACTGCCATCATTAGTATTAAAGCTGACAGTATAGGTATTGCGGTCATAATAGAGCTTAAGAACAAGGCTTCCGTCGCCGACTATGATTCCGCTTGGTACACGGCTGCCATGAGAGGTGTTTTCGGAAAAACCGTCATAAGCTTTAGGCACAGCATTTGCCAATGTGTCGGTTGTTCCGGTCAAGGTTTCGGTTTCAAATTTAATATAACTGCTTCCGTCAACAGTCTGTCTATAATGCTCAACCTTATATTGGGTACCAGTATTTGCCGCATACTGGGCTGTTATATTGAGATTATCCGTTATTACAGAAATATCCTCATCCCAGCCTGTAAAGGTATACCCTGATCTTTCGGGAAGTTCAGGAGGTGAAGCAGAATTGCCGTCTGCCACATATTCGGTTTTCAGTATATCACCGTTATAGTTTTTAAATACGACCTTATTGGGTGCTTCTATATAAAAATCCTTCTCAATTGACGCGCCCCGGAAGTCTGTCGAACGGACCCTGATAGTGTGTACTTCCCCGTAATTAATCAATGAGCTGTTATTTACTACGATTTGATTCCCAGTAATACCGAATCTTCCTCCAGCATTATTAGTGAGCATTAAATCGTGAAAATCTCCCTCGTTCTCATCGATCGTACTCAAAGTCCCTACGATCGTTCCGTTCGGCCAGGTTTCACCTAACAGCGTATTGGTAATAGTGATATCGGAAGGAGCCTGATTTTCACCGTCGATTATATTTATTTCCACGGTAACAGTATCCGATTCCTCACCGCCTTCCTTGGTTTCAACAAGCTTATAAGTGAAGGAGTCGGTACCGGTTACATCCGCATCCGGTGTGTAATTAAAGGCACCTTGCTCAAGCAAATTCAATGTCCCTTTTGTGGGTCCGTCAACAATTACAATATTAAATAAATCCAAGTTGGGATCATAGTCGTTAAATAGAATACCTGAAAATCGATCGACCTCCAATTCGGTATTTTTTGAGGCTCCATATCGATCTTCCTGAGCGATTGGTCTTGTTGAGCCGGGTATTATATCAACAGACTGAACATTTCCGTATATAACCTGTTCCTGAGAAGAGTTATAGAAGCCAAACATGCCTTCTTTAAAGCCATTTGGTTCAGATATATCAAAAATAACTTCATCATCTATTAATATTTTAATACGGTCTCTAGTATAAAGAATTTTAAATGAGTATTCCTGAAAGTCTACCCACTTGTTCCCGGCGCCATATTTTGTATCAAGCACATCGAATTTGCCTTCTTCAGGTGCATGAAACCAGAAATACTTGGACCAGGGACCCAAGCCTCCATAGAATTCAGTCATATTCATTTCCCCGGTTACCCTAGCCAATGTATAGCCTTCTTCCGCGACTTTATTAAATACATCGATATAACCGGTCTGTCTTTCTTGTTTCCAATCAAATAGAATAAAGTCGTAATAATAATCGCCGTTGCCATCATCATCTGTGAGCTCATGAAATCCAGACACGAAGCCAATCATGTCATCGTCATTGCCGGTATTTACTTTTATCGTTCCTGTGATTACTTTATTGATATAATTATCGGGACTCAGGTAAAAGCCAGCCTGACCATTTATCGTCTGGCGGACTGTCCTTCCGCCGGGTTCTACGACCCAGTTCCCGTCCCTATGACTGGACCAATTGTTAAGGTCCACATAATTCAGGTTCTGTCCTGACAGGTCACCAACATCTGCCGGATATACCTTCTGGGTAACAGTAAATGTCTTATCCGAAAGATTTGTCGCTGATATAGTAACTGTTGCAGTATATGTACCTTCCGTCAATCCATTCTTTGCTTTTATTGTAAAGGTAGTGGAGGGCGTACCGTCATCTAATTCCGCAGCTATAGGCTGAGTCATTTCAAAGGCATCCGCATCTGCTCCGCTTAATTCAGTATAAAGACTCACTAAATCTCCCGCACCCGTTTTTTTAACAGGTATTGTAATGGTTTCCTTTTCTCCGGCGCCATAGCCTTCTATCAGGGCTGTCATACTTTGATCTGAAACAGGCGCTATGGTATAAGTTACTGTTGTTGTATAATCCTTACCGGTCTGGTCGGCAAGTACATTTGTATAAGACCTGTTTGCCGGAGTAAATAAATAACCGGGCTTCCTGGGTGTCACCGTACCCGACCAGTTATAAGGCACTTTGAAGCTATACGCCCCTGTTTCATCAGCAGTTACCATTCTTGTGCCGCCTTCGGCTGTTTTTTCCTGATAGCAAAGTTCTGCTCCTGCAACCCCGGCATTGCCTGAAATAACCTTAGCCGGGATCAAATCAATATATACAGTAGCCTCGGCAGATTCGTTGCCCTCCGGATCACGAACCTTATATTTGAAAAAATCTGTGCCCTCATCCTTAAAATTTGATGACTGGTATGTAAATGTATTACCGCTTGTAATGGTCGCTGTCCCTTTGCTGCCTTGCTGGGTTATTATGAAAGACAGATTCCAGTTGGCTCCATTTGTGCTTGAACCGTCACTATCCGAACCCACCAGTTTTCCGCTGACAGAAGCACCTGCATTGCAAGCCCACCGGCGTATTCCTGATTCGACCCAGTTACCGTCAGAAATATTAACCGCAGTACCATGATACGTTCCTTTTGAATCTGTTACTGCGGTTCCGGTGGTATGATTCAGTTTATAGTAATATACTAAATTATCGTATTCAGGATGTGTATGATCTATTTCCCTGTACATCCAATTATTTATTTCATCCTGGCTGAGCGCGGTATTCCAGTATTGAACTTCGTCAATAGGTCCATCGAAATAGTTACCCTCTATGGTATCGCCACCAACACTAATAACTCCACTGCTTGAAGCCGGGGCATTAAAACGTAAACTATCCAGCGTAAATACATGACCTAGTACACCATTAATATAAGTCTTAACACTATGGTCCGATTTTGTTAATGCTACGTGAGACCACTGGTTCAAAGGAATTCTTATAACATCGGAAGGTAAAGTACTGCCCCAAGGCCATGAATGTTGCCAGCTGGTACCCATCTTGTTAAACATAACGTATAGATATCCATTATCATCGGATTCATCGGAATCATATCTTAACCAGGGTCCAAAAGAACCACTATCATATCCATGTTGACGAAATAAGGTTTTGCACCCTTCTGTCCCTTCCGGATAAATCCACATAGAAACTGTAAAATCAGAGTTTCCGGCAATTTTAGTTGAATCATTATATGGGATATCAATCCTTTTATTTGTTTCAAAATCGAGAGCCTGGTCAAATCCCGCTTTTGGAGAAGAGCCTGCCGCAAAAGATATATTATGTGCCACAGAGCAAAAGAAAAGTATTAATAGTATAGCAATAGCCGATCTTACTTTTGTCTTACTTAATAAATCCTTCATAATTGCCACTCACTAATCTAAAAATTGTGTTTGGATAGAAAAAGACAGTATCATCATTTATTTACCTAAATTATACTAAAATAAAATCGACAAAACAATAAAAAATTTGTTATGATTCTTTTTTTAACATGCCGGACAAATTCTTAACTTTGGTACAAAAGCATTCATAAATAAAGAAAAGATGCTCAATATTTTCTTGTAGTAAAATACCAAGCATCTTTTTCTGTCGGCTAATTACTGTTGGAGATAGCCGTCAAAACCTGAATAAATTTATTATTACAGATAGTTTTTGCATAATACGACTATTACGTACACTGAGATAATAGGACATCTGATTTTAGTCATAAATCTTTTACCTGAGATTTTTTAACTTCATATCCCAGTTTACCTATAGCACCCTCAATATCTTTTATTGACACTTTTTCATCATCAAAGTTTAGCTTTACTTTACTTGAGTTGAATGATACATTTAAGCTTTCTTTATCTACTCCGTCCAGGTTTTTAACGGCACCTTCGATTTTTTGCATGCATGACGGGCAGGTCAATGTTTCCAGTTGAATAGTTGCTTTTTTCATGTTCATCTCTCCTCTTTTAATTCTTAATAATATTTGTTTAATATAGTCTCCTCGACATTTGACGTTTCCAACAAAAAACAAATTAAACACCTGATTTAATTATTTTCAATGTCTGAGCCTGTAGCGAAGCAGTCTCATTCCATTTAAAATTACTATCAATATGCTAGCTTCGTGTACCAGCATGCCTATCGACATATTCATCCATTCACTGAAGAATACTCCGGCAAGCAGGACTAATACAACTCCCACCGCAATAATGATATTTTGGCGCATATTACCGGCTGTTGCTTTTGTTAAACCTAATGCATGGCCCAGACGGCCAAAATCTGAATTCATCAAGACGACATCCGAGGTTTCAATTGCGGCATCAGTGCCGTTCCCCATAGCGATCCCTATTTGCGCAAGCGCTATGGAAGGGCTGTCATTCACTCCATCACCAACAAATGCTACGATGTGGCCTTTATCCTGTAAATCTTTAATATATTTTGCTTTATCCTCAGGCAGCATATGTCCGCGAGCTTCTGTCAGCCCAAGCTCCCGGGCGACCAAATCGACGGTTCCCTGATTATCCCCTGAAAGGACTATCATATTTTTAACACCTAATTTTCTAAGCTTTTGCAGATACTCTTTCACATTCGGACGAATCTGATCGCGAATACCCATTATCACTTTTATTACCCCATCTACTGCAGTCAGGACAAGTGAGTTCCCTTTTTCTTCAAACCGAGCAATGTCGGCCCGAGCTTCTTCATTTAAAGAAACGTTTTCCTTTTCCATAAGAGCAACATTGCCAACAGCTACTTTATATCCATTTACTTCAGCAATAATTCCCGCTCCTTTTACAACATCTGTTTTGCTGACAGTTAATAATCTCACTTCTCCGATTTCCTCCAGAACAGCTTTGGCCAGTGGGTGATCCGATTCTTTTTCTACACTTGCAAGATAACTCAATACTTCACCGGCGCTATCCTCATAAATTTTCTTATCCGCAACCATGGGATTACCTATTGTTAATGTGCCTGTTTTGTCAAATACTATGGTATCGATATTGCTGAAATTGTGTATAACTTCGCTGCCTTTTAGAAGAACGCCGTACCGTGCCCCGTTGCCGATGCCAGCGACATTTGACACGGGTACTCCAATAACCAATGCTCCCGGGCATCCCAATACCAGTATAGTAATCGCAAGCTCAATATCCTGCGAAAATAGCCATACAATAAATGAGAGGACCAGAACGGCCGGAGTATAATATTTTGAGAATCTATCGATAAAACGTTCCGCTTCTGATTTTGAATCCTGTGCTTCTTCAACCAACGCGATGATTCTGCCAAAAGTCGTGTCTTCACCTACACGATCGGCGGAAATTTGTATTGTACCATTTTCTAAAATAGTGCCGGCATAGACTTTTGAATCTTTCTTTTTTTCTGCGGGGAGAGATTCACCGGTTATACTGGCTTCATTAATATAACCTTCCCCTGAGATAACCGTGCCGTCAACAGGAACCTTCGCGCCGGTCTTAACAAGTAATATATCACCTATATCGACTTCATCTGCTTCAACTTCTTCAAATTCACCATTTTCCATTAGTTTTAAAGCGCTTTCCGGCACCATTTCAGTTAATTCTTTAATCGCAGAACGTGTTTTGTTTAAAGTGCGTTGCTCCAGATAAGCCCCGAATAAGAATAAGAATGAAACAATTGCCGATTCTTCATAGTTTTTTATAATAAAAGCGCCGGTGACTGCTATAGTAACCAAAACATCTATACTGACTACCTTCACTCTTAATGCCTGATAGGCCTGCACTGCAATAGGCGCCGCACCCAGAACTGAGGCTATCGCCAGCAACCAAACAAATATATCCATATTGTGCGTTGTCCACTTGCTGATAAATGCAAAAGCAATTAAAAATGCACTTATTACTGTTATACTATTCTTCTTTTTTAATATAAATCTCCACATTCCGGCCCCTCCTCTCCAGACTGTGCAAAAACTATCGATAGTATTAAATCTATGCGTGTTTAGCGGCTGTAGCTGACATTTGTCATCCTGAGCGTCAGTGAAGGATCTTCTGCGATTTAGCGCTCCGTTCCAGCGTCCTGTTTCCAGTCCCACTCGCTACAAAATCCATGCTTCGCTTTAAATCTCAGCAAGCACGCCGCTTATTTTCGATCGCATCATCAAACACTATAACCTGCATAATATACCAGTTTTCGCATAGTCTATCTCTATAAGCCTTAGTTCTTGCCTGCAATTGTAGATTCTTAAAATTCTTGATAGGATTTATCAATTTCGGCTAACATGTTGTATACTGCTTCATAACTCTCGCACACATCATCGGGGACTGAGTAATTGCCTGTAATCTGACGTAATTTTTCGAATTCTTCTTTTATTTCGGGTTTCTCGGATCCTGCTTCTTTTATTTTTTTATTGATTGCATCAAATACTTTGCGAACTTCATGAAACTCTGGGTGGTTACCCCCATGAACCCGCGCTACGATCGGTATATATTGTTCCAATGTTTTAAAATGGCTTTCATTTGTTTTATAAAATGCTAATTTTGTCGACATACTTTTTCGCCTCTTTCTTGTTTTATTATTTTTCGATTTTCCTAGTATTATTGTAGCAAGGACTTCATAAACTTAAATTGACCTAAATCAAGTTTTCAAAAAAAATGAGCTGTCCCAAAATACAGAGCGTGTCATACTGAGGCCATAAATGGCTGAAGAATCTTCAGGAAATCAGGCTGTCAGGCACAGACTTACTGAAGATCCTTCGCTTCACTCGGGATGACTGCCTATTTTGGAACAGTCCATTCATATCAATTTTATATAAAGCTAACAGGCAACATCCACCCACGCAACATATTCGGAATACTTTTCTAATTCTTCTATGGTCAACTCTATTGCGCTATTACCGCTTCCACAAGCCGGAAATACTGTTTTAAATCTTTTCAATGACTCATCAAGATAAACCTTCACTCCCTCATTAACGGCAAACGGACACACTCCACCTACAGCATGGCCAATTAATTTTTCGGCTTCATCAAATGAGAGCATTTTTGCTTTTGTCTTAAATTGAGCTTTATATTTTGAATTGTTAATTTTCGCATCTCCGGCAATTACAATTAAGATTGGGCTGCCATCTACTATAAAGGAAAGGGTCTTTGCAATTCTGCAAGGCTCACAGTTTAACGCTTTGGCGGCCAGTTCCACCGTTTCGCTGGATACATCGAATTCCCGTACACGACTATCAATGCCGTATTTTTTGAAATACTCTTTTACTTTTCCGATCGCCATATCTTTATCTATCCCCTTTTAAAACAAACTGATTGCATACTTTATTTAGTGTACTACTTCATATGTACACTTTAAGTCTTCAATATCCTGATTATTAAATCAGCATAACAGGTGCGCTGCCAGATGAGTTTTCTTGAACACTTGATAAAACATGTCACACAATTTCTTCTCGCTCATATCGTAATATGACTCCCATTGTTCTTTAAAGAGCGCAAAGCCTAAAAAAGGCATCAACCCGGTGAAAAATTCCATAATCAATATTTCTTTTTTGTCTTCCGGAAAGTTAACCCCTCTGGCATTATATTCTTTACGGATGCTGTCAATTTCTGCATTGATTATTAAATTGCCTAATTCAATAACAACCGATAGTTTTGATGATACTTTTATAGATTCTGCAACAGCGACTTTCAAGATCTTTTTCTTTTCCAGGACAAAACGGATATATATATCAAAGAGCGCTTTATAATCGTCTCCGTTGACTATGTCCGGCATCCCCTCCATACTTGTGATCAGCATTCGCCTGGCATCCTCTACAAGACCGGAAAAAAGTGTTTCAAGTATCTCATTCTTACTCTTAAAGTAATAATAAATCAAGGCTTTATTTACCCCTGCTTCTTTGGCGATATCGTCAACTCGGGCTTTATCAAAACCAACCTCAGAAAATATTTTTTCAGCCACGGATAAAATTCTTGCCTTTGTTTTCACCGCGTCCCGTTTATTCATAAGTACCTCCATTCAACAAGGGCTTTGCCCGTAATTCTAAAATTATACACATTGAAAAATTAAAGCCGAACCCGCCACTATAGAAAGCAGGGTGTTTCTATATATAACTAACTGTTTAGTTGATTATAGTTGTATAAAATACCTTTTGTCAAGGAATATTGCCTATTATAAATTATCTACGCCAGCCGAGTTCTTCATCGGCATATATTTTACTTTCGAAGCATTCTTTTAATTTGTTTTGAACCCTGTTTTATATTAATATTATTCAATCTTGCTTCTTGAAAGGTTGTACGGCAATTGTTTTCATTTAAATCTGTTTGTTTTGAGAAATTCAATAGCAGCTTCTTCGTCAAGAGGTTTGCTGATGAGATAACCTTGAATCTTATCGCACCCATGAGCTTTTAAATACTGCATTTGTTTTTCCTGTTCCACACCCTCTGCCACAACCTGGTGCCCCATCCTATGCGCCATTGATATAATATCGCCTGTTACTGTCTCTTCGGGATTAAGGAATAAGAGTTTATCAATAAAAGACTTATCAATCTTCAAGTAATCTACTTCTAAATCTCTTTCTCTTGACAGGGAGGAATAACCCGTGCCAAAATCATCGATTGAACTTTTGATACCATAACTGCTTAATTTGCGCAGAATTTTATTTATTTCATCATGCCTTGATGAAAAAACCGATTCTGTGAGTTCAATATTAATATATTCCGGATTAACATTTTTCTTTTTAATGATATCAATCAGATTTTCAACAAAATCCTTATTCAGAAGCTGGATTGCCGAAATGTTAATCGCTATGCTTACATCATCATAACCGATATGTTTCAGCTTGATGATAAAATCGAAGGCTTGATTAATAATATAGTTTCCTATTGAAATAATATGCTTTGTTTCCTCAGCTATAGGAATAAATTCCAAAGGCGGTACCCGACCTAGTTTGTCACTGTTGAATCTTGCTAAAGCTTCAAATTCGCATATGCGGTTTTTATGGAGATCTAATATCGGCTGATACTGCAGGAATAATCTTTCTGAATTTTCACCTGCTGAAACCTCGGAAAGTTCACGCCGTAATATTTCTCTTCGTATTTTTCTTTCTTCCAGTTCTTTGTTATAAAAATATATATTGTTTTCATCGCCGCCGGGATTAAGCGCCTCTTCTGATGCTATCAGCAGATTTTTCAGTAATTCCTCAAAATCATACTTTATTTCTTTGTCTATCTCAAGGACTCCTATGCCCATACTGATTCTTTCGGATGTGAGCAATGAGTCCAATGTGTTTGATATTTTTTTGCAAAAATCCGATAAGTCCTGTTTATCCTTATAATTTTTATAATAGATTACAAACCTGTATTCATAAGTATAAAACAGCATGCATCTGTCACCACAATGGCGCTCCAATTCCTTCGCAATCCTTTTTATCAAATCCTGACTGTATTGAAATCCGTATGTTATACTCAACGAATGCATGTCACTAAGGTTTAAGCTTATGAGAGCTCTTTTTCCCGTCGTTTGTGTTTTTATATCATTTTTAAAAACCGACTCTAAATACCTGCGATTATAAAGACCTGTCAATTCATCATGTTCACTATTGTATGTTAGAATGTTCTCCATTCTTTTACGATCCGATATGTCGATTATGATACCCTCAAGCGCTTCTACCTCTCCCTTATCGTTGAAAATGCCCTGACCTATTTCCAATACCCACTTTCGTTCACCCCCAGCTGTTGTAATTTCATATTCATATCTAAATGGTCGATGCCTGGTAAGAACCCGCTTCCATTCATTCCATAGATGCTCCCGGTATTCGGGAGAAATTAAGTCACTAAAGGATAAGTTCCTGTTATTTATAAGGTTTTCTGCCACATATCCGGTTAAGTCATAACAACCGGAAGATACAAACTGCATGGTCCATTCTCTGTCGTATTTGCACCGGTAGGCTAGACCGGGAAGGTTTGAAAGCAGGATTGATTTACTCCGTTCGCTTTCTATCAATGCCTGCTCAATTGTTTTCCGCTCAGTGATGTCCTGAACCAAAGCGATATGGTTATATTCATGCTCTTCGGTCAGCTTCAGCGGAACAACGGTTATATGTACCCAAATGTTCGAACCATCAGGCCTGACAAACCGTTTATCCATACTGTAACCATTGATTTCACCGGATTTTAATTTTTTGTAATTATTTAAAGCTTTCTCTAAGTCATCGGGATGTGTAATCGCAGCCCATCCTAAATCAATCAGCTCTTCTTTTGTTCTTCCGGTTATCCTCTCAAAAGTTGGATTTATATTTAAATACTTGTTTGAATTTAATGAAACAGTATCTTTGCTATAGGATACCGCTATACCAATCGGTGCCTGGTTAAAAATCATATCAAGCGTTAATCCCTGTTCGTGCATTTTCTTCTCTACTTCGTCCTGAACACGAAGCAAACCTAAATGAATATCG
>JBMNTI010000006.1:0-41287 GCA_050945655.1 Acetivibrionales bacterium | reverse complement strand
GCTCATTATCAAGGGGACCGTGGAATAAATGCGGTAAACAAGGTTAAATATAGTCCATTAGAACACTGGTATATTCTTACTATTGGAAAAATAAATAAATTGCCCACGATTGCTTGACACAAACCATTGTTACATCATAATTGTTGTTGCTGCGACAATCATGATATAATAAAAAGAAAAGATGTTCTTTTAAGAGGTATAAATTTGAAAGATTTTATTCATCTGCATCTTCATACCGAATACAGCCTGCTCGACGGCGCTTGTCGCATTAACCCGCTGGTAAAAAAAGCGAAAGAGCTTAATATGCACAGTCTTGCCATTACCGATCACGGGGCCATGCATGGAGTAATTGATTTTTATAAAGCATGTAAGAAGGAAGGCATCAAGCCTATTCTAGGCTGTGAAGTATATACTGCTCCACGGACATATAAGGACAAAGATCCCAGACATGACTCAGAGCAGGGTCATCTTATTCTCCTGGCCAAAGATGTTACAGGATACAAAAACCTCATGAAGCTTGTATCTATTGCTTATATTGAAGGGTTTTACTATAAACCCAGAATTGATTATCAGCTCCTGGAAGAATATCACGAAGGCTTAATTTGCTTAAGTGCCTGCATAGGCGGCGATATTCCTCAAATGATATTGAACGGTGATTATAAAAAAGCCCGGGAACTTGCTCTTAACCTGAACAGGATAATGGGAGACGGGAATTTTTATCTTGAGCTTCAATACAATAATATTGAGGAGCAGATGCAAGTCAACGCCGAACTTATCAGGCTTTCAAAGGATACAGGTATTCCGCTAATTGCCACCAACGATATTCACTATATTAACAGGGAAGACGCAAGAGCACAGGAAATTTTGATTTGTATTCAAACAGGCAAAACTATTAATGATCCGGACAGATTAAAATTTGAAACAGACGAATTTTATTTAAAGAGTTCCGAAGAAATGTGGGAGCATTTTAAAGCCTATCCCGAAGCGCTATTGAATACTGTTCGCGTGGCAGAAGCCTGCAATGTGGAAATAGAATTTGGGAATCTTCACATGCCAAAATTTGGGGTGCCCGAAGGTACGACACCTTTTGATTATTTGCGCACCCAATGCATAAAAGGGTTTCACAAACGTTACAGTAAGAATCCATCACTTTTAGAGCGGCTTGAATATGAGCTTTCGGTTATCGAACAAATGGGCTATGTTGATTATTTTTTAATTGTATGGGACTTTATTAAATATGCAAGGGATAACGGTATAATGGTAGGTCCCGGCAGGGGCTCGGCCGCAGGCAGCATAGTTGCTTACTGTCTTGGAATTACCAATGTAGACCCCATCAAGCATAGTCTTATTTTCGAACGCTTTTTAAATCCCGAACGCATATCAATGCCTGATATAGATATTGACTTCTGCTATGAAAGAAGGCAGGAAGTAATTGATTATGTGGTCAGAAAATATGGGGAAGACCATGTAGCCCAGATAATAACCTTTGGTACTATGGCTGCCCGGGGAGCCGTAAGGGATGTAGGTCGCGCTCTGGCCGTTCCATATAATGAGGTGGATAAGGTTGCCAAGATGATTCCCATGATGCCTGGGAAGCATATAACAATTGAAGAGGCTATTGAAATGAATCCCGAGCTGAAAACACTATATAATTCAGATCCTCGTATTCATGAATTGCTTGACAACGCAAAAATTCTGGAAGGAATGCCCCGCCATGCGTCAACTCATGCTGCAGGAGTCGTAATCTCAAGCGAGCCCCTTACCGGGTTTGTACCTTTATATTGCAACGAAGGCCTTATTTCCACGCAATTTCCAATGACGACTTTAGAAGAGCTGGGTCTGTTAAAAATGGACTTTTTGGCTCTTCGCACCATAACGGTTATACGTGACACAGTGGATTTGATTGAAAAAAACAGGAATATTAAGATTGATATCGATACAATAGATTACGAGGATGCTAATGTTTATGAAATGATCAGTAGAGGTGATACCTCAGGTGTTTTCCAACTGGAAAGCCAGGGTATGACCGGCTTCTTTAAAGAGCTTAAACCCAATTGCCTTGAGGATATAATAGCCGGTGTTTCATTATATCGACCCGGCCCTATGGATCAGATCCCAAGATATTTAAGGAATAAGAATAATCCACAGAATATTACTTATGTCACCCCAGAACTGGAACCTATATTGAGCGTCACCTATGGCTGCATGGTATATCAGGAACAGGTAATGCAGATATGCCGTGATCTGGCAGGTTATTCTCTTGGCCGAAGTGATCTGGTGCGTCGTGCCATGTCAAAAAAGAAGAAAGAAGTGATGGATGCCGAACGCCAGAATTTTATTAATGGTTCTCTCGACGAAAAGGGTAATGTCCTTATTCCCGGTACAATCAGAAACGGTATTTCGGTAGCTGCGTCAAATATGATATTTGATGAGATGATGGATTTTGCCAGCTATGCCTTCAATAAGTCACACGCCGCAGCCTATGCCTATGTCGGATATCAGACCGCATGGCTTAAATATTATTACCCTGTAGAATTTATGGCCGCCATCTTAAACAGCTTTATGGGGAGCCTTGGCAAGGTGAGCCAATATGTAATGGAATGCCGGAAAATGAACATAAAAGTGCTGCCGCCGGATATTAACGAAAGCGAGAGCTCCTTTTCTGTAAAAAGCGGAGCCATAAGGTTCGGTCTGGTCGCTGTAAAGAATGTCGGCGCCAACGTAATTCAGAATATAATTACTGAGCGTAATAAAAACGGTGCGTTTAAAAGCTTTATAGATTTTTGTGAGAGGATGGAAGGAAAAGACCTGAACAAAAAAACAGTGGAAAGCCTTATAAAATGCGGAGCCTTTGATATATTCGGCATATACCGTTCCAGACTAATAGCCAATTACGAAAAAATTCTTGACCGTGTATCGCAAAAGCGAAAATCAATGATTTCGGGACAAATAACATTGTTTGATAATACGCAAACCACCGATGAAACCGCCACTATTGAATGGCCCCAGATGGCTGAATATGATACAAAACTTCTTTTATCAATGGAGAAAGATGTACTGGGATTATATATTTCCGGACACCCATTAGATGAATATATGGAAATAATAAAAGAATTAGTTACGGTATATTCTTATGATTTCGAGGTTTCAGAAGATGGAGCGTCAACTGAAAGCAGATTGTCCGACGGTGAATTTGTCCGCATTGCCGGTGTTGTAACAGATATAAAATCTATAAGTACCAAAAATAACCGTATGATGGCATTCATAACAGTTGAAGATTTGTACGGGCAGATGGAGGTAATAGTTTTTCCAAATATCTATGAACGTTTTGCCCGACTCTTATCTAGTGAAAACCAAATCATCGTAGAAGGAAGGATATCTGTTAAGGAGGATGAGCAGCCTAAAATTCTGGCCGATAGGATCAGCCCATTAGAACCGATGATTAGTAATGAACTGATTTTGAATATGACCGAGCCGCAAAATTCCGATTATGAACCGGAAAAAGAAAATGAAACAACCAAACCATACGACTTTTTGGGAAATAATATTGTATATGAGGATAATGATAATTATAAGATAGATCGGAAGACAACAAGGCCAAACAATAACTCAGACAATCACAATGCGATTATTAAGATATTATTAGATGAGAAAATTTCCGAATCCAAACGGAAAGCCGCAATATCCATGTTAAAGTATTTTGAAGGACATGAACGGGCTTTGGTGTATATTGATGAGGTACAAAAGCCAAAACTAAGACTGAATGTTCAAATCAGCGAACTATTGATTTCCGAGCTCACGGCTCTGTTAGGTACGGATCATGTAAAAAAATAGAACGCATGCGATGTATTCTTTAATGGGAGCAAATACACTTTTGCTTGCACTTTGGATTAAAATAATATAATATGATTTTGAGGTGATACATTGGAAAGAAATGTGACTGATAAATCGTATGCTGATTATATAGTAATTGCGGCTGAAGAAAATGGAGTCAATGTAATTGGTCTTACACGGGGTAAGGATACCCGGCTCCATCATACAGAGATTTTAGATAAAGGTGAATTACTTATTGCTCAGTTTACCGAACAAACATCTGCCATAAAAATAAGAGGAAAAGCAAGAGTATATTGCAGTCATGGTGAGGTTGAGTCCGGGAGCAGACAAGGAGGGCACTTGTAATATGTGGACGGTTGTTTACATGGCACAAAATAAAGAGATAGCTGAGAAGCTCAAGTCTGTCCTCGAAGAGGGAGGAATTCTGGTCAGAATAAATCCCATAAATCGAAAAGAAAAAACAGACGATTATTTTGAAGTTTCAGTTCCCGAAGCCGAAGTGGAAGAAGCACACGGCATAATCATTGAAAAAGGATTCTAAAACTTACCCGTGTTTCACCTACACGGGTATTTTAAAAATTTCCCTCACCTCAGGTTTCAATGACTCGGATACCTTTTCCAAATCTTTGATTTTGGAAAAGGATGATGTTGTTTTTAAATAAAATGCCAATTGTCAGGAGGAAAATATGAGCCCTATCAAAACTATTGCGGTTTTAACCAGCGGAGGGGATGCCCCGGGTATGAATGCTGCTGTGAGGGCAGTAGTCAGAACAGGAATATATAACGGATTTAAGATACTAGGCATTAACAAAGGCTATGAAGGTTTATTAAATGGAGATATTGAAGAAATGCAATTACGCTCGGTAGGAGATATTATCCAACGTGGCGGCACTGTTCTTCAAACGGCCAGATCTAAAGAGTTCAATACACGGGCTGGGTTGGAAAAGGCTATGTCCATGGCAAAGGTTTTTGGTATTGATGCCCTTGTAATAATAGGCGGAGATGGATCGTTCAGGGGAGCGAAGGATTTAAGCGAGCTAGGAATGAATGTTGTTGGAATTCCGGGCACCATTGATAACGACATAGCTTGCACCGAATACACCCTTGGGCATGATACCGCTATGAACACAGTTTTGGATGCAATTGACAAAATAAGGGACACCTCATATTCCCACGAACGCTGCAGTGTTCTTGAGGTTATGGGGCGTAATGCAGGCTGGATTGCATTAAACTGCGGAATTGCAGGCGGCGCCGAAGCAATTATTCTTCCTGAAAGAGAATTTGACATAGATAAAGATATTATTATTCCTATTGTAGAAGGGCGGAACCGCGGGAAGAAGCATTATTTAGTCATAGTGGCAGAAGGAGTCGGTGGCGCTGTCGATATTGCAAAATATATTGAAGACAAGACTGAGATTACCACAAGAGCAACCATATTAGGATATATACAGCGAGGTGGTTCTCCTACAATTACAGACAGAGTTATGGGGAGCCGTTTTGGAGCCTGCGCAATACAGTGTCTTGCAGAAGGCAGGAAAAACAGGGTTGTAGCGATAAGGGAAGGTAAGCTTGTCGATATTGATATAACAGAAGCTCTCAGTATGGAAAAAAATATTGAGAGTGAATTGATTACATTAAGTAAGATATTGGCTTTATGAGGTGACTCTTTAGTTATGATAGTTGAAACACGTTTTCCTGTTAGATATGCCGAAACAGATCAAATGGGTGTGGTGCACCATTCTGTATACCCGGTTTGGTTTGAATGTGGAAGGACAGATTATATAAAACACTTTGGAATATCATATGACCAACTGGAAAGGTTTGGATTAATGCTTCCTTTAGTCCGGGTATCCTGTGAGTATAAAAATCCTCTGAAATACGGTGATTCTGTCCTGGTAAAAACCAGATTAATCAAAGCTACCCGGGTTCGTTTAATAATTGGTTATGATATCTATGCGGAAAACAGAGATTTATTCTGTGGTAAGGGAATAACCGAACATGCCTGGACCGGATCGGATCTAAAGCCTGTTGATATTTCCAAATACAAACCGGAACTTTATAAAAAGCTCTTGCCAATGTATAATAGTGTTACAGGAGAATAATATTTTATGGGCATTATAATAAAGAATATTCCAAACATTTTGACAATTTTAAGAATGGCCGCGGTACCTGTTTTTATTTTTTTTATGCGCAAAGCAATGTTTTATCCGGCTATAATTACTTTTTTACTGGCTGAGATTACAGATGTATTGGACGGTGTTATAGCCCGCCGTTACAACCTGATAACCGAATTCGGGAAAATAGCCGATCCATTAGCCGATAAGATGATGCAGCTTGCAGCATTATTTATGTTTTCCATAAAAGATATGATTCCTAAAATAATTCCGTGGCTTGTGCTATTAAAAGAGTTATTCCTGCTTATTTCAGGGATTTATCTATATAGAAAAAAAATAGATATGTCAAGCAAATGGTTCGGCAAACTAACCTCAGTAATAATGTTTATTGCAATTATGCTGGTTTTTTTAGGTGTGCCCAGGTATATAACAGATGTTATATTCTGGATATGCGCAGCAATGGCCTTATTTGCCGCATTAATGTACATAAAAAACTATTATAAACAGGTTAGTGCCTCTAATAAGGAAAACAAGCAGAAATAATATAATTGAAAAGTTTCATTTAATATAAATTAAGAAAAGAGCGGGAGCGAACCACCCCCGCTTTTTAATTTAATCACAGCAGCCGCCATCTTTATTAAAGAATAAGCAGAGGAAAATAAGGATAAAGAATAATATCGTGCAATCGCTATCACGTCCACAACTCCGCATAAACGGCACCTCCTTTCGGGTAGATTTTAATTACCCTACTGTCAATCGCAGCACTTGTTGTCATCACATCCGTTGCAGAATAGGAGCAGGAAAAGGATAATGAACATTAATACTTCACAGTTGTCGTTAAAAAATCTACTTCCTTTAAAGCCGAACATATAAAAACCTCCCATGCCTTTTGAACTCAATATATTCTATTCAAAATTGCATCGATGGGTTACAATACAGGTTCTATGTTTTAACATACTTGAATAGTATTAATTAGCTGACAAGATCATTATCGGGGGAATAATTGTGGAAGATAATTACAGAAATAAAGTTTCCTCAGGCTATTTTAAAAGCATATTAAAATCAGTGTTAATATCGCTTATCGTTACCTTGATTATACTGGTAATCACTGCCTTTCTTCTTTGTTTTACCGACTTTCCCGAGATGTATACTTTTCCGTCCGCAATAGCGGCTACTGTACTGGGCGTTTTTGCGGGCAGTTCCTCTGCCGCAAAAAAGAATCCGTGCAACAGTATCTTATCAGGTTTGTTAACAGCATTTCTCTATGTTGTAGTAACATTTATCATCGGAATTCTGCTGGAGCGAAGGATCAGCTTTTCATTAAATACGGCCCTCTTTGCTGCAGTTGCACTATTAACAGGTGCTATTGCCGGTGTTCTGGCTAACAGGACAAAAAGTACCAGGAATTATAGCAACAGTTCGCCCGGCTTTCTTGATAGAATAAGAAAGAAGGGAATCAGCGGGGGATATCGTTTCAGAAGCAGGAAACTCTGATCTAACAATATTGTTTTTGTAAGCTTAATGTACTATAATAAAGATGACAAGAAAAACCTCGTATCTTGTCATTTTTGTATTTCATGAGTTATAGCCGGGTATATATGTTTGACGATTCTATTGGTGGCATGGGCAGTTTGATTTTCAGTATGCGCCGGTTATACCGGAAAAGATTGAAGACCTGTAAAAAGGCCTTTATTGAAAGAAGGCAATAATGCATGATCCATATTTATATAGGGGATGGTAAGGGTAAAACCACAGCTGCTGTCGGTCTTGCTGTAAGAAACCTTGGGTGCGGCGGTAGAATACTATTCACTCAGTTTTTGAAGAATAGTAAAACCGGTGAAATGAATATTTTATCAAGCTTAAAAGGTATCACTTTTAAAAGGCCATTTATGCGGCATAAGGGATTTATTATTAATTTGAGCCATAGTAAGCTAAAAGAAATTAAAGAAGATATAGAGAAAGGGTTTCAGGAGATTATTGAAATAATTTCAGTTGGAGATTTTTCTCTTGTTGTGTTTGACGAGATATTAGATGTTATCGATATGGGCATTTTGCCTGAGGAAGATTTGATTGCCCTTTTTGATAAATTTTCCGGGACAGAATTCGTAATAACAGGCAGAAGAGCAACACAAACTATGAAAGATTATGCTGATTATATTACGGTTATGAATAAAGAAAAACACCCTTATGATAAAGGAATAAACGCCAGAGAGGGCATTGAGTATTAATACACTGTGAAAGGTTAAATAATAATATGCGCAAGAGAAAGCTTAATGTTAAAAGACTAATTACTATATTGACTTTTTGCAGCATTATTATCGCATCAGCGGCAATAATAGCTTTTAATGGCAATAAATCAAATATAGCAAAGGAAGATACATCACCAACTCCAACTGCGGCGCCAACTTCTGTCCCAACACCGCAGCCGCAGGAATCGGGTACCACCACACCTTCGGCAAGTCCTGAACAGCCGGAAGAAGAACCTGACAGTAATCTTATAATAAGAACCGACTATGAAGACTTTCTGCCAAATGAGTCGGGTCAAATACCGATTGTAATGTTTCATAGATTTATTGAAGCTTACGAGGAAAACACCGAAAAGGAATATACAACTACCTTTTCAGAATTTGAAGATTTGCTGCAGACTCTTTATGATGGCGGTTATAGGCTAATTAGCATGGACGACTTCATCGAATGTAATATTTCGGTACCCGCCGGCACCATGCCTATGGTTTTTACTTTTGATGACGGTACCGCCGGGCAATTTAATTTAATTGAAGAAGATGGATACTTAAAAATAAACCCAAAATCAGCAGTCGGCATCATGGTCGCATTTAATGAAAAACATCCTGACTTTGGCCTTAAAGGGATTTTTTATGTTAATATGGATATAGGGGATAATACCTTTAAAGGGGAAGGTACACTAAAAGAGCGTTTTGATACATTGCTGAATTTAGGTTTTGAGCTTGGCACCCATACCTGGGGTCATGTAAATTTCAGTAAGCCTGAAAATTACGGCAAAATTACCGAAGCTATTGGTAGAAATCAGCAGAAAGCAGAAGAAATTCTACCGGGTTTCCGCTTTTATTCATTAGCTTTGCCCCATGGAGGAAGACCTTCCGATAAGAGCCTATGGCCATTATTGCAAAGCGGGACTTATAATAATATAGACTATTACAATGATACAATTATGGCTGTTGGTGCCAATCCGACAGTACCATCAATATCAAAGGACTATAATAGCCTGTATGTAGCGAGAATCCGGGCACAGGGAAGAGTAAAGGTCGATGCGGATCTGACATGGTGGCTTCCCAGAATGACATCAACGCGTATGTTTATTAGCGACGGTGATCCTTCAACGATTATTGTACCCGAAGAAAAAGCCGGTACAATAAATGCCGATAAGCTTGGCGGAAAAAGACTAATTACATACTAGTCAGGTTTTCTTAGTATTTTGGCACGAGACATATTTAAAGTATAATGCTAGAACAAAAATTATTTTCATGGAAACATTGATTTATGTTGCAAAATGATGTAAAATAGATATAATAGTTTCCATTTACGTTATTTAGCATAGGCATTGTACTATTTTCCCGATCCGATAATATATTTATTACCGGGTTGTGGTTTTTTTTGATAATGCTTCGATTAACGTATCAACAGCAAAATACATTTATATAAACTATTTATCTTGAAAGGAGGAGTATAAAAATGTCTGCAAATGATGTTAAAAAATCTATAGATGATTTTGAAGTAAAAAGAAAAGCTGTGAAATTGGTTGTTGCCCATCTTAGAAAAAAGATAACAAAAGAGTATATGGGCATGCAATATCTCATTAGTTGGCTTGATGAAATGGATGAGCTCCTTATGAGGGAAGAGTTTGATATCAAGGAATATTATGCTATGAGGAGACAATTGAATAGTGTCGTCGAGAGTACTTTAGACGAAGAAATGCGGGGTAAGATAAGGAATTCCTGGCATAGCTTTGGAAAAGCGCTGGATAAAAAGGCAAAACCTTATTAAAAGCCTCGATGACTAACAATCGGGGCTTTTTTGATAGTTTTAGTATAAAAGCTCTTTAGTATTAACAGGAAAATAGCCTGAATACTAAAGAGCTTTATATACATTACTGTATTTACACAGCCTGAACAAATCCGGTTGTTTATTAATCAATATCCAGGTTGCTGATAAATTCTCTGCCTATTCTGATTTGTTCGATTACGCTTTCCTTTGCAGGTCCACCCGCGATCTTTCGTTCATTAACGCAGGTTTTTAGGCTTATCGCATTATAAATATCATCTTCTATTTTATCAGAAAAAGATTTGAATTCATCCATAGTCATTTTATCAATGCTTATGCTTTTGTTCAGACAGTATGCTACCATACGGCCGGTGATTTCATGAGAATTTCTAAAGGGGATGCCTTTTTTAACCAGATAATCAGCCATATCGGTGGCATTGGTAAAACCGCCTTTGGCTGCATTATACATAGTATTCTTATTAATTTTCATGGTATCAAGCATTTTTGTAAAAACAGGCAAGCAGAGTTTTACCGTATCTACAGCATTAAAGATAGCTTCTTTGTCTTCTTGCATATCCTTGTTATATGCCAAAGGAAGTCCCTTCATCATGGTGAGGAGCGAAAGGAGACTCCCATAAACCCTGCCGGTTTTACCGCGCACCAGTTCTGCAACATCGGGATTTTTTTTCTGGGGCATAATTGAAGAACCGGTACTGTAGGCGTCATCTAATTCAATAAAACTGAATTCTCCGGTGCACCAAAGAATGATTTCTTCACTGAACCGTGATAAATGCATCATTATTATTGACAGGCAGGAAGCCAGTTCGATAACGAAATCCCTGTCACTTACTCCGTCTATGCTATTTGGCGTAATATCATCAAAACCCAATTCCGAAGCTACCATTCTTCGATTGAGAGGATATGTTGTTCCTGCAAGCGCTCCTGACCCCAAAGGCATGAAATTCATTCTTTTTATGCAATCATCCAATCGTTCTATGTCCCTTTTAAACATAAAAAAATATGCCATGTGGTGGTGTGCGAGGGTTATGGGCTGAGCCTTTTGCAAGTGTGTATATCCGGGCATTATAGTATCAAGGTTGTTTTCAGAAATTCTTAAAATAACTTCAAGAAGATCCTTAAGCATTCGTTTTAGCTTAGCTGCTTCAACTTTGAGGTACATTCGAATATCCAGGGCAACCTGATCATTTCTGCTTCTGCCGGTATGAAGCTGTTTTCCGATATCGCCGATTCTGGAAATAAGAAGTGTTTCGATATTCATGTGAATGTCTTCGGCTGAAACCTCAAATTCCACTTTACCGTTCTCAATATCTTCGAGAATTTCAAAAAGTGTTTTATAAATCAGATCAGCATCTTTTTGCGGGATAACTCCGCATGAACCAAGCATTTTAACATGTGCGGCACTTCCCAGAATATCCTGTCTATACATCCTGCTGTCAAAATGTATAGATGAGTTGAAATCATCTGTCAATTGATCTGTATCCTTTGTAAACCTACCGCCCCAAAGTTTCATAATAACCCTCAATTCTATTTTATTAATCTTTAATATCGTTCAGTTTCTTCATATTTGCTTGAACCGTGCAAGGTAAGCCAAACAGATTAATGAAACCTTCCGCATCTTTTTGGTTATAGACATTATCCTCTCCAAAAGTACACAGTTCTTCGCTAAATAGGGAGTAGGGAGAGGTTGTCCCTGCCGGTGTGATATTACCTTTATATAATTTCAGCTTAACTGTTCCGGTTACATATTTTTGTGTGGAATCAACAAACGCTGTAAGTGCCTCACGAAGGGGAGTATACCATTGGCCAAAGTATACAAGTTCCGCAAACCTCTGTGCAACAAGAACTTTATAGTGGGCTGTATCCCTGTCAAGAGTAATATTTTCAAGCTCCTGATGGGCTGCATACAGGATTGTTCCTCCGGGAGTTTCATAAACGCCGCGGGACTTCATTCCTACAAGACGGTTCTCCACGATGTCTATTATTCCGATGCCGTTTTCTCCGCCCAATTTGTTTAAGGTTTCCATAAGTTTAACAGGAGGCAGTTTCTGGCCGTTAACCTTTACCGGGATTCCTTTTTCAAATTCTATTTCAACATAGGTCGGCTTGTCCGGAGCATTTTCAGGAGTTACCGACAGTTGAAGCAGCCTGTCATATATCGGTTCGTTGGCGGGATTCTCCAATTCGGAGCCCTCATGGCTTAAGTGCCAGATATTCCTGTCTCTGCTGTAATTGCTGCTTTTGCTGACCGGTATGGGAATATTCCTTGCTATGGCATAATCAATCTCTTCTTCTCTGGATTTTATATCCCAGATTCTCCATGGTGCTATTATTTTCAAATGGGGAGCAAGGGCTTTGATTGTAAGCTCGAAACGAACCTGATCATTACCTTTGCCGGTTGCGCCGTGGCATATGGCTGTAGCACCTTCTCTTTCGGCTATTTCAACAAGTCGCTTTGCAATGATTGGTCTGGCAAAAGATGTGCCAAGCAGGTATTTTCCCTCATAAACTGCTCCGGCTTTGAGGGTCGGATAAATAAAATCAGTAATAAATTCTTCTTTAATGTCCTCAATAAAAATCTTGCTTGCTCCTGTTTTTATAGCCTTCTCATTTAAATTTTCCAGCTCTTCGGCCTGTCCGACGTCGGCCGCAACGGCTATAACTTCTGCGTCGTAGTTTTCTTTCAGCCAGGGAATAATGATAGAAGTATCAAGCCCTCCTGAATAGGCAAGCACAATTTTTTCCTTACTCATTAAAAATCTCTCCAATCTGTGCTAAAATTAGGTTACCGTGAATTTTTTATTATTGTATGGTTTTTTAAAATTATACGGTATCATGCATAAATATGCAAGGCCTTGTATAATAAATTATACCATATATTATTTACTGTATTAATGAGGTAAAATCATGCGAATTATAGGTATTGATCCCGGCTTTGCAATAACGGGCTACGGAGTTATTGAATACACAGGCAACAAATTTTCAATAATTGATGTGGGAACTATTACCACAGATGCCGGATTCGAATTGTCCGACAGATTATTGTCTTTAAGCAACAGTTTGGATATGCTCATAACAAAATACAAACCCGAAGCTATGGCCGTGGAAGAATTGTTTTTTAACACCAATGTCAAAACAGCAATTAAAGTAGGCCATGGAAGGGGAGTCGTACTTTTGGCCGCAGCTAAGGCAGATATAAAAGTATTTGAATACACACCACTTCAGGTTAAGCAAGCCGTTGTAGGTTATGGCCGGGCTAAAAAGGAGCAGGTACAGCAAATGGTGAAGGTATTGCTCAATCTTGAAAAGATTCCGAAACCTGATGACGCTGCCGATGCCCTTGCTGTTGCTATTTGCCACGCCCATTGCAGCGGTTCTTATAAGCTAATGGGACGTACAATTTAACCCATTGATATTTTTTATGTTTATAATATAGCAGGTGCAAGGTTCTCAATGAGATAAGTTGTCAGACTGTGTGAAAACTATGAATAGTATTAAATCCAAACGAGTATAGCGGATGTCGTAATCCTCTTTGTAGGCGATGCTCCATCTCCAACATCCTGTTTCCTGTCGCGTTCGCTACGCAATCCTTGCTTCGCTTTAAATCGCAGCAACTACGCGGCTTATTTACGATTGCATAATCAAATATTATAACCTGCATGTTAAAATAGTTTTCGCACAGTTTGGCGAAAGCCTTTAAGAACCAGACTTTAGTACAAAAATTTACGAATGATATTATTAAATAGCACGTAAGTAATCTAATATAGTTTCATATACATAGGAATTGCTGTCTAAGTCATGTACTTACTGCAAACATATTTCGTATGTAATCAAATATCCGCACGTATGAAATAGCCGAATTGTCCGGATAAATAAATTAAGCCGGTTCTCTGGCTTGAAACCGGCTTTGGTATTTGGCTGCGGATTAAGGATTTGAACCCTAACAAACTGAGCCAGAGTCAGTCGTGCTACCGTTACACCAATCCGCAACAAATATTCTATTATTGTGGAAACCTTAGCAGGATTGATTGCTATAGCATTTCACACAGCGATTATCATTATAATATTATTATCAGATGTTTTCAACCCCTAAATAAGAAATTTTAGGTTTTATATTTTTGATAATGGCCGCTCAATGGTGAGTTTGATTTATTTACATGTATTCTAAAAAGCTTGATGAAGGGCAACGCCCTCATATAAAGAGCCAATTTTTTATGACTCTTTATATGTATGGCATTTCTTAAAACTTAACAATCCAATTAAAAGGATCAGGCAGTTTTGCATACTGAATTCCTGTCAGATTGTCATATAGCTTCTGTGATAGTTCGCCAATTTTTCCGTTGCTCAATGTAAGTTTTTTGCCATTCCAGAAAAGCTCTCCGATAGGGGAGATAACAGCTGCGGTTCCAGTGCCGAATGCTTCTTTCAGCATGCCGTTTTCACCGGCATCAAAAATTTCTTGGATAGAGATTCTTCTTTCGGAAACATTGAGATCCCATGAACGAAGAAGCTCAAGACAGGATTTTCTTGTAATCCCGGGCAATATACTGCCATTAAGCGCAGGTGTAACTATTTCATCACCTATGACAAAGAAAACATTCATGGTGCCTACTTCTTCAACATATTTCCGTTCAACTCCGTCAAGCCACAAAACCTGAGTAAACCCTTGCTTGGCTGCCATCTGCTGAGCTTTCAGGGAGGCGGCATAGTTTGCGCTTGCTTTTGCCTCTCCAAGTCCGCCCTTTACTGCACGGACATAGTTGGATTCAACAAAGATTTTGACAGGATTAAGGCCTTCTTTATAATAAGCTCCGACAGGACCCGTAATAATAATGAATTGGTAGCTCCTCGAGGGGTGAACACCGATTTGCGGTTCGGTCGCAATAATAAAGGGACGTATATAAAGGGACGTACCAGGTGCATCAGGTACCCAGTCCCTGTCTATATCAACTAGTTTTCTTAATGCTTTCAAAGCAAAGTTTTCATCTATTCTCGGAATACATAATGAATCACAGGAATTATTCAAACGTTTAAAATTCTCATCGGGTCTGAACAGAATCACTTCATTATTCGCTTTGTATGCTTTGAGACCTTCAAATATTGCCTGGCCGTAATGAAATACCATTATAGCAGGCTCGTAACTAATTGAACTATATGGAACAATTCTTGGATCATGCCAACCTTTGCCTTCTTTATATTCCATAATAAACATATGGTCGGAAAATACATTACCGAAGGCAAGGTCTTTAGATGCTGGTTTTGCTTTAGGTGATTTTGTTAATTCAAGTCTAATTTCCATAATAACACGCTCCTTTGATAAAATAGTTTACACTATTATCATCTAAAAATCTATAAAATTTATTGTATAATCAAACCAATATTTCTAAATCAAGATATTCATTTCAATTACAGTCCGGTTTTTTCTTCTTTCTAAGTGTATTATTATTGGATAACAGGCCAGTCCTGTATGAAACATTATTTTTGCACTCTGCATATGCTGGATTATAACAATATAAAGATGCCCTTCGGCCTATATGCGTGCTGTGTGAAAAACTGTGTTTTCACACAGTCTGTATAGGCTTCATGTTGCACTTTATTTTTTAGTGGAGGATTATCTTCCGCTAAAAAATGTTGGATAACAGGCAAGCCTAATAGAAGCAGTTTGGAGTGTGAAGTCATGGAAATTCATGTAGTTAAACCTGGCGAAAGTGTTTATACGATTGCAAATCAATACGGAGTACCTTGGCAAAAAATTGTTTCAGACAATGAACTTGAAAATCCAAATCAACTTGTTGCAGGACAGACTCTGGTTATTCTTCCGGGAATCAGGCGGCATATGGTAAGAAGAGGTGAATCTCTTTATCTTATTGCTTTGGAATATCAGGTCCGAATAAGTGACATTGTTAATGCTAACCCACAGATATCGGATCCCGCAAGACTTCAGGAAGGACAGATTATAACAATCCCTCCTGGAAGCATTAAATTTGGTTCCATACAAGTCAATGGCTATGCATTTCCAAATATAAATATGGAAGTTCTTCGAAAAACATTGCCTAACCTGACTTACTTAAGCATTTTCAGTTATCAAGTCAATGCCGACGGGAGTCTGGACAATATCGAAGATTTACCTCTTATTCAGGCTGCCCGTTCCTTCAGAGTAGCACCATTGATGGTCATTACCAACATTGGAGATGAAGGCGGTTTCGATAGTGATTTAGCAAGCACCATACTCGGAAGCACCACAATTCAAGATACTCTTCTTGATAATGTTGTACGGGTTTTAGAAGAAAAGAACTACAGCGGGCTTGATATTGATTTTGAGTATATTTATCCAAGTGACAGAGAAAACTATAATAATTTTTTAAGAAAAGTTGTTGCAAGATTACGTCCGATGGGTTACAGCATTACAACGGCATTGGCGCCTAAAATATCGGCAGAACAAGTAGGTACATTGTACGAAGCTCATGATTATCCTGTCCATGGAGCACTTGCCGACCATGTGATAATTATGACTTACGAATGGGGATATACCTATAGTCCTCCCATGGCAGTGGCACCAATCAATGAAATACGAAGAGTCCTTAATTATGCGGTTACTGCAATTCCACGAGAAAAAATATTTATGGGAATTCCAAATTATGGGTATAATTGGACATTGCCATATCAAGAAGGAACCGCCGCACAGACTATATCTAATGTGGGTGCTGTTGACCTTGCATATAGGGTAGGGGCGAGAATTAGTTTTGATCCTATAGCCCAAGCTCCGTTTTTCAGATATTATGATGCAGACGGAAGAGAACATGAGGTGTGGTTTGAAGATGCCCGCAGTATTCTTGCAAAGCTAACTCTTGCTAATGAGTTTAGAGTAGGCGGTCTTAGCTATTGGACGATCAATACATATTTCCCTCAGAATTGGCTGGTTCTGACTTCTGTATACGATGTAGTAAAAATTTTATAAAATGTTTTTCGTTTATTAATTATTGTAGCTGGTTATTAATACTTAATGGACAATATTTATGACAACTGTAATTACACAATATGCCCTGAATTTTTATCATGGGCAATTTTTTTGTTTAACGGTCAATCCTCTTGGTAAAGATTAATTGTTAGCATTTAGAGGAGGCCGGATAATAATGAATTCCATGAATAATATAACAAGTCTTCTTTCTGAAATGAACGAGAGAATTGGTAATAAGAAAATTTTAGTTTCAGTCAGGCGTGGACTTACCTATATGATTCCACTTATATTATTGGGTTCTCTTGCATTAGTAATTATTAGCCTGCCCATACCTGCTTATCAGAACATGATGCTGGTTATTTTCGGAGAACAATGGAAAAACATCCCCTTGTATATACGAGACGGAACCTTTAATATTCTATCAATAATTATGGTTATCTCGATCAGCAGTTCACTGATCACCGAATACCAAAAAGATCATTCTTTAGATGTAAATCCTATTATTGCGGCATCGGTATCCTTATCATCTTTTATTGCCATATCCGGTATTAATAAAGAGGGATTTGAAATAGCCAATTTTGGCGTAATAGGTGTGTTTGCCGCAATCATTACTGCTGTAAGCTCCACGTGGCTCTTCATGAAACTGAGTTCCGTCAGCTTTTTAAGGATTAAAGCATTCCCGGACGGAGCCAACTCGGCATTTAATTATACTTTATCATCGATTCTTCCGGCTGCAATTACAATTACTGCATTTGCATCGGTTTATCATGCGTTGTCTATGTTTTTCGGCATATCGCATATACAAAACTTTATTTCGGATTTATTAAATTCTTTTTTTAACAGAATTGAATCGCCGCTTTTAAGCGGTATTATTTTTATTATGCTTGTACATATCTTTTGGTTTTTTGGCATGCACGGGAGTAATATTCTTGAACCTGTAGCAAAAAATATATTTGTGCCGGCCCTTTCGGTAAACCAGGCACTAATTGAATCAAACCAGGCACCAACAGAAATATTTACAAAAACTTTCTTCGATACATTTATCCTTATGGGTGGATGTGGCACGGCTTTATGTCTTATTATAGCGATCCTTATCAAAGGAAGGAAAAAGAATCAGCAGAAGCTTGCAAAACTATCGCTATTGCCGGTATTCTTCAACATAAACGAACTTATTGTCTTTGGAATTCCTATAGTATTGAACCCGATTTTCTTAATTCCGTTTATTTTTGTGCCGATGCTCTTAACATTTACTTCATACCTGGCCATGCTTTACGGATGGGTTCCTTATACAAGCAGCCTGGTAGAATGGACAACCCCTGTTTTTTTGAGCGGCTATTACTCAACCAATTCAATAAACGGCGGCATATTACAATTATTCAATTTAGTAATAGGTACTGTTTGCTATATACCATTTGTTAAGCTGGCTCAGAACATATCGGATTTTCAGATAAAAAACAGCATCAATAAGGTTTATGACTATTTTAAACAGAATGAAGAGAGGGGAGTAGCGGCATCACTGCTTAACAGGTACGACGACATCGGTAGTATATCACGGTCTCTTGCAGTTGATTTAGAATATAGCATCAATAAAGATAAAATAAATTTATTTTATCAGCCGCAGGTTAATTATTCGGGAGATGTTATCGGAGTTGAAGCACTTTTAAGGTGGAATCACGAAAGCTACGGTTTTATTTATCCTCCATTAATTATTGCGCTGGCAATAGAATCTCACCTTCATCAAAAACTTGACTACTGGATACTTAATACAGCGTGCAGAGATTTAAGAAAAATGATCGATGTAGGTCTGGACAATATTTCTATGGCGGTAAATGTATCTGTAATTCAGCTGGAGGACAGTAAGTTTACGCAAAATCTTAAAGAAATACTGGATAAGCATCAAATCGAACCTGGCAGACTTAAGCTGGAGATTACCGAGCAGTCGGCACTTAGAAGCGGTGAGAAATTAATCAAACGGATACAAGCTATCAAAAAAATGGGTGTTAAACTGGAAATGGATGATTTCGGCATGGGACACAGCTCTCTTATGTATTTAAAAGAATACGAATTTGATACTATAAAGCTGGATGGATCACTGGTTCGGGACATTACAACCAGCAGCAGCTGTAAAAATATTATTTCATCTATTGTTGATTTGGGGAAGACGCTGAACTATGCGGTATTGGCGGAGTTTGTTGAAACCGAAGATCAGAGAGATATACTCCATTATCTTGGTTGTGATCAATACCAGGGTTACCTATATAGTAAAGCAGTACCATATAAAGAAGTTGTAGAATACATTTTTGAAATGAAACACAAAAAAGCTTCCCTGGAATTATTAGGATGAAATTGGCATACCATTTCAAAAGTTAAATATATATAATTTATAATATTAAGCGCCGGGCAAAAACTAAACCTGTTAGTCTACTATTGTTCGCAACAGTAAGCCTATAAAAGCTTTTTTTATCTGAAACCGTATGTTTACTGTTCTCATAAAGGCTCGATTGTATTGTAAACAATATCGTTTATGTAGTGCGTTCTGCCTGATTTTAGAATCCATATGCAAACATATATGAAAAATTACCCTTTGTTAAATAATATCTATAGTACTTAGATTTAACTTGTAATATTGTGGAAAATTGATTATAATTATTGTACTATTTTTTAATTTTACATGGGGGTATTACTATTAATACTACACTACAAGTAATAATAAACTTGTTCTCAGCTACTATACTCATAGTAATAGCTATCAATGAGAACCAGCAGTTTAATAGGCACCTGCCTCAGGAAAGACTATTTATGCAAATGGTTTATACCAATATATTACTATGTTTATCCGATGCAATCGCCTGGTCATTGGAGAACTCCTCCGGTTCGCTCAATTATATACTGAATCACATATTCACTTCTTCTGCATTTGTAGCTATTCCTATTTTGACATACACATGGTTCCTGTACTCAATTTTTAAAATTTTTAAAGATACCGCTTTGCTTGAAAAATATGAAATGTTTATGATGCCAATTGTAATAGTAAGTGTTTCACTAGTAATCATTAATTCCTTTGACCATTTTCTTTACTATCTGGATGAAAACAATTGTTATCACCGCGGCCCTTTATTCTACCCCTTTGTATTCTCCTGTTTTTCCATACTTATAATCACTTTTGGAATGATTATTTATAATAGAAAGAAAATAAGAGCAGATCATTTTGTTCCAATGCTGCTTTTTGTTGTGCCGACAATTATTACCAGCATATTAGCCATAATAATGTACGGAACGGCAATTAGTTGGGTTGGAACAACGCTGGCAATTTTCATCATCTATTTGTTCATACAAACCCAGCGTTTGGGTACGGACTATCTTACAAATCTTTATAACAGGCGTCAGCTCAACGAATACCTGCAGAACCAAATGCGTGGCAGGCGCAACAATGAAAAATTTGGAATAATAATGATAGATATTAATCAATTTAAAAAAATAAATGACTATTGGGGGCACATAACAGGAGATGAAGTACTTATAGCCCACTCAAAAATCCTTAAATCATCCTTCCGTGCAGGTGAGTTTATCTCACGGTATGGCGGGGATGAATTTATTATTGTGATGAAAGCAACTTGCAAAGAAGACATCACAGCCGCCGTGAACAGGTATATGAATTCGATACACAGATTCAACAAGACCAACATTAAACCTTGGACACTAAGTGTCAGCATAGGATATGACCTATATGATCCGTCGTCCTCAGATTTAAGTATTGATGATCTTCTAAATCATGTTGACAAACTTATGTATGAGGCAAAAGCAACTGAAGGTACAGCGGCCATCACAGCAGAATATTAAGTATAATCCTGGTTGTTTTAGTATCGGGGCACCTGTGCAGTTAAACATTACCATAAAAAAAGTTGTGGAATATATTATTTGGATGAAAAGCAAAAAAGGCTTCACTAAACGATTATGATCGACATATCATTGTTATTGACATAAATTCTAGTTTTATGTTTTAATCGGATAAACAGTGGAAATACATTATTAGATACTAGGTTAAAAAATAACCTGGCGCTTTGTTTTTTACACGTAATTTGTTTTAGTCTTTTAATATCCAGGCTCCGGTGTAAATATGCGCAAAATAGCTCTCAAGAAGTTTTAAAAGCTTGTTTACAGGAACTAAACACTTTTTTAACAAAATATCAGGATATAACAGCTAAAGATGTTGAACAATATCCATAGGAGGTAAAAAAGTAGAAATGTTTATTTCATTGGAGGAAACAAAAAACTTAATAAACGAGGGAAAACTTTTACACATAGCAGCAGATGAAGAACTGCTGAGACAGCTGCCAAAGGGCAATTGGATCGGAGGCACGACACAATATTTTATTACTGAAGACGGAGGTATTACGAGCGATAATAAATTATTCGTTGATGAGATTAATTTTGCTGTAGATTTTAAAATGTCTGAATATGACAAGAATAATATTATGGATATCACAAAAGATGCATACCATAACGGTATAACTATACTTGTAATACCATTTGCCAGTGATGTTGCTGTTCATTTTTCAAAAGAAGCGCCAAAATCGGAAGATTTTTTGATAACTCCTATTGTAGGCTGGATTACGGGATTCAATCTTCAAACAGATGGAACAGCAAAGGTATATAACGGATTTAACGGTTCTGAATACGATAATAAAGCCGTTGCTTTACATATTAACCTTCCCGATAAAAAGTTTGCATCGATTGGGATAATCAACATATTTAAATACAATCAAAACGCAGATAGAATTGAATTCTTTGAGGACAGTCTATCGGTAAAAAAATGTCTGGTCAACGGAAAGGAAGTAATATTTGAAAAATACATAACCGATAAAAAAATAGATACAAAGCTTCCGCTGGTTTCAGACTATAATGGTATATCAATCAATGTATCGATAAAATCTGTTTCCTCAGATAATAATACAGTCGACTTTTATGCTCCCGTTTTTGCCGATAGAGAATACCGGTTCGCCGATACAGTAGAGGACTATCACGAATACTTCAAAAAATATCTTAAAGAATACGAAGAAAATAAGCCGATCTTCTCTTGCAATTGTATTTTAAATTATCTTTATGGCGATTTAAGAGGGAAAGCTACAAAGCCTTTTGCAGGCCCAGTTACATTTGGAGAGGTAGCATACCAGTTATTAAACCAAACCCTTGTTTATGCGGAGATTATTGAATAGACTGGTAAGTGCTCAGCATTTCTTTTCTATTAACACTTGACAATGAAATTTGTTATGTGGTAATCTAAATTTAATAAAGGATATTTATGGTGTGTAACTGTTAGCAGGCATGAACCTATGTGTTATTACATATGTTCATGCCTTTTTATATATATTGGTTCATACAGGTTATGAGCAGCCAGGAAGCTGTTCAAGCCTTAGACTTGGAAATTGGGATTTAATTGGGTATCGCGTTATTTTTGATGGAAATTGAGGATATATATATATTAGATAGCATACGAATACATTCCTGCCTTAACATAAGCATCTAGAGTCGGCCTTGATAAGCATACTAATATATTAGATAAGTAAATCTTGTTGATAACCAAAAGCATTGCATCCGACCGACATACTTAGAAAACAGAGTAAAAGTTGATACTGCCGGATTAGAAGGATTTAGTCATTGCCATACTTTTTCATTGCACAGGCCTATGCCTTATAAGATAACTTTGGAGGGAGTCCATTGCTAACTAAAACTAAGTACTTAATTGAAAAAGTAATGAATAACAATGTGGTTCTTGTTACCGAACTTCAAAGCCGGCATGAAATGATATTAATAGGCAGGGGCATAGGTTATGGAAAAAAAGACAAGGCTATTGTTGAGTTTGATCAAACTCAAATAGAGAAATCCTTTCTTACATTTAATAAAAAGTTAAAAGAAGAGTATTTCGCGCTAATATCCCAATTAGACGAAAAAGTAATTGAGATTTGTGAAGAAATAATAAGCATAGCCGAGCGAAGTCTCGGAAAATTAAACGATCATTTACATATTGTACTTACCGATCATGTAGGATTTGCACTTGAACGGATTAAAATGGGTATCGAGATAAATAACCCTTTCCTGTTTGAAATAAAAGCACTATACCCCCATGAATTTGAGATTGGCAAGAGGGGGGCGGAAATTATTAATGAGCGCCTTGGAATTCAGATCTCAGAAGCAGAGATGGGGTTTATAGCTCTATATTTGCAATCGGCGCGACAAAACAAGACTATTTCCGAGACCGTACAAGATACCAGATTGTTAAAAGAGGCAGTAGAGATTATTGAAGAAGCACTCAATTTTAAGATTAATCCCGAGGAACCTGCCTATATAAGATTCATTAATCACCTGAAACTAAAAAATAACCAGATTCAGATGGAAAAGTATGCTGTAAATCCTCTGCTTAACACAATTAAGGAGCAATTTAAGCATTCTTTCAGTATAGCAAAAAAGATTGCCGCCCATATATGCCGTTATAAAGATATTGATATTACCGAGGATGAAATAGGCTATATGGCCATACACATTGAGCGAATGAAGGCGCTGGCCAACAATAAATAAAATGATAAGCGTGTAACTGATAAATAATCAGGCATGAGCTTATGTATCGAAAAAAGAAACATGCTTTTTTCTGATATATGAGTTCGTGCCTTTATTTATTACTTTAATTAAGGAAAGGAGGGCAGCCAATATCCTATTTTAATTATTTGAATTTTGGAAGGAGAAGAAAAATATGAGTAATTTTTTTGGTAAAATTCAAAAGTTAGGAAAAGCTTTTATGCTTCCTGTTGCTGTAATGCCTGTTGCTGCACTCATGTTGCGTCTTGGAGCAGATGATGTTTTTAAAATGCCTTTTATTTTCCAGGCAGGCGCAGCTATTTTTGACAATCTGGCTATACTTTTTGCAATAGGTATTGCGTTCGGTCTTGCTAAGGATAATCATGGCGCAGCAGGTTTAGCAGGCGCTGTGGCATATTTCGTTTTGACTAAAGGTACTGCAGTAATAAATCACACCATTAACATGGGGGTTTTGGCCGGTATTATCGGAGGTCTGGTAGCGGGTTTTACATACAATAAGTTTCATAATACTAAACTGCCCGACTTCCTTGGATTTTTCGGTGGACGAAGATTTGTACCCATTATGACTTCATTTATTACGTTGGCATTGGCTTTAGTCTTCGGATATATTTGGCCGCCGATACAATCGGTAATTGATGCCGTTGGTAATTGGATGATAGGCTCCGGTTCAATAGGGGTATTCTCCTTTGGATTTTTCAATCGTCTGCTTATCCCTACAGGGCTTCACCATGTTATTAATAATATCGCATGGTTTGTATTCGGTTCATTCAAGGAAGCAACCGGCGACCTGCATCGTTTCTTCGCAGGAGATCCCACCGCAGGTATCTTTATGACCGGATTTTTCCCTGTGATGATGTTTGGTCTGCCTGCGGCAGCACTCGCAATGATTAAAACTGCAAAACCCCAAAACCGGAAAGCAGTTACAGGCGCTTTACTTGGTGTAGCTTTTACAGCGTTCCTGACAGGTATCACAGAACCCATAGAATTCATGTTCATGTTTTTAGCTCCCGTACTATACTTCGGCCATGCCATATTAACCGGTGCTGCTCTCGCAGTGACATATATACTTGGAATTCGCCATGGGTTTGGTTTTTCCGGGGGAGCAATTGACTACTTCCTGAATATGAACCTTGCAACCAAAGGGTGGTTAATCATTCCTATAGGTATTGTATTTGCAATAATTTATTACTTTATGTTTGTAATCATTATAGAAAAAATGAACTTACCTACTCCCGGCAGAATGGATGATGAATCGGGCAGCTCAGACAGTATTATCGCAGAAAAAGGAATTGTCGGTCTTGCCCAGGAATACATATACAAACTGGGCGGTAAGGATAATATTCTTGAATTGGATTCATGCATTACCAGGCTTCGGCTTACAGTTGACGATTCAAGTATTATTAGCGATGATGAGTTAAAAGCTCTGGGCGCTTCCGGCATAATTCGTCCTAACAAGAAGAATATGCAGGTTGTTGTCGGAACAAAAGCTGAATTAATTGCAGATGAAATGAAGAGATTACTCTCTAGATAAAGCCCTGATCATTACAAAAGTAATTGCACTCTTAATATTTTGAATCCTCCACCATTCATTTTAATTATTGTGCATTACTTATAAAACTAAATCATGGGAGAGTATATCTCCCGTGATTTAGTAAAGTATGCATAGGCAAAAATTGATTTTACAAGACCAATTAGCATGGTATAATCATTAATCAAGGAGAGTTTTTATGTTTGGACTAAATAAAAAGAATAACACAATAGTAGATTTGATGGCACCGATTTCAGGAAAAATAATTGATATTACAGAAGTACCCGACCAGGTATTTTCAAAAAAAATGGTTGGCGACGGCATTGCAATAGAGCCAACAAACGGATTAGTGGTTTCTCCATGCAATGGTACTGTTGTTTTGGTGTTCGGAACAAATCATGCTCTTGGTATACAAACCAGGGAAGGTATAGAAATTCTTATTCACATGGGGATCGATACTGTAGAATTAAAGGGTAAAGGTTTCAAAAGGCTGACTGAAACGGGAATGGAAGTTAAAACCGGAGATGTTTTAATGGAGATGGATCTGGATAAAATTAAGTCTATGGGAAAGCTTACTGTTACTCCTGTTATAATAACAAATCCCAATATGGCAGAAGCAATCGAAAAGAATTTTGGAATGGCTGAAGCAATAAAAGATAAGATAATGGAAATAAAACTTAAAAAATAACAAAACATTTCCTTCAAGATTATAAGTATTTACGAAGCATCCGCCTCTCAGGTTATGGTGCCGCTTAATTTTCAGTATTAACATCTGTTTGAGAACAGTGAGGCATCTGCTGCAGTTTACAGACACTGCGACGCTGAAAGCCGCAGCAGACCAATGCAAGGCTTCTCCAAAACTATTTTTGCTTAAGCCTTGATTAAATTCGCACTAATGAGTCTTTTTCGGATCTGAGGTCCTATAAATGCAACGATAATGATTTTAGCCAGATCACCGGGAATGAAAGGATGTACTCCTACAGCCAACGCAATGTTTAAGGGCATATCTGTCTGATTTGCCAGCCAAATAGTGCCGAATATATATAGAACAGCAGCACCAAGAACCATACCAACAAAACTTAAATACCATTTTTCATAAAACTTATCAATGAAGATTCCTGCAATCAATGTCATAAAGAAGAATCCGATAATATATCCGCCGGTTGGCCCTAATAATTTAGAAATGCCGCCGCTAAACCCGGAAAACACCGGAACTCCGACCAATCCTATAAGCATATATATCAGAAAACTTATGACGGCTTTCTTCATACCGAGAATATATATTGCGAAATATATGGCCAGATTGGTGAAAGAAATAGGAACAACTCCAATCGGTATCGATAAAGGTCCAAGTATACAGATTACTGCTGACATTAATCCAATAATAGTGATTTGATAAATACCGGCTTTTTTCCCCATAGTATATTTCTCCTCGTCAGACTGCGCGAAGACTAGCAATAGAATTAAATCTCTGCAAGTTTAGCGGCTGTAGCTGACATTTGTCATCCTGAGCGTCAGCGAAGGATCTTCTGCGATATAGCGCTCCATCTCCAACATCCGGTTTCCGGTCGCGCTCGCTACGCAATCCTTGCTTCGCTTTAAATCGCAGCAACATCGCCACTTTTTTAACGATTGCATAATCAAATATTATAACCTGCATGTTAAAACAGTTTTCACACAGTCTGTCGTAATCGGGCTTTCAGTAGTTTATACAAGCAAGATGCTTGGTATATCATGAAGTATATATGAAGGGTAATATTATTGTCAACTATAATATTATTTAAGTTTACAATTTATAAGCAACATTTATCTTTTCAAGTTACCAGTGATACTGCATACAGGACAAGTTTTATCAAATACTAGTGACAAAACTCGAAAAGATGTATCACTATTCACTCACGCGTTCTGTTGCAGATATGAAAAGATTATACAATGTTGATTGAGTATGTATTAGAGAATAATAATCTGCAGCAAATAAAGAAAATCATAGCAGCAGAGTGCTCCGCCCAACATAGAGAATGTTATTTGCTGGGAAATGAGGTGAAAAGAAATGGATGAGAAGGAGCTTGAAACATATTTTCGTTCACTGGAGCGTTCATTTTTTGTCGATAATGATATGAAAAAATATGCGGATCTGGACGAGCCTTTACCCATAGGCTTCGGCCAAACGATCTCTCAGCCCAGTCTTGTGCTTGAAATGACGCGTCTTCTGGCGCCGGAAAAGGACAGCAGGGTTCTGGAGATTGGAACAGGTTCAGGCTTTCAGACAGCCATTCTTGCTAAAATGTCTGCAAAAGTATTTACAGTGGAAAGAATTGATAAATTGATGGAAAAAGCCAAAAAGAGGCTGGATTCATTGAATTTTTCGAATATCTTTTTTAAAGTTGGGGACGGAAGCAAGGGCTGGCAAGAACATGCTCCCTATGACAGGATTATGGTAACTGCAGCTGCACGTGTTTTGCCGGACGACCTGGTCAACCAGCTGGCGACCGGAGGCAGGATGGTTATTCCAATCGGAACGCAAAATTTGCAGAAACTACAGCTTATTACGAAAACAGGTGACGTTGATATACACATCAAAACCGTGGAAATGGTCCGATTTGTAGAACTTAAAGGGCAGTATGGCTGGACAGAATGACTATCGTAAAACAAGTGGCTATGTGGCTTACATAGTCACTTGTTCAATTAAGGTATTACTTATTATTTCTTTAAAGCTGCATATACCGACCGGATTTATTCTTGAAACTTTACCTGAATTAATATCATATGTTGCTATATAGTAATAAAAGATATAATCAGCATAGCCTGAAGTATCTTCCGATGCAGTAAGGAAAATAAAGTTTATCATATCCTGGGTCATATCTTTGTTTTCTACAAAAAGAAGCACATCCTTACAAATATCCCCGGATATCGGGTTATCACTTTCTCCGGATAATTGGTTCAATGCTTTAATAATTATTTCCTTATCGGCACTGCTGTTCATAACGATTTTATAGTAATCATCCGATGCTATATAAATATCATTTGTTTCTCGATCTTCAACTATTATCAGGTCGGTATAATAATGCATGAAGTCTCCGGCGCCTGCAAAGCTTTCTAATGCAGATATATCATAATAACGGCCATTAATACCTATAGTAAAGAGCCGGTTGAAAAGTTGACCTAATCCGTTTTCTGTCTCAACTGAATTTGTTAGAAACAAACCTGAAATATTGGTGTTGTTTTTATTCACTGACTCCAGATCAAAGAAACTTGAGTTTGTGACCGGAGAACCGGCCGGAATAATTACATTACAATACATTTTCCATTTTCCAATATCTTCGTCTGATAAAAATTCTTTAAAACTTTTATTACTAAATTCCGCATAGGCAATAATGCCTGTATTAATATTAGCATCATCAAACGCATTACGATAAACTATAGTGATGGGACAGTCAAAGCTTAATATGTCATTTCCCAGTTTGCTAAGTTCCATAATCTTATGCATCATTTTTGCAATATCCGGTTTATTATCATATTCCAAGATGTTAATATTCAGTTTGACCGATTCAGGTTTACCATAATAACTATAGTACTGATTCCAATCAGCATCTTCGGCAACAATGTAGTCGATGCTCGGAAATGCTTTTACAGAATCTGTTTTGTTCAGCTTATCTGCTAAACTTAAAATTTTGCCATCCTCGTAAATATCAATACTGCCATCATAAGTATTAATATAACGAAGTCCGCTCCATGTACTTATCTGATCATTATACACAATGGCAGTAAGAAATCTGCGTTCATTCCAATCTTCGGTGCCAATATCAATTTCATACCCTGTCTTATCTGCGATAGGTACATAATTGCTCCATGTAGCGCATATGCCGGCTTCGCACATTAATGCACAATCCCTTATTACAATATTTTCACAAGGCCCGTCATTTAAGGCGTCACCAATCTGCAGGGGACCGCCAATAAATGTGCATCCAATAAAGGCAGCATCCCTGGTAAGATAAAGATTGATATTGTCTTGATGACCTTTTATAACCGTGTTTGAACATACAAAATCATTAACATTTTTCAATTTAATACCCGAACTGTTATATGAGGGTAAATTAGAACAAAATATTTCGCAGTGATTTATTGAAACATCATGGGAATCAGTAAATTCAATACAACCTGCCCCTTCCGGATAGTATATAATTGACAGGTTAGAAACCTTTATTTCAGCACAATTGGTAAACAGAATAGTATTCTGTAAATCTATATACTCCATATCATCCGGAGGCATTCCTGTGATAGTCAGGTTTGATACATCAGAAATAACCATTCTATCTTTATAATCACCCGGCAGCAGCAGAATCTCCCTATTGGATCCAATAGAGCTCTGAAACTCTGAAGAACTTGATACTTTATATTGTTCCCTGGAATCTGGTTCCGGCATAAGATCTTTATCTGCCTGAGGACTACCCATAGGAGGTGAAGGGGTAGTCTGTTCAAATTCTACGGCAGTATCGGTATTCGGCTGAGAAGGTGTTGCATCAGAAAGCGGCGCAGTTGGGGATGAGGTTGCAACATTGTTTTGTGAATTAACAGATCTTTTGCATCCTGCCAAAATACACACAAAAAAGAGAATACAGAAGAATACATAACATTTCTTCATATTTGAATACCTCAAAATTCTACTAATACTATATTATTTTAACATTACTTATAAGACAATTATATAAAATAACTATTCATATGTAAAATACTAGTAAGGAAAAAGAAAAAGGATTTTTTAAATAGAATTGTAGATAAGAGTGTTGCATAACTCTGATATATACAATGCTGGCATCGTCCTTATCGCTAAATTTCCTAATTTATGGTATGCTATTATCAAGACTATGAAAGACCATATGAAGTTTTTAGGAGGGCATATGTTTTTCAACTCTATGAATTATATGAATTAATTTATACTTCCTCTTTCAATTTTCTGATGTATAGAATAAAGAACACTAAACCTATTAATGTCAATACACTTGGAATAATAAGCATGTCATAACCACCCTGAATGCTTCCATAAAGCCGTCCATACCATTCTGCAAATCCCTAGGATAGACAGACTGTAAATACTTTCATTAAAGCAACACCTGCCAGAATATTTCCGAAAGACTTATTCCAAATCAACTTGGTGGCGATTATGGAAATGGCAGGAAATACTATTTCCAGGTCTAGAATAAAGACTCCATAAGTATCCTGTGGAATATGCCTTGAAATATCTGGTGTAATTCTAAACAACCATACTAAGCCCAGTATTAATACAATACTATATAAAAAGATGCTAATAGATATACGTAATGCTTTAGGTATCGAGGCTTTTATTATTAGCTTAGGTGTGAAGCTTAAAAGTCCCAAGACTATACTGTATATAGATAATCCAAATATAACCAGATAAATAAGATAAATTGATGTATATTGTCCTTGCATTACATAGAGTCCATATCCATAAAAGAAATATACAGTTAGTCCAATAATGGTAATGAAAGTCTTATAGCCACGGCGTTTCAGAAACAATACAGACAGTAGAGTCAGAAGCAGTGCGAGTGGTATAGATATAATATCTTGTGCCCTCGAACCTACCAACAATAATTTCGTAATTGTACCTACTGACAATACATCTTTATATATTCTTTCAATAAATATGCCTGCAAGGCATGCAGACAATGCCAAAACTAATAAGATAAGAGTCATTATTGCAGTAATCCTGCTTCTTTGGATATTGAAAATATCACCCTTTTCGCCTAACGTTTCTTCCAGCTTCATAAACCATTTTCTCATCCTTTAATAATAGAAACAATATTCCAAAACATAAATTTAACCCAATTCTATATTTTGTAAACCCATAAGTCAAGTAAAAGTAACAAATAGACAATATATAATAGAGGGCAAGACCCTATGTATCCTATGTTTTCATAAATGCACATGCTATATATGTTTTACCACTGCCGGTTTTGTCTGATATTACGATGTTGAGTTTCTGCTCAATAAATGAACAGGTGAAAGGGTGTTCGGATGTGGCCGAAATATGCATATATAGCAAGAATATATAATTAGTTTCTTTCAAATAATAATTTGGTGGTAAATAAGAATAACTTCTTTATTGTGAAAAACTGAATTATGAAAGGAAGGTGATGCCCACATGTCAACTAATATACAAGCCAATAGACTAATCCATGAGAAATCTCCTTACCTGTTACAACATGCTTATAACCCTGTAGACTGGTTTCCATGGAGTGATGAAGCTTTTCAAAAAGCCAAGTCAGAAGATAAACCCATCTTCCTTTCAATAGGCTACTCCACCTGTCATTGGTGCCATGTAATGGAGAGTGAGAGCTTTGAGGATCCCGAGGTAGCAGATTATCTTAATGAACACTTTATATCAATTAAGGTGGACAGGGAGGAAAGACCCGATATTGACACCATCTATATGAATGTGTGTCAAGCCCTTACCGGGCGAGGAGGCTGGCCGCTCACAATAATCATGACACCCCAGCAAAAGCCATTCTTTGCGGGAACATATTTTCCTAAAGATGATAGAATGGGAATGGATGGTCTTTTGAGTATTCTTGAGGCTGTAATTCGAGAATGGTCAAATAACAGAAATCGTCTTTTAGATTCCGGGGAAAAAATATCGGAGTTTATTTCGCGAAACCGCAAACCCAGTATGAAAAGCATATCCGAAGATATATTTGTTGAGGCGTTTAACAATTTTGAACAATATTTTGACACTGTATACGGAGGATTTGGCCATGCTCCCAAATTTCCCGCACCCCACAATCTGATGTTCTTATTAAGATACTGGAAACGCACAAACAATCCAAAGGCACTGCAGATGGTTGAAAAAACACTGGATGCAATGTATAGAGGGGGGATATACGATCATATCGGATTTGGCTTTTGCAGATATTCAACCGACAGAAAATGGCTGGTTCCGCATTTTGAGAAAATGCTTTATGATAACGCACTTTTAGCCATTTCTTATCTTGAAGCCTATCAGGCTACCAAAAAAGAAAAGTACGGTTCAATTGCCCGGGATATATTAACCTATATATTAAGAGACATGACTTCTTCAGAAGGTGGTTTTTATTGTGCTGAGGATGCTGATTCTGAGGGAATAGAGGGCAAATTTTATCTGTGGGATTTAGATGAAATATATACAATTCTGGGAGAAGAAGAGGGGAGAGAGTATGCCTCTTTCTATAATATAACCTCAAAAGGAAATTTTGAGGGAAAGAGCATTCCTAATCTGATCAACAACAATTTGCTTAATGAGGATATCAATAAGGTAAAATCCTCGAGAGATAAGCTTTTTAAGTACAGAGAAAACCGAATTCATCCGCTGAAAGACGACAAGGTACTGACATCATGGAACGGACTTATGATAGCGGCTATGGCATATGCCGGCAGGGTTCTTAATGAAAGCAAATTTACCCGTGCGGCCATTAAAGCTGCTGATTTTATTAATGATAACCTGGTAAGAGACGACGGAAGATTGCTTTCAAGATATCGTGATGGGGATGCAGACTATCCCGCATATTTGGAGGATTATGCCTTTCTGATACAAGGATTGATTGAGTTATATGAAACTACGTACAAAGCCGATTATCTAAAACGGGCACTTTCCTTTAATGATGATTTATTGTCACTCTTTTGGGATAAAGAAAACGGAGGATTGTTTCTTTACGGAAATGACGGCGAAGAATTGATTACACGTCCAAAAGAGGTTTATGACGGTGCAATTCCCTCGGGCAATTCGGTCTGTACATTAAATCTTATGAGGTTAAGCCGTCTTACGGGGCAATATGATTTAGATGAGAAAGCCCAACAAATACTGCGTTGCTTCTCCGATAGTATAACATCGCATCCAATCAGCTATTCATATAGCCTGATAGCGTTAATGTTCGGTTTTTCTAAAAGTCAGGAGATTATTATTGTATCGGAAAATAGCGATGAGGCAAAGCCTATGCTTGATGTTATTAATAAAGAATTCAGACCTTTCACGGTTTCTTTGCTATATAATCCCGGTGTAGCAGATACAAAAGAGATCGCACCATTTTTAGATTCCTATGATAAAACCGGCAAAGAGGTAATGGCGTATATCTGCGAAAACCATTCATGCAAGGCTCCGGTAAGCGATATCGAATCTTTTGAAAAACTGTTGCATGGGTAAACAAAAAACAAATGGCTGTCTTAATAAAACTGCCATTTTTAAGAGTTCTTAGGCCATTATATGGCCTAAGAATGACATGTTACGTATTTTTTAAACAGCCCTTTTGTCATTTTTTAATCCATTTTCCAATTCATCCGTCTTATACCGGTGCGCCGGTGGACGGATTTGCAGCCGTATTCTGGCTTTCCTGAGACTTTCCGAAAAGCTCTTTAAACTTCTTGCTCATTCCCTGCAGCTTGCTGTATAGGTCATAGCTGGGTTGAGCACCATATGCAACCTTGAGATAATTTGTCATCATATAAATCATAATAATTGAGTCGAGAATTGCCCATTTCAAAACAAGTACAAAGGCTACGGTAAGGGTCCAGGCAATGGGCATGGCAAGACCGCCCTCGAGGCTGTCAATTCCATTGAATATACCTGCGAATATACCGTTAAATATTAAAAAGGATACTAAGAAAAATGCTACAAGAAATGCCAGAATCTTTGCACCTGTCTTAAGTATTGTCTTCCAGTTCTGCGCGTATAAAACTACTCCATCTGCCGCACTCTTCCATACATTTTGTCCTTCATTCAAGAAGATGTAGGCCAGTATACATTCGTCAATATAACTTAAAACAATGTCAACAAACATATTTAGAATCTGTGTAAGTGCTTTTACTCCGGGAATAAATTTTAAGAATTCTCCAATACCGCCGAAAACGCGCTGTATTTGTCTTACGCTGCCATTTATAAGCCTATCCACAGCAAAAAGTACATTAGAGGCAACAAAGAACTTTTTTACTTTGGAAACACCATAATTGTACATGTTAAAACCATCGGGTACTCCGCCTTTGACTGCCATATCTGCTATAACAGCAACATGGGCTGCTTTAATCATATAGTTTATATAGTCCCTGACAAACCTGTAAATTGCCCATCCGCCGCCACCAAATATGGCAAAGCTTATAAACGCAAAGAATCCTTCAGGTTTAATAGCACCCAAAATCCAGATCACTATTGCCGTGTAAATACAGATACCGATGAAAAATACTAGATAAGCGAGTAAACGAATCAGCATAAATGGGAATGTTTTAGTTATAATTGCAGATGGTTTCATTGAGCGACCTCCTCAATACATATATTTGTTAATAATATATCATAAATTTACTAGGGGAACAATAAATTCATGGCGTTTTCCGTAATTTTTATGTATTACTATCCAACAATGAAAAAATTTGAGGTTACAGGGGTTGTCTGCCGATAATATTTTGTGTGGCTAATAATGATTAACTATAGTATAATAAAAAAACGACGCCAGACTTTTTTCATACTGCATTCGTTGTTATAACAAGTGCATTGTCTAATCAATGAGCCTTTGTCATAATAGGATTTTTTATCTGGTACAGGTAAACACTAATATAAAAAACTAAGGACAATTATTACTCCGGAGGATTATATGAAAAAACTCTTGTCTCCAGATGCTTATATAGAATCAATCTATGCTTTAACCCCACAAATGCTTAAAAATAAAGGAATATTCGGAATTATTCTTGATATTGACAATACTTTGGTTGCGACGCACATAAAAGAAGCAGACGAAAAAGTAGTCGGCTTTATAAGATCACTTAAAAAAAACGGGATAAAGGCAATTATAGTTTCAAACGGAAGAAAAAAGCGTGTGGAGCTATTTTGCAAACCATTGGGCATAGACTATATATCAAAAGCACATAAGCCTTTAGGAGGCGCTTTTGATAAGGCAATAGAAAAAATGGGGCTTCAAAAAGAAGAAGTGGCTATTCTAGGCGATCAGCTATTTACAGATGTACTGGGAGGAAATATTAAGGGAATCCGCTCTATCCTGGTAAAGCCGATTGATCTGGATGAGCCGTTTTTTATTAGATTAAAACGCTTTTTTGAAAAGCCTTTTTTAAGAAATAAGGAGTTTTTGGATAAGTTTTAGAAAAGTATGGTATATTTTTTTAAAATAATATGCTAGAATCTAGGTAGAACAGTACAGGAGGGTTATTATATGCATCAAATGAAAAATTATATGGAAGAAATCGTTTTTAGTTTTATGGAAGATATCTTAAAAGATATAAAAATGTGCACCTGTGATCGATGCAAATATGATATTGCCGCAAAAGCATTAAATGATCTGCCTCCTCAATATATTGTCACGCAGAAAGGCGAGATATATTCCAAAATAAACAACCTTAAGGCTCAATTTGAGGTTGATGTTATTGCTGCTATAACAAAGGCTGCTATTATTGTAAAACGAAACCCAAACCATGACCTGGATAATAATGATATGTTATAATTCCTGTGCGCATAGGGAAATTAAAGTATCAATACTTGTCAATTAAACTACCCGTATGCTATAATGTTACGGGTATTTTTAATACACACGCTATCAGATTTGAAAAGGTGTGCTCAATATAGTATATTGAGTCCTTTTTAAAGAAGAAGATGGCGGAGGAAAAAACAAGGAGGACATTATTATGTCAGTAATTTCAATGAAACAACTGCTGGAAGCAGGTGTGCACTTCGGGCACCAGACAAGAAGATGGAACCCCAAAATGGCGGAGTACATCTTTACAGAGAGAAATGGTATTTATATCATTGACCTTCAAAAAACAGTAAAGAAAATTGATGAAGCATATTATTTCATCAGAGACCTTGTTATGGACGGCGGGAACATTCTTTTTGTAGGTACCAAAAAGCAAGCACAGGATGCAATAAAAGAAGAAGCCGAACGTTGCGGACAGTTCTATGTTAACAACAGATGGTTAGGTGGCATGCTTACAAATTTCAAAACGATCCGCAAAAGTATTGATCGCCTGCAGGAACTTAAAAAAATGGAAGCCGACGGCATTTTTGACGTACTTCCAAAAAAAGAGGTCAGCAAATTAAACCTTGAGATGGAAAAATTAGAGAAGAATCTCGGCGGTATCGTTGAGATGAAGAAGCTTCCTGTTGCATTATTCATTGTTGATCCCAAAAAAGAAAGAAATGCTATTTTAGAAGCTAGAATACTCGGTATTCCTATCGTAGCCATTGTCGATACCAACTGTGACCCTGATGAAGTTGACTATGTTATTCCCGGTAATGATGATGCTATCAGAGCGGTTAAACTTATAAGCGGAAAAATTGCGGATGCCGTAATAGAATCAAAGCAGGGAGAAATGGGTTCAGCTGCCATAGACACAGGCAATGACACAGATACTGACACAGAGGCTGATACAGATCATGAAACAGATGAAAATATTATTGAAGCTGACGAAGTATCTGCGGAGAATGACAATCAGGATTCCGGTTCGGAAGAAACAGTAAAAGACTAATAATAGCATTTAACACGATTTAGGAGGATAATATAATGGAAATTAATGCCACAATGGTAAAGGATCTGCGGGATCGTACCGGCGCCGGTATGATGGACTGCAAAAAAGCTCTGATCGAAACAAACGGTGATATGGATAAAGCAATTGAGTACCTTCGTGAAAAAGGTATTGCAAAAGCGGCCAAAAAATCAGGCCGACTTGCTTCCGAAGGTATTGTAGATTCATACATCCACGGCGGTGGTCGTATCGGCGTTTTAGTTGAAGTTAATATTGAAACCGACTTTGCAGCTAAGAACGAAGAATTCCGTTTATTTGTTAAAGATATTGCAATGCAGATTGCAGCGATGAATCCCTCATATGTTAAGAGAGAAGATGTTCCTGCAGATTTAATAGAGAAGGAAAAGGAAATATTAAAAGCACAAGCAATTAACGAAGGTAAGCCCGCCCATATTGCCGAAAAGATGGTAAACGGCAGAATTGAAAAGTATTATAATGAAATATGCTTGCTTGAGCAACCTTTTATTAAAGAAAATGATAAAACTGTTCAGCAAGTACTTCAGGAAAAGATATCTACAATCGGTGAGAATATCAGTATCAGAAGATTTGTTCGCTTTGAAATGGGTGAAGGCCTTGAAAAGAAGGAAGAAAACTTCGCCGATGAAGTAATGAAGCAAATAAAGTAATGTTAAAGAAGGAGGTATAATGATTAACATCATATACCTTCTTTTTAAATATACTCATATATTTAATGTTTATGGAGGTTTTATGGGATTAAAGTTTAAGCGAATTATGTTAAAAATTAGTGGGGAAGCATTATCGAACACTAAAGGATTCGGTATCGCCTCTTCGATTTTAAGCGACATCAGCGATAAAATAAAATCTGCATGGGACATGGGTGTTGAAATAGGAATCGTAGTAGGGGGAGGAAACTTTTGGCGTGGACGAAACAACAAAGGCATGGACAGAACAACAGCCGACCATATGGGAATGCTGGCTACCGTGATGAATTCATTAGCTCTTCAGGATGCCCTGGAATCCAGAGGTGTGCCTACCAGAGTACAAACAGCTATTGATATGCCAAGAATTGCCGAATCATATATCAGAAGAAGGGCAGTAAGGCATCTTGAAAAAAAGAGGGTAGTGATATTTGCATGCGGAACCGGAAATCCTTATTTCTCCACTGATACCGCAGCAGTCTTAAGAGCTGCTGAAATCGAAGCCGAAGTAATTCTTCTTGCTAAAAATGTGGATGGTATCTATGACAGTGATCCAAAACTTAATCTAAATGCTAATAAATTTGATTCAATCACCTTCTTTGAGGTATTGCAGCGTCAATTGGGGGTAATGGATTCAACAGCAACTTCCCTTTGTATTGACAATAATATTCCTTTATACGTTTTTAGTATAAATGAGCCCGAAAATATCATTAAGGTTTTAAAGGGTGAGAAAGTTGGTACATTTGTAGCTAAGGAGGTTTAAGAAAATGGTTAAGAATTATGATGAGTTTACAAAGAAGATGGAAAAATCAATTAATTTTTTAAAGGATGAATTAGGAACAATCCGTGCTGGCAGAGCTAATCCGCGGGTTTTAGACAGAATAACTGTTAATTATTACGGAACTCCCACTTTGATCTCTCAGATTGCCAATATTAAAGTACCAGAAGCTAGACAAATCATTATTCAGCCTTGGGACGGCAAAATACTAAATGATATAATAAAAGCCATTCAAATGTCCGACCTTGGATTAAACCCGAATAGCGATGGTAAAGTAATTCGTCTCATATTTCCTCCGTTGACTGAAGAAAGAAGAATTGAGCTTACCAAGGAAGTAAAAAAACTTGGGGAGAATAACAAGGTTGCAATTCGCCAGATTCGTCGTGATGCATTAGAAAGTTATAAGAAAAAAGAAAAAGCAAAGGAAATAACCGAAGACGAACTTAAGATTGCCGAGAAAGACATTCAAAAGTTTACTGATGAATATATAGAAAAGGTAGATAAAGTCGTTGAGGCAAAAATCAAAGAAATTATGGAAGTATAATATTTATTAACCGATTATTAGGACTAAACTTTAATTGTTTAGTCCTAATTTGATTTAATAATAGTGATATGTATAATAATGTTAACATGTTGTGATGTAATGTTGTAAACATATCAATAGTAATACTGATGTAAGGCTTGCTCTAGAATCCGAGGAGAATCGGTCATATTAATTATTGAAATCCCTGGAGTCGGCTTTTGCCATACATATAAGTATCAAAGTTCTTATTAAAGGAATGTTTTATATGTGCGGAAGGTTTTATGTACCGGAAGAAGATATTGATGATTTTGCCGGATTAGTAAATAAAATTGAAAAAGAATTATTGAAGAAAGCGGGGGAAATCTTTCCCGGAAACTATGCTCCTGTAATTACTCCCAAGCATACTTCCAATTCAAATACCAATAATGTTCATGCTATTAAATGGGGTTTTCCCGGTTTTAAAGGCAAACCGGTTATTAATGCCAGAAGCGAAACTGTCAGGAATAAGCCGATGTTTATGTTACCGTTCTTAAAACGGCGCTGTTTGATACCTGCAAGAGGCTTTTATGAATGGAAAAGTACAGAAAACAGCCAAAAACGCATAAAGCATATTATATCATTATTTGATTCCGGAATGATGTATCTGGCGGGTATATATTGGTTCTTTAAGGATAGGGAAGGCTCAAGAACTCCTTGTTTTGTTATACTTACAACCCAGGCGAATGAAGATATAAAAGAAATACATGATAGAATGCCGGTTATTATTAAGGACAAAGATAAAGATGCCTGGTTGAGTGAGAACTCTGATATAAATACTATTGAAACGCTATTAAAGCCGTTGGATAAAGGATTGCTTAAAATACAAGTTTCAGACTAAATCATATATTTAGATTATTTAATTACATGATATACCGGGACTTTCGGAAAACTATTCAGGATAACTGAGTAATGTTTTAGATGTTTATATATTGCTTTTTCATTTTGAAATGAGGAAGTATAACATAATGAATAAATAATGAATCTGTTTTATGCGATAAAATTCCTTTGTAAAAATAAGTTCACATTAGACAAAATAAAAATTTTGTTTAATAAGATGCAGGTGTGGTATAATATCATTATTAATATTGATAAATACTTGTGAGGTGCTTTAAGTGTCGCTTGATTTCAATGATATGCCCGATATTGTAATTGAGTTTTTGAACTATATGCTTACAATCAAAAATATATCAAAAAAAACAGTCTCCGAATATTATTATGATTTACGCACCTTTATGCGTTATATTAAAGTTACTAAATATAGCGCAGATGAAAATAAATTCAGAGAACTACCGGTTAATGATATTACTCTGGATGATTTTAAAAATATTGATCTTACTGATTTATACAGTTTTATGGCTTATACAAGCCGAGAACTAAATAATTCGGCTATTACACGTTCTCGTAAGGTTGCATGTCTCAGATCCTTTTATAAATATCTGCAAACCAAGGTTAAGCTTATAGATTACAATCCTGCTGCAGAGCTGGATTCACCGAAAATCGTAAGAAGGCTTCCAAAATATTTAGATTTGGAAGAAAGTGTTAATTTGCTTCAAAGCGTCAATGGAAAGAAAAATGTCGCCAGGGACTACGCCATTTTGGTGCTGTTCATGAATTGTGGTCTTCGTCTGTCGGAGCTTGTAGGTATTAATGTCAACAGTATTCGCGGTGATACTCTGACTGTTATCGGCAAAGGAAATAAAGAGCGTACGGTATATTTAAACAAGGCTTGTCAGGAGGCTATTGCCGCGTATATGGCCGAACGGAGCAAGCTAAAGGTAATTAAAGACCCAAAAGCCCTGTTTCTAAGTGAGCGCAAGGTTCGCATAAGCCCTAAGACCATTCAGTATTTAGTGAAAAAGTATATCCAGGCATCCGGACTGGATCCTGATAAATACTCGCCTCATAAGCTGCGACATACCGCGGCAACTCTTATGTATAAACACGGAAATGTCGACATACGGGCTCTCCAAGCCATTTTAGGCCATGAGAGTATTGCCACTACCGAAATTTATACCCATATAGATGACGAAAAACTAAGGGATGCCGTTAAAAGCAATCCCCTCTCCTCCATCTCCAAACAAGAAAATTAGAAAATACAGGCAAAATGATTAATTATTAAAAAATACATAATAACCTCTGTATGCCGAATATATATCAGCTTTTCCGGCAATCTCGAAGGGTGCGTGCATCGATAGAACAGGAACCCCGACGTCGATTACATCAACACCCAGATTTGCAATCATCATTGCAATGGTTCCCCCCCCTCCCTTGTCAACTGCACCAAGCTCGGTTATATGCCATGGAATATTATTTTCATTAAACAGTCTTCGTATTTCTCCCAAATACTCGGCACTGGCATCGCTTGCTCCCGACTTTCCCTTAGAGCCGCTAAACTTCATTATTGCGATCCCTTTTCCCAAATATCCGGCATTCAGCTTATCATGCGTCCCTTCATAATTGGGGTCAAGTGCTGCATTAACGTCGGCTGAAAGCATTTTAGAGTTATTCAGGGAAGCCCGAACCAAGTGATCGGTGTATTTGGTATGGGCACTAAGGACACAAATATCTGCAATAAAATCCTCCATTGCTCTTGATTCGGCGCCGGTGTTGCCTACGCTTCCTATTTCTTCTTTATCGGAAAGATAACAGATGGC